>CAZXRA010000156.1:0-10142 GCA_964643485.1 uncultured Iamiaceae bacterium | reverse complement strand
GGGGGGGGGGGGGGGGGGGGGGGGGGGGGGGGGGGGGGGGGGGGGGGGGGGGGGGGGGGGGGGGGGGGGGGGGGGGGGGGGGGGGGGGGGGCGGGGGGCCGGCCCCGGCGCGGGCGGGGCGGCCCCCCCGGCCGCGGGGCGGCGCTGCGCCCCGGCCCCCCCCGCCGCGGCGCCCGCCCGCCCGCCCCCCCCCGCCCCCCGCCGCCCCCCCCCCCCCCCCCCCCCCCCCCCCCCCCCCCCCCCCCCCCCCCCCCCCCCCCCCCCCCCCCCCCCCCCCCCCCCCCCCCCCCCCCCCGGGCCCCCCCCCCCCCCAAGCCCCCGCGGCGAGATCACGGAGACCTTCTACGCTTCCCAGGTGGTCGACGCCCTCTTCGCTGATCCGCGTCTGGCCCGGCTCTACGACCCGCTCGATCCCGACCGCTCCGACCTCGACCTGTACCTCGGCTTGGTGGTGGAGACCGGAGCCCGATCGGTCCTCGACGTGGGGTGCGGCACGGGGACGCTGGCCTGCCTGCTGGCCGAGCGGGGGCTCGACGTCGTTGCCGTCGATCCCGCCGAGGCGTCGCTCGACGTGGCCCGGGCCAAGCCCCACGCCGAGCGGGTCACGTGGATCCACGGCGACGCCACGTCGCTGCCTCCGCTCCGGGTCGACCTGGCCACCATGACCGGCAACGTGGCCCAGGTGTTCCTGGACGACGCCGCCCTGGTGGCCACCCTCCGGGGCATCGGCGCCGCCGTCCGCTCCGGCGGGCGCATCGCCTTCGAGGTGCGGGACCCGAGCCGAGAGGCGTGGCGCACGTGGAACCCCGCGGCCTCGCGCTCTCGTACCGTCGTGCCGGAGGTGGGCGTCGTGGAGAGCTGGGTGGAGCTGACCGAGGTGGCCCTGCCCCTTGTCTCCTTCCGCTGGACCTACCGCTTCGAGAGCTCCGGCGAGATCCTCATCTCCGACTCCACCCTGCGCTTCCGCACCCGCGCCGAGGTCGAGAGATGCATCGCCGAGAGCGGGCTCTGTCTCGTCGAGGTACGTGACGCCCCCGACCGCCCCGGCCTGGAGCACGTCTTCGTCTGCGAGCGCTGACTCGCTACCGGCGACGGATGGCGGGGTGGGGGAGGAAGGTGGTGGTTCCCCGGGCCTCGACGTACTCCACGAACATCTGGAAGGCCCGGCGGTCGGTCATCTCGATGATCTCGTCCCGCATCTCCATGTACACGGGCTGGTGGCCGACGAAGGCGCCGTCGTCGGCCGTGCACCACCAGTGGAACTCGGAGCCGCCGTCGCCCCAGTCGCGCCGCTTCCACTCCCGCAGGGTGGAGACGACGTGCCCGTAGGAGTCGGTCTCGTCCACCCGGCGCAGGGGCACCTGCCAGCACACCTCGGGCTTCCAGTCCATGAAGCGCTCGCCGGCCTGCACCGCGGCCTGGTGCAGGGCGCAGCCGGGGCCGGCGGGGAAGCCGGGGCGGTTGAGGAAGATGCAGGCGTCGTCGACCAGGCGGGTGACCGTCTCCCCCTCCTTGTTGACCTTGATGGGGCCGCCCCGCTTCTTGGCCACCTTGCGGAACTGCCACTGCTCGTCCGTCATCCGGACGGCGACGTTCTCCACGTGGGCCCGGTCCTCCTCGCCGGTGAAGTGGGCGCCGTAGGAGCAGCAGCCCTGGACCATCTCCTCGGCCGGGCCGTCGAGCACGCCGGGGCAGCCCCGCCCGAAGATGCACGTCCACGGGCTGGTGAGGAAGGTGACGTCGAAGACCCAGGTGCGGTCCTCGTCGGGATCGTCGAAGGACACGTACTCGTGCAGGTCCTCGGGCTTCCGTCGTCTGGCCACTGGTCGACCCTATCGGCGCGACGCCACGGCTCCGAGCACCGACGTCGGGTCAGGGGCGGCGGGAGGGGAGCGGCAGGGTGAGGCGGTCGGACACCTCGGCCCACAGGTCCCGCAGCGCGATCGCCGCCAGCGAACGAGGGGCGGCGACCACGGTCGGCACCTGTTCCACCGGCATGCGCTCCACCGCCGAGGAGACGGGCACCGAGGCCCCGAGGAATCGTCGGGTGGTGCGCACCTCGTCGACCAGCTTGCGATGCAGGGGCTTGCGCCGGTCGACCAGCGACAGGAAGGGCGCCAGCAGCTCCTTGGGTGCCCCCAGGTCGGTGACCACCTCGTCGAAGCGGTCGAGGGCCCGCAGGTCGAGGGGGGCGGGGACGACGGGCACCAGCAACAGGTCGACCGACCGCACCAACACCTCGGTGGCGGGCCCCACGCCGGGGGGACAGTCGGCCAGCACGACGTCGTAGTCGCCCGACACGGCGGACAGCACCCGGCGCATCGACCGACGGGGCTTGCGGTTGCCGCTGACGATCACGTCGGCCTCCCGCAGCGTGACGTCGCCGGGCAGGACGTCGAGCCCCGGCACCTCGGAGGACCGGATGGAGCCGGCCAGGTCGCGGTCGGACCCGAGCAGACGCTGGGCCCCGCCCCGCAGCTTGGGCTTCACGCCCAGGCAGGCCGTGGCCCCGGCCTGGGGGTCGAGGTCCCACACCAGGGTGCGGTAGCCGGCCGCCGCGGCCAGGGCGGCCAGGTTCACCGTGGTGCTGGTCTTGCCCACCCCGCCCTTCAGCGCGGTGAGGGCGACGGTCTGCATCCGACGAGTGTGCCGCGCGCGCCGGCAGGGCGCGCGATCATCCCCCGATGGCCGGAGAGTTCGACGAGATACGGGGCCGCCTGGAGGCCATCGCCGAGGAGCTGGCCGACCTGGCCCTCGTCCGCCTACGGGAGTCGATCGACGCCGGAGGCACCGAGCTCCCCGTCGACGAGAAGCGCCTCACTCGGGCCCGCCGGGCCGTCGAGAAGGCTGCTCACATCCTCTCCGAGCCCGACGACTGATCCGTTCTTGCGCCGAGCTGTCGCTGTGAGAGCGACATTCGGGCGCAAGAACGGAGAGGGTGATCGGACCGGCGGGTTCTTGCGCCGAGATGTCGTCGTGAGGGCGACATCCGGGCGCAAGAACGGAGAGGGTCAGGCGCCGGGGAGGCCGTTCACGGCGCGCACCAGGTGGTGCAGGCCGGCCATCTGGAACACGTCGAAGGCCAGGGCCAGGCGGGGTAGGTCGACGTGGTCGTCGTCGGTCTTCTCGGGCGGGAAGGGCCCCGACCGCTCGATCCCCCCCTCGGTGCACAGGCGTCCGAACCGCTCGTTGAGGACGGCCAGCTCGTCGTCGGTGATCTCCGACGAGAGGCGGATCACCAGCCGGTTCCCCACCCAGCGGATCGAGTGGTAGCGCCGGTAGAAGTCGGTGATGACGTCGACGGCTGTGGCCACGTCGTCGGTGCGGTCGGCCAGGGCCAGGTCGCCGGGGGAGATGTAGCCCCCGGCCTCCATGTGCTCGCGGACGAACCGAGCCCACCCCTCCCAGAACCGTCCGCCCGGCTCGTCGAGGAGGACGATGGGCGCCGGCACCGCCTTGCCCGTCTGCTGGAGGGTCAGCAGCTCCACCATCTCGTCCAGGGTCCCGAACCCGCCGGGCATGGCGACGAAGGCGGCCGACTCCTTCATCAGCATGAGCTTGCGGGTGAAGAAGTACTTCATGGTGACGAGCTTGGGGTCGCCGGTGATGACCTCGTTGGCCTCCTGCTCGAACGGCAGGCGGATGTTGACCCCGATCGACCGGTCGCGCCCGGCCCCCTGCATCCCGGCCAGCATGATCCCGGGACCGGCCCCGGTGACGACCATCCACCCGGCATCGGCCATCTCCGCCGCCAGCTCCCGGGTCTGGGCGTAGAGGGGATCGCCCTTCCCGATGCGGGCCGACCCGAAGATCGTGACCTTGGGGACATGGCGGTAGGGGGCGAAGACGGCGAAGGCGTCGCGCATCTCGGCCAGGGCGGCCCGGCTGATCTTGAGGTCGAGGCGTTCCACGTCGTCCCGGCCCAGACGGGCGCCGGTGCGGAGGATGTCGCGGATGAGGTCGGCGTTGGCCGCCGGCCCGATGGCCTCGACCAGGGCATCGACCGCCTCCTTCACTGGCGGGTCGAGGTCGGATCCCAGGGCCTTGGTGGCCGGTGCCGTCCCCAGCGGGGTGGGCGAGATGGGGAGCGGAGGCGGTGGATCGGTCACGTCGTCAACCTTTCCCCCGGGCGCCGGATCGACGCGCCCGGGGTCGGTCAGGCCGGGGAGGAGGCGGGCGTGGCGGCCACCGGCTCGTAGAGGGTGGTGCGCTGGGCGAGGGTGCGCCCGAGGGGCTCGACGATGGCCCGGAAGCCCTCTTCGTCCATGCCCTGGCCGTGGGAGGCGCCGGCGGCCCGGGAGATGGTCTCGTCCATGAGGGTGCCGCCCAGGTCGTTCACGCCGGCCCGGAGGAGCTGGCGGGCCCCGTCGGCGCCCAGCTTCACCCACGAGGCCTGGATGTTGGGGACGAGCCCGTCGTAGGCGATGCGGGCCACGGCGTGCATCAGCACCACCTCGCGGAACGTCGGGCCCCGCCGGGCCTTGTGCCGCAGGTACACGGGGGCCGCCATGTGCACGAAGGGCAGGGGCACGAACTCGGTGAACCCACCCGTCTCGGCCTGGAGGGCCCGGGTGCGCAGGAGGTGCCGGGCCCAGTGCTCCGGCGACTCGACGGCCCCGAACATGATCGTGATGTTCGACCGCAGGCCGACGGAGTGGGCGGTGCGGTGCGCCTCCAGCCACTCGTCGGTGTCGATCTTGTCGGGGCACAGGACGGCCCGGATCGCGTCGTCGAGGATCTCGGCCGCCGTGCCCGGCAGGGTGCGCAGCCCGACGTCCATGAGGCGGCGCAGGTAGTCGGCCAGGGGCTCACCCAGCCGCTTGGCCCCCTCGGTGACCTCCAGGGCGGTGAAGCCGTGGACGTGGATGCCCGGCGCCGCCTCCTTCACCGCCCGGGTGACGTCGACGTAGTAGTCGCCGTCGAAGCTGGGGTGGATGCCGCCCTGGAGGCACACCTCGGTGGCGCCCACCTCCCAGGCCTCCCGCACCCGCTCGGCGATGTCGTCCAGGGTGAGCAGGTAGGGCGTGCCCCGCAGGTTGAGCGACCGGGGCCCCTTGGAGAAGCCGCAGAACGTGCACTTGAAGGTGCAGACGTTCGTGTAGTTGATGTTGCGGTTGCGGACGTAGGTGACGACGTCGCCCACGGCCCGGGCTCGCAGCTCGTCGGCCACCTCGGTCACGGCTGCCACCTCGCGGCCCCGCGCCCCGAACAGGGTGACGATCTCGTCGTGGCCCACCTGCTCGCCGGCGCGCACGCCGTCGAGCACCTGGCGCACCGGGCGGGTGCGGGGGGCGGCCACGCCGGGCACCCGGGTGGGGGGGGCGACGTCGGCCCCCGAGTACCAGGCGGTGGAGCGCCGCCCGACGAGCACCACCTCGGCCCCGTCGCCCACGTTGCGGACCTCGCCCACCTTGTTGGGGAACACGGCACCGGGATCGTCGCGGCCCAGGCCCTCGGCGTCGGCCCGGTCCATCACCGCGAAGTGCAGGCCCGGGTCGATCCACCGGCCGGCGTCGGCCACGTAGCGGGGGTGGGCGGTGAGGCGGGGGGCGAGCTGGTGGCCGGCCTCCTCCGTGGCCGTCCGCAGGGCGTCGAGGTGGGGCCAGGGCCGCTCGGGGTTGACGTGGTCGATGGTGACGGGGGAGACGCCCCCCAGGTCGGACACGCCGGCAGCCAGCAGGGGGGCCACCTCGTCGGCCAGGTTGGGCGGGGCCTGGACGTGGACCTCGGGCGGGAGGATCAGCCGGGCCAGGGCGATGGCCCGCTGGTGCTCCTCGGGCGGGCAGGGCGGGTGGTCGCGCATGGCCGTGCCCGGCTTGGGCAGGAAGTTCTGGACGATCACCTCCTGCACGTGGCCGTGGCGGCGGTGGGCGGCGGCGATGGCCTCCAGGGCGGCGACCCGGTCGGCCTCGGTCTCGCCGATGCCGCACAGGATCCCGGTGGTGTAGGGGATCTGCAACTCCCCGGCCCACTCCAGGGTGGCCAGGCGGCGCTCCGGCGTCTTGTCGGGCGCGCCGCGGTGGGCGGCCAGGTCGGCCCGCAGGGTCTCGACCATCATCCCCTGGCTGGGGCTCACCTCCCGGAGCCGGGCCAGCTCCTCGCGGGGGAGAGCGCCGGGGTTGGCGTGGGGGAGGAGGCCGGTCTCGTCGAGGACGGCCCGGCAGGCGGCCACGAGGTAGTCGGTGGTCGAGGCGTAGCCCCGCTCGGCCAGCCACTCCCGGGCCGCCGGGTAGCGCTCCTCGGGCGCCTCGCCCAGGGTGAAGAGGGCCTCGTGGCAGCCGGCCGACGCCCCCCGGCGAGCGAGCACCAGCACGTCGTCGAGGTCGAGGTAGGGGGCATCGAGGCGGGCCGGTGGCTGGGCGAAGGTGCAGTAGCCGCACCGGTCGCGGCACAGCATCGTGAGGGGGATGAAGACCTTCGGGGAGAACGTCACCCGTGATCCGTGGGCCGCGTCGCGGACGGCGGCGGCGCGGGCGATCAGCTCGGCGGAGGGGAGACCGGTGAGGTCGGCGGGCACCGCGGCAGGTTACCGGCGCTCCGTCGTGGCACCATGACCCCCGTGGATCTCGAGGCGCTCATCTCGTCGATGCCCTTCGCCGTGGCCAACGGCGTCCGCCTCACCGGAGCCTCGGTCGACGAGGTCACCGGCGAGCTCGACTGGGCCAACGACCGCTGCACGGTGAACGGCGTTCTCCACGGAGCGGCCCTCATGAACCTGGCCGACAGCCTGGGGGCGATCCTGGCCTACCTGAACCTCCCGGAGGGGGCGGAGGGCACGGCCACCATCGAGTCCAAGACCAACATGTTCCGGGCCGTGCGCCAGGGCACCGTCACCGCCACCACCACCGTGCTCCACGCCGGGCGGCGCACCGTCGTGGTGCAGACCGACATGCGCGACGGCGACGGCGAGCGCGTGGCCCTGACCGTCCAGACCCAGGCCGTCCTGCGGAGCGGCGGCTCCTGAGCCGCGGCGAGCGGAGAGCCGAACCGGCAGGTGGCCCCGTCTGACCAGGCCTGACATTCTCGAGGAAGTCCTTGTGTCTTCGCCGCCGGCGGTGTAACCATTCCCGCCCAACGGCGAAAAGTTGAAGAGCGGGAGCGGCGTGTGAAACCTCGTATCGTCCTGGCCACGTGTTCCGTGGCCGGAGTGTTGTTGACTGGCGTGGTGGCCTTCCGGGCCGCCGGCCCGTCGGGGACGGAGTCGTTGCAGGTGGGGGCGGCCCCCGCCACGGCGACGTGCGTCACGGCCCGTCAGGGCGGCCTGCGGGTGCCCGGCGACCGGCTGCCGAAGGGGTTCCGGGCCACATCCGGTGGTCTCGTCGAGAACCCCGGCCTCGATGCCGTGGCCGAGACTCCGACGATCGCCACCACCTACGAGGACCCCGCGGACGCGTCCAAGCACGTCACCGTCGTGACCGGTGCCTCGGATGCCCTCGAGAACCTCGTGCCGGCGAACGGCCAGCGCCGGGTCACTTCGGAGGCCGGTCCTCTCACCGAGTTCCCGGCCAGCAGTTCGGGGGCCCTGCCGATGGTGGCCGTTCCGGGCAGTCGGGGCGCGGGGCTGTGGCGGGCCGTCGTCCTCGGCGAGGGCGATCAGGCCACCGATCTGCAATCGGCCGCTGCGGCAACGGCACAGGGTCGTGCCACACCGGGACGCAAGGTCGCGAGCAGTGACATCAGCGCCTTCCTGGGCCTCCGACCGAGCCTGGTGGAGACCTACGTCCGAGAGACCGACGGGGCCCAGATGGCGATCCAGACGGTGGCCGGTGCGTCGGTCCCTGCGGTGACGCCGTACCTCGGCAGGGGGGCACGCCAGGTCAGGATCAACGGCTGCCAGGGGGTGCTCGTCACCCTGAGCAAGACGGCGACGGTCGTCACCTGGGACACGCCGAACGGCATGGTCGTGCTGACCGCCACCTCGGCTGTGAGCGTGGAAGAACTGATCTCATCGGCCGAGGGGGCACGTCCGTGAACGAGCAACTCGTCGTGACGAAGGGTCTGTCCGTGGCTCGCGCCTCATTCACATCCCGCTGGCGTCGCCCGATCGGCCGGCCTGCTCGACCGTCGGGAGGGGTCGTTCGACCCCGGCGGGGCCTCCTCGGGCTGGGCATCATGATGACGGTGGTGAGCCTCCTCGCCTCGTCCTGCATCGTCTGGGACGACGACCAGCTCGGCGTGTCCACGGGCGTCGGCATCTACGTCTACATCTACCGGGAGCCGACCGCCCAGATACAGCTGCTCCGCGCCTGGCAGGGGTCGGACAAGCTGACGCTGTACTTCATGTCGAAGAACATCGCCTTCGGCGACGACATCAAGGGGGATATCCAGGCGGCCGGTTACTACCTGAGCGGCATCCACCAGTTCTTCCACTACAGCGAGACGGAGGACTTCGCCGAAGCTCGCGTGAACGCGAGCATCAAGAGCCGGTGTCTCCTCATGCATCGCAACCCCGTGAGTTCGAACAAGTTCAACTGGACCTTTGCCGAAGCCACCAACCCCGATTGCAAGTGGGGCCAGCCATTCCCCCTGCCCTTCTAGGTCGAGGACCTGATGTCCCGCCGCCGCTCGTCGCTGCGTTGGTTCGCCCTGGCCTCGGTGGTGACGGTGGCCCTCGGTGTGGCGGTCGTCGTCATCTCGATGACGGGGACCGACCGAGGGCGGGTCGAGGCGACGTCCGCGGAGCGGCGAGAAGCGTTCTGTGCCGGCCTGAACCTGCAGATCGACAACGTGATCGCCTCCTTCGACGACGCGCCGACGGACAGCACCTTTCGGAAGACGGCAGAAGCCACCCTCGGGCTCGTCTTCTCCGAGGCCTTCGTCGCCGGGGCGCCGGACGAACTGCGGGCGACGGCGGCCGACCTGCGACGTCGCCTCTTCAACCTGGTCGACGGACCTGCGAGTCCGGACGACCGTGACCACATCACCACCCAATACCGATCGCTGGACGAGCAGGCGAAGGACGTCTGCACGGAAGACATCGGCGAGTGAAGCCTGATCGGAGAAGCATGAAGATCACCAAGTTCCTGGCCGCCGTCGTCTGTGCCGCCAACATCACCGCCTTTTGCGTCATGGGCTCTCCACCGGCGAGTGCCTTGACGCCGAACGAGAAGTTCGTCACCCACGTCTTCGAGGACTTCCTCCGGCGGCAGCCGGCGAGCAACGAGGTGCTCTTCTGGACGACGTTCCTGGGCGGTGGGGGCAGCCGTGTGGCCGTCCTCGACTCGGTCATGGGGACGACCGAGTTCCGGACGAACTGGGTGCACGGGGTGTACTTCCAGTACCTGAGGCGGACGGCCACGTCCTCCGAGCTGTCGAGCGCGTTGAGCGCCCTCAGCGGAGGGAACTACCTCGGAACCGAGGTGACGGCCCTCGCCTCCACTGAGTTCTTCGTCGCTCGTGACAGCGACAACGTCGTCTTCGTCGAGGCGCTCTACCCCTTGCTCCTCGACCGGGAGGCTGATGCCGGCGGGCTGTCCTACTGGGTCGGCCGCCTCAACAACGGTGAGAGCCGGAGCACCATCGTCGGGGCCTTCGCCCGGACGTCCGACGCGGCCGGGCGACGGGTGCGTGGCATCGGCGTCGGGGTGACCTGTCCCAGCACGACCGTCACCTCTCCCGCCGACATTGATGCGGGGAGCTACTGCCTCGTGCTCAAGCGGCCCGCCGATGCCAGCGGCGCCTCGTACTGGACCGGCATCCTCACCGGGACCGGGCAGCTACCCGCCCTGTGGCGGAGCCTGGCCAGCTCGACGGAGTACTTCAACCGTCCCTGACGCCGGGTCGCGCCGCTCATCCGCGGCGGCTCAGGCCGCCCTGCGGCCCCCGGAGCAGGCGGCCCGGGCGCTCGCCGGTGAACGCGTCGTCGGCCCGGACGACGGCGCCGGCGCACACCGTGGCCCGGTAGCCCCGGGAGCCCTGCACGAAGCGACGGGCGCCGGTGGGCAGGTCCCACGCCATGCGGGGCGGGTCGATGGCCAGGCGGTCGAGGTCGATGACGTTCAGGTCGGCCCGCAGGCCGGGGGCGACGAGGCCCCGGTCGGCCAGCCCGTAGTGGAGGGCGGTGCTCCGGGTCTGGCGGTGGACGATCAGCTCCAGCGGCAGGTGCGGGCCCCGCACCCGGTCGCGGGCCCAGAAGGCCACCA
>CAZXRA010000155.1:0-11405 GCA_964643485.1 uncultured Iamiaceae bacterium | reverse complement strand
GGCAAGCGCTACGCCCTCCCGCACGCCCGGGTGATGATGCACCAGCCCTCCGGCGGCTTCCAGGGCCAGGCCTCCGACATCCAGATCCAGGCCGAGCAGATCCTCTACGTGAAGAAGCTCATGGCCCAGCGCATCGCCGAGCACACGGGCCAGACCGTGGAGCAGGTCGAGGCCGACTCCGAGCGCGACCGCTGGTTCACGGCCGAGGAGGCCAAGACCTACGGCATCGTCGACCAGGTGGTGTCCCGCCGCCAGGAGATGGCCGACACCTGAGCCTCGGGCTCGCCCCTCACTCCAACTCCAGGTCGCACTCGGCCTGGGCATCGCTGGCCACGCGGGCGCCGGCCCGGCCCAGGCCGGCCAGCTCGTCGGTGCGGGCCAGGATGGCCTCGCGGGCCCCAGGCAGGTCGCTGGGGTTGTCCCGCACCGCCTCCAGCACCAGCTCCACACCCTCGCGCAGGCGGGTCACGTCGCCCCGGATGTTCCCCGGGGCATCCGATTCGAGGGCCCGGAACTCGTCCACCGCGTCCTCGATGCTGCTCTCCACCCCGCCCGGGTCGCTGGTGTCCAGCGAGGCCAGGATCTCCTCGACGTCGGGGACCGAGGCGATGCGGTCGCAGTAGGCGGTGCGATCGCCGTCGTCGGAGCAGGCGGCCGAGACGATGGCCACCACCCCGACGAGGCCCATGAGGGGGCGGGTGCGCCTCACCTCGCTGAGGGACGGGCGCCCTCGGCCCGGCTCCGGAGGTCGGCCACGGCATGAGCCAGGCCCTCGGGGTCGCGGTAGAGGGCGCTGCCCGCCACCAGGACGTTGGCCCCGGCGGCGGCGGCCCCGGCGATGGTGGCCGGCCCGCTGCCCCCGTCGACCTCGATGTCGACCTCCAGCCCGGCCGCGTCGATCATGCCCCGGATCACCGCCATCTTGGGCTCCATCGTGGCGATGTAGTCCTGGCCGCCGAAGCCGGGGTTGACCGTCATCACCAGCACCATGTCGACCAGGTCGAGCACGTGGGCCACGGCCGAGGCCGGGGTCGACGGGTTGAGGGCCACGGCTGGAGCGGCGCCCAGGTCGCGCACCGCCCCCAGCGTGCGGTGCAGGTGCAACGTGGACTCGGCGTGGACGATCAGCATCTCGCACCCGGCATCCACGTACCGCGCCGCCAGCTCCTCCGGGGCCTGCACCATCAGGTGGGCCTCGAAGGGGACGTCGACGTGCTTGCGGCAGGCGGCGATGACGTCGGGCCCGAAGGTGAGGTTGGGCACGAAGCGGCCGTCCATCACGTCCCACTGGATGCGGTCGACGCCGGCCTCGGCCAGGGCGATGCACTCCTCACCCAGGCGGCTGAAGTCCGCCGGCAGCACCGACGGGACGATCGAGATGGGACGGGGAGCAGCCGGCACGGTCACGTGGGCATGGTAGGCGGGGTCAGGTCGTCGACCGGCGGTAGAGCTCGTCGCTGGCCAACAGGTGCACGAACAGGTTCACGTCGGTGAGGCCCCGGCGCAGGCGACCGATCCAGTAGGCCCGCCCGGCCGGGTCGGCGTTGCGGCCGAAGACGAGCTGGAAGTGCTCGTCGACCAGCCGGCGCTGGGCCTCGGCGCTGTGCAGCACGGCCCGGGCCACGGCCAGGCGAGCGGTGGCCGACCCGCCGGCGAGGCGAGAGCGCCAGAACGACCGGGAGCTGGCGTCCACCGGCCGGCCCAGGACCCGCTGGTAGAGCACGTCGAGGTAGCCGTCGGCCGTGCGCCCCCCCTCGTTCCACATCTCGCCCGAGGCGGCCAGGACGGCCCGCACGTCGGTGATGTCGGCCCCGGCGGCCAGGCGGCCGACGCACCAGTTCAGCCCCCCGGTATCGCCGGGCCGGTCGAGGATCAGCCGGTAGGACCGGTCGCACATCTTGCGCCGGGCCTCGGCCGTGGCCATCAGGGCCCGGATGGGCCGGCTGCGATCGGTGCCGGAGGCCAGGCGGGCGGCCCAGAACTCCCGGCCCCCCGGGTCGGCGGGCCGGTCGAGGATCAGCTCGTAGAGGCGGTCGACGTAGCGGGCCACGTCGGGGGCGGCATCGACACAGCTCCCGGCGTGATGAGAGTCGCAGCCCCACTGCGACCAGGCCACGGCGTCGTCGGTGGCCGTGCCCGCCCCCGTCGTCCACACCAGCAGCACCCCGTCGCGCCGGGGCTGGGCCACCTCCAGCGAGCCGTCGCCGTCCCAGTCGCCCACGGCCGGCGTGCCGACCGTCCACCCGCCGGTGAGCTTGGGCCACCCGGCCGGCGCCGCCCCCGACCCGTCGAAGGCCGAGATCATGTAGGTGCTGTTGCCGGCGATGCTCTCCTGGTCGCCGTCACCGTCGAGGTCGGCCACGGCCGGGGCCACGAAGAAGGCCAGGTCAGAGGTGGCCTGGGGCGAGCCCGGCAGCGGCATCCGGGTGGTGCCGTCCCACATGGAGAGCTGGTCGTCGTTGGGGAGCTGGAGGTCGGAGACCAGCAGGTCGATGAGGCGGGTGAGGCCGGCGGTGGGCGCCGTCACCTCGAGGGCCCCGTCACCGCTCAGGTCGCCGACGGTCGGGGCGCCGAAGCCGACCATGCTGGCGAGCAGGTCGTCGCTGTTGCGGTTGGCGCCGAACGTGCCCGACGCCTCGGTGTTCGACCAGAAGAGGGGGATGTCGCCGTTGGGGCCGGTGCCGTAGACGCTGTCGCCGTGGCGATCGAAGACGTAGACGGGGCCGGCCGCCGAGGCCACCAGGATCTCGACGCCCGGGGTGCTGGTGTCGACGTCGGCCACGGCCGCCGGCATGGCCACCCCGTTGCCGATGGTGGGCAGCAGGTTGGTGGCGGCCATGGCCACCTTGGCCGGCCACCCGGGCAGGTAGGCCTGGGCGTGCGGGTGCTGGGGCGAGGGGGGAGAGGCGGTGGCCGCTGCCCCGTCGGGGGAGATGGCGTAGACCCGGCTGTTGCCGGCCCGGCCCGCCAGCTGGAGGATGGCGACGGCGCTGCTCCCGTCGCCGATGTTGAGGGGCTCGGCGTACTGCTCCTGGGCCCCGAGGATGATCTCGGGCCGGCCGTCGCCGGTGATGTCGGCCAGGGCCGGCGTGGCCAGGAGCTCGCCTCCGTCCTGCACCCCTGAGCCGGCGGCGAAGGTCACCTTGTGGGTGATGGAGTCGACCGAGGCCACCTTGGCCGGGTCGACCACGAGGACGGGGAAGCCGGTGACGGGCGTGCCGTCGTGGTGCCAGGCGTAGAGGTGGCGGTCGAGGGCGGCGGCCACGATCTCCAGGTCGCCGTTGCCGTCGAGGTCGCCCAGGGACGGGGTGGAAAGGAAGCCCGGCTTGGTGCGGTTGCTGTTGTCCTGGGCCGTCACGAGGTCGCGGGAGTAGTTCGGGTTGACGGCCATGGTGGCGCCCGGGGTGCCCTGGTGGGAGAACACCTGGACGCGGCCGTTGAGGTCGCCCACCACCAGCTCGTTGTCGTCGTCGCCGTCGAGGTCGCCGATGGCCGGGCCGCCCAGCATGAGCCCCCCGTGCAGGGGTTCGATCCCGTCGGCGCTGGCGGTGCCCGACGCCGACGGCCACCACGGGGACAGCTGCGTCCGGATGGGGAAGCCGGGCAGCTCGCCGCCGTCGTGCCGGTAGGCGTGGACGTCGCCGTCGTCGGTGCCGACCACCAGCTCCGTCGTCCCGTCGCCGTCGACGTCGGTGAAGCTGGGGCTGGCCGCCCCCACGCCGTCGATGCGGGCCGGGTAGCCCTCGACCAGGTCGGGGTCGTGGTGGACGAACACCTGCTTCTGCATCTCCCCGGTCAGCCCGTCGCCGGGGCCGCCGTGGGCGGTGACCACCACCCGGAGCCGCACCGAGAAGCGCTCCTCGGCCGGCCGCCCGTCGTCGCCGGCGTCGATGGGGAGGCCGGAACCGCCCCCGGGCAGGGAGGCGGCGATGGCGGCCAGGTTCAAGGTGGCCAAGGTGCCCGACGTGGGGGCGGTGAGGCCGCTCTGCTGGCCCGCCACCGTCCACGTGTCGGCGCCCGGGTGGGCCGGGGCCTGCACCCCCGGGGCCCACTCGACCCGGTAGTCGTAGGACGTGGCCCGCTCGGCGGCCACGGTGCCGGTGACGGCCACGGTGCCCGTGGTGGGCAGCAGGTCGAACCAGTGGGGGCCGTCGATCATGGCCTCGGGCGGGATGGCCTCGGCCTCCACCGCCTTCAGGAGCTCGTAGGCGTTGATGCGCCCGTAGCCGTGGATCATGTCCCAGCCCGGCCGGGTGGGGTAGCGCACCGTGTCGATGAGGTCGCCCTGGGGCGTGCCGAAGTTGTTGGCCGGGTCGACGGCGTTGGGGGTGGCGAAGTCGATGTCGTCGGCCGAGGCCCGGACGAGCTGCATCACCTCGTTGGCGGTGAGGACGTCGCCGGCCTGGCGCCCGGTGAGCCCGGCCAGGGACGGGTGGGGCGTGATCCCCTCCTCCCGGGCGAAGCTCTCGACCAGGCCGATCATGCCCGACGACTGGCCCGTGGCCTCCGAGGAGCAGCCGTCGGACGGCACGGAGACGAAGGCCCGGCCGCCGAAGTTGGTGCAGCCGTTGAGAGCCAGGTAGCCGTCGATGGGGGCGTTGTCGTCCAGCAGATCCTCGGACTTCTCGGTGACCGAGTTGACGGCCATGGTCCGCTCCAGGGCGCCGGGGAGGTTGGGGTGGACGCCGGCCTCGTCGGCCATGGACCCCACCACGACGACCCCCCGCTCGTAGGCGGCGTCGATGGCGGCCTGGGCGTGGCTCGGGTTGTTGAGCGACCCCAGGGCCTCCTGGATGACGTCGGCTCCCTCGTCGAGGGCGTAGAGGACGCCGGCGGCGAAGCGCCCCCCGTCGGCGATGAACGAGTCGCTCACCCGCACGGGCAGGAACATGCAGCGGGGGCAGCTGCCGACGCTGCGCCCGTTGTTCGGGGCGGCGGTGGAGTCGAGGGCCTCCCCGGTGCCGTGGCCGTAGCTGACGGTGTCGAAGGCGTTGTTGTCGCCGTAGAGGAAGTCCCAGCCCGAGATGTTGTCGACGTAGCCGTCGCCGTCGTCGTCGACGCCGTCGCTGACGGCCGGATCGAGGATGAGATCCTCGGGGTCGCGCCGGCCGTTGCCGTTGCGGTCGGGAAGTCCGCTGCCGAAGTCGCGGATGTCGAAGAGGTCGTCGTTGTTGCAGTCGCCGTCGGCCACGCCCGGATGACAGGGGGGCTGGGCCTCACCCAGGTTGATGTAGGCCTTGGTGGCCAGGTCGTCCATGGCGGCGGCGTCACGCCAACGGATCCCCGAGTCGAGCACGGCGATGAGGGTGGTGGGGGAGCCGGTGGAGAGCCCCCAGGCCAGGTCGACGGCCGCGCCCTTCTGGCCACAGAGGTTCTGGGGTGAGTTCCGCAGGGCGGGGCGGGAGTCGCGCAGGGAGGTGCGCTTGTAGTTGTTCCGGTCGTACTCGGACGGGAGCGAGGCCGGTTCGTCGGCCGGGCCGTAGCGCCAGTTGGCGCAGTCGAGAGGGCCGACGGCCCGGGGCAGGGCGACGGGGGCGGCGCTGGTCGGGGCGGGCACGACGGCGGCCGTGGCGGCCAGGGCGGCCAGCAGGAGGCTCCACCGGCTGCGGGGCCGTCGGGCTCGCCGCCGGGTGAGGTCGAGACGATCGTCCGCCGCATGGCGTGTCATGGCTGTCCCCCTGGATTGCCCCCCCGGCGGGTGGCGTCGGTCACCGACCGTACCGTGCGTCGACCCGTCATCTTGCGTCGCCATCGAAAGGTCGATCTGCTACCGCATCTGTGGCTCAATGACCTTTCGACGTGACCAATAGCCTCGGACGGTGACCTCCGCCCGCACCGCCTCCGACGCCGCCCATGGGCCCGGGCCCGAGGGAGCCGGGCCGGAGACGCTCGTGGTGGACGGCATCGCCACCGGCGGCGAGGGCGTGGGCCGGGACGCGGGCGGGCGGGCCGTGTTCGTCGCCGGCGCCCTGCCCGGGGAACGGGTGCAGGTCGAGGTGGTCGAGGAGCACCCCCGGTACGCCCGGGCCCGGCTGGTGGCCGTGGTGGAGCCCTCGCCCGACCGCCGGCCCCCGCCGTGCCCCCACGTGGCTGAGGGGTGCGGAGGGTGCGACTGGCAGCACGTCGCCGAACCGGCCCAACGGGCGTTGCGCCGGGACGTCGTCACCGACGCCCTGACCCGCCTGGGGCGGATCCCCGACCCCGTCGTCGTCGCCGGGCCCGCCCTGCCCGCCGTCGCCGCCCGGACCACGGTGCGGGCCGTGGTGGTCGACGGTCGGGCCGGCTTCCGCCGCCGTCACTCCCACGACCCGGTGGTGGTGAGCTCCTGCCTCGTGACCCACCCGGCGGCCGAGGCCCTCCTGGTGGAGGGGTGCTTCGACGGAGCCGAGGAGGTGACGGTGCGGGTCGGGGCCCGCACGGGTGAGCGCATGGTGGTGGCCGCGCCGACGGCCGCAGGCGTGGCCGTCCCCGACGGCGTGGTGGTCGTCGGGGCCGACGAGCTGGCGGCCGGGCGGCGGGCGTGGATCCACGAGGAGGCGGGTGGGCGACGGTGGCGGGTGTCGGCCCGCTCGTTCTTCCAGGCCTCGCCGGAGGGGGCTGACGCCCTGGTCGGGGCGGTCTCCGCCGCAGTGGGGGAGCTGGCGCCCGACGCCGACCGCCTGGTCGACCTGTGCGCCGGGGTCGGGCTCTTCGCCGGCACCGTCGTGCCGCCCGACGTCCGGGTGATCGCTGTGGAGTCGTCAGCCTCGGCCGTGGCCGATGCCCGCCACAACCTGGCCGACCACGACGTCCGCTTCGTCCGTACCCGCCTGGAGCGGTGGCGGCCCAGCCGGGCCGACGTGGTCGTGGCCGACCCGCCCCGCGCCGGGTTGGGACGGGTCGGAGTCGAGCGGGTGGCGGCCACCGGGGCCGAGGCCGTCGTGCTGGTGAGCTGCGACCCCGGCGCCTTGGGCCGCGACGCCGGACTCCTCACCGCCGCCGGCTACCGGCTGGACCGGGCCGAGGTGCTCGACCTGTTCCCCCAGACGTCCCACCTCGAGGTCGTCTCCCGCTTCCGCCGATGACGGCGGAGGAGAGTCGCGGGGATGAGGCCATGAGGCCGGGTTGGCGCCACGTCCCCAGCCCGGCCCGGCTGGCGCCCGGCCACCCGCGCCGGGACGAGATCCTGGCCGCTCACGAGGCCGCCCTCACCGCCGGCGCGGCCACCTACGTCGACCCGGCGTCGGGCTACCAGGTGCTCACCGCCGACGCCCTCGCCGGGGAGGGCGCCTGCTGCGGCTCCGGCTGCCGCCACTGCCCCTGGGCGCCCTGAGCCGGGCTCGGAGGGTCAGCTCCCGGGCTGGGCCTCGGGCTCGGCCGCCGGTTCCGTCGCCGGGGCGGCCTCGGCGGCGGGGGCGGCCTCGGCCGTGCCCAGGCCGAGCTCGGCCTTGAGCTGGGCCAGGCGGGCCTGGGCCTGGGTGTTCTGGGCCGCCTGCTCGACCTCGAGCATCCGGCCCGTGACGGACTGCCCGTGGAGCTCCGACATGCCCTGGGCCTTGGCGTGGCGCTGCTCGATCTTGTCGCGCACCTCGTCGAGGGTGGGGACGTCCTCGCCGACGGTGGCCGACAGGGACGTCATCGCCGCGTTCATCTGCTCCTGCATCTTGGCCTGCTCGAGCTGGCTCAGGAGCTTCTGGCGCTCGGCCAGCTTGCGCTGGAGGAGCATGCCGTTCTGTGACACCGCCGCCTTGGCCTGGTCGGAGGCCTGGGCGGACGAGAGGGCCATGGTCTTGAGCTCCTCGACCGCGGCCTCGGTGGTGATGAGCTGGTTGGCGAAGGTCTCGGCCGTCTGGGTGTACTGGGTGGCCTTGGCCGTGTCGCCGGCCTTGGCCGCCTCCTCGGCCATGAGGATGGCCTGGCGGGCGTTGGCGTTGAGCTTCTCCAGCTCGTCCATCTTGCGGTTCAGACGCGTCTCGGTCTGCTTCTGCTGGGCGATGACGCTGGCCGCCTGCTCGGTGAGACGGCGGTGCTGCTCCTGGGCCTCGATGATGGCCTGCTCGAGCTGGATCTTGGGGTCGGCCTTCTCGTTGAACTTCTGGTTCGCCCCGGCGGTGAGGTATTTCCAGAAGCGGCGGAAGAGCTTGATCATGGGGGCGAGCATACCGACCGGTCGGCGGAGCGTTGCCGGCGGCCCGGTCCGGGCCAGGTCAGCGGTCGGCGGCGTCGGGCCGGGCGCCGGGGCTGAGGCGGCGGAGCGGGCCGGGCAGGCGGCCGGCGAAGCCGGCGTCACGGACGACGCCGAGGACGACGGCGGCGCCGGCATAGGTCACCCCGCCGACCATCACGGCCACGGCCCCGGCGGGGAGGAGGCGGTCGGCATCACCGGCGGTGGCGCCCAGCACGACGGCGGCCACGGCGGCGGCCATGAGGGCGGCGGCGATCAGGCAGCGGGCGAGGGTGGCGACGAAGCCCCGGAGGTCGAAGCCCGGCGGCACGCTGCGGAGCGGGACGGCGAGGGCGATCACCGCGCCCACGATGTACGCCACCGAGAAGGCCGAGGCCAGCCCCACCAGCCCGAACGACAGGAGAGCGACGGCGGCGACGATGTTGACGAGGTTCTCCCCGGCGTTGATCCAGAACGGCCGGCGGGTGTCCTGGAGGGCGTAGAACCCCCGCAGGACGAAGAGGTAGACCGAGAAGCCGATGAGCCCCGGCGCGAAGCCGGCGAGGGCATCGGCCACGGGGAGCATCTCGTCGAGCGGGGCCCGCTGGAACGCCCCGGCGTCGGGCCCGATCCCGCGGATCAGCAGGCTCAGGACCAGGTACCCGACCGCGGCCGGCACCACGACCATCACCAGCAGGCGCAGGCCCTGGAGCATCCGGCGGTGGAAGTCGGGCCAGGACCTGGACACGTAGGCCTGGGCCAGGTCGGGTTGGAACGTGGTCATGAGCGACACCGCCAGCAGACCGTGGGGGAGCTGGAAGAACATGAAGGCGACGGCGTAGCTGGTGACCCGGCCCGATCCCGGGTGGTTCAGGACGTTGATGGTCTGGGCCGCCACCTGGTTGGCCAGGACGTAGCCCAGGGTCCAGCCCGAGAGGCCGGCGGCCCGGCGCACGGCGGGGTGGCGCAGATCGGGGCGGAACCGGAGCCGGACCCCGGCGCGCCACAACGCCGGCCCGAGGGAGACGGCCATGGCCACGATGCCCGCCGTCGTGCCCAGCCCGATCAGCAGGCGCAGGTCGAGCTGGCGGGCCGCATCGGCCACGTCGGGCTCCCCGTCGGTGACGAGGCGCACCGACAGGAGGGCCGCGATGACGATCACGTTGTTGAGCACGGGGGCCCACGCCGCGGCGAAGAACCGGCGACGGGCGTTGAGTAGCGCCGAGCCCACGGCCATGACCCCGTAGAAGAACACCTGGGGCGCGAACAGGAGGCTGAGCTGGATGCCGACGGAGCGCAGGGCCCCCACGTCCACCCCTTGGCCGGGGTTGACCGTGTACACGAGCATCAGCAGCGGGGCCACGGCGCAGGCGACGACGGTGAGGAGGCCCAGGGCGACGAGGGTGACCGAGACGACGGCGTCGGTCGCCTCGCGGTCCCGCTTCACGACGTGCTCGGTGAAGAGGGGAACGAGGGTCGCGGTGAGGATCCCGCCCAGGATCAGCTCGTAGACGATGTTGGGCGTGTTGTTGGCCAGGACGTAGGTGTCGCGCAGGTCCTTGGCCATCACGTAGAGGACGAAGAACCGGCCCACCCCGGTGACGCGGGACAGGGCGGTGCCGGCGGCGACGGTGATGTTGTCCCGGAGCAGACGCCGCCCCGGTGGCCGTTCGAGCGAGACGGGTTCGCTCTCACCCACCTCGTCCGCCGTGTGCGGTTCGGTTGTCACGTGGATGTGGCCGTCGGGCCCTCGTCCGGAGCGGGCGGTGCTCCCTCGCCGATCCCGGCGGCCCGGTCGGCCTCGTCGAGGGCCAGGCGCAGGGCCTCCATCTCGCTGACGATGCCGTCGACGTCGCCTCCGAGGCTGCCGGCACCACGGGAGGCCGTGGCCCCGCTCGACAGCTCGATGGCGCGGGTGACGGTCTCGTCCAGCCGGGCGTCGAGGAGCCGGAGGCGATCGACGGCATCGGCGATGACCTGCTCCATGCGCTCGCCGCTGGCCACCTGGGCCCGGAGGGCCTCGGCCGTCTGCTGCAGCCGGCTGCCCTGGGCCCAACCCTCTTCGGCCTGGGCCTCGACCTGGGCCAGCTCGGACCGGGTCGTGTCGAGGTCGATGCGCCGCCGGGCGTCCACCAGGGTGTTGCCCTGCCGGGCGATGCGCCATATCTCGTCGACGCCGTCGTCGAGACGGCCGCCGATGTCCGTCAGCTGGTCCCGGAGGGGTCCGGCCGCCATGGCCCGCACGGCGTCGTCGAACCGGAGGCGGGCGGCGAGGGCGTCGCTCACGAAGCGGCGCCACGGCTCCTGAACGGCGAAGGGGTCGGGCCGTTCGCTCCGCCCGGGCTGGCGGGGCACGGCCAGCAGGACCCGGCCGCCATAGGCCGCGCTCCCCGCCGCCACGGCGGCGGCGATCCCGACGGGGATGGAGAGGGGGAAGGTGACGAGGGCGCCGAGGGCGGCGGCCACCCCGGCCAGCAGGATCGAGCTGGGCGCGGTGACGGCCCGGGCGACGGGTGGGGACCAGAAGCGGTCGCGGAAGCTGTCGGCCATGCTCAGCTCAGAAGTTGCTCACCACTGCGGTGAACACCTTGCTGATCGTGGTCGGGTCGCTGGCGTCGTACACGGTCGAGTTGGTGGCCTCGGCGATGCGCCGCAGGACGTCCAGGTCGGCCCCGGTGCCGTAGGCGATGGGGAAGATGCGGACGGGCCGGGCCAGCTCACCGCCGGAGGCGGAACGGAGCTCGGACAGGAGCGCATCCAGCTGCTGGGCGTCGTCGCCCCCATCACCGTCCTCGTTGCGGCCGTCGGTGAGGACCACCACGGCGTTGATGCGGGCCTCGTCGTAGGCCTCGGCCGCGTTGTCGAAGCTGGCCTGGATCACGTCGTACAGCGGTGTGCCGTTCCGGGGGAACTGGGCGTCGATCTGGTTGCGGAGCCGCTCCCGGCTCGTCCCCACCGGCGCCGGTGGGACCACGTCGAGGTAGGTGGCACCGTCGTCGTCCAGGTCCGTGGTGAAGATGCGCAGGCCGACCTCGTCGTCGTCCTTGAACTGGTCGAGCGACTCGATGGCTGCCGCCTTGGCCAGATCCAGCTTGGTCTCGCCGTCGGGCCCGGCCTCCTCCTGCATGGAGCCCGAGACGTCGAGGGCGATGATCACCCGGGCGCTCTTGCGCTGCTCGGACCAGCGGTCGAGGAGCTCGACCATGACGGGGGGCTCGGGCACCTCGAGCAGGGTGCGGGGCTGGGTGGGGTCGACGCCGTT
>CAZXRA010000154.1:0-2678 GCA_964643485.1 uncultured Iamiaceae bacterium | reverse complement strand
ACGGCCAGCACGGTCGCCGACCGACGACTCCTACGATTCCGCATGTTCCGCCCTTCCGCCGAAGATATCGACGGGAACCTAGCAGGACTGTCAACCCCCTGGTTCCGGCGGGGCGCGACCGCACCGGCCCGCGCTGCTCCTACGC
Source organism: uncultured Iamiaceae bacterium (assembly GCA_964643485.1). Classification (GTDB taxonomy): domain Bacteria; phylum Actinomycetota; class Acidimicrobiia; order Acidimicrobiales; family Iamiaceae; genus Iamia. Next base: position 2,533 of record CAZXRA010000154.1, on the reverse strand, counting down.
CGCCGGGCGGCGGCCGGTCAGGATGCAGTCGGCGCCGAAAATGGCCCGCAGCTCGGCCATCAGGCTGGTGCCTGCCTCCACCGACCAGCCCTCGGGGAGGTGCACCTCTTGGTCGCCGACGTGGAGGCGGACGGGGGACTTGCCGGGGAAGCGGACGAGCACGTCCTTGAGGCTCTTCAACCGGTCGTCGGTGAGCTGGTGGGGGGTGAGGCCCAGCCGGAGCGGCGGGTGCTCGGACAGGTCGTCGCAGGGCTCCACGTCGACGGCCACCAGCTTGGGCTGGTCATCCCGGGTGTCGAGCCGGGCGGTGACGATGACGACCAGGTCGTCGGCCAGGAGGTGCCCGATCGTCTCGAAGGTGCGGGGGAAGACCGTGACCTCCAACGCCGCCTCCATGTCCTCCAGGGTGAACACGCCCATGCGGGCGTTGGCCTTGGTGAACTTGTACTGGAGGCCGGTGATGACCCCGCCGACCTTGAACGTCTTCTCCCGCTCCCGGCCCTTGCCCCGAGGAGCTTGCGACGGTGCGGCCAGGCCCGTCTGGGACTCAGCCTGGTCGATGAGCCCCTGGAGGGTGGTGTCGGTGCGCTGGCGGAGGGCCTCTTCCAGGCCCATGATCGGGTGGTCGGACACGTAGAGCCCGAGCATGTCCTTCTCGTGCTTGAGCTTCTCCGCCTTCTCGAACTCGGTGTCGGACCCGGTGGGGATCTCGGGCCGGTCGTCGAAGCTGGTGTCCTCCCCGCCGCCGAACAGCGACATCAGCCCCTGCTCTTCCTCGCGCCGGCGGGCCAGGGTCATGTCGATGATCGTCTCGAACACGCTCAGCAGACCCTTGCGGGTGTAGCCCAGCGAGTCGAAGCCGCCGGCCTTGATGAGCGACTCCATGGTGCGCTTGTTCAGCACCTGGAGGGGCACCCGGTCGCACCAGTCGAGGAAGCTGGTGAAGGGGCCGTTGGCCTCCCGCTCGGCGATGACCTGCTCGACCAGGCCGGCGCCCAGGTTGCGGACGGCCGACAGGCCGAAGGGAATGGCCTCGGTGCCGTCCTCGAGCCGGGCGGGCACGAAGTCGGACTGCGACCGGTTGACGTCGGGCACCAGCACCTTGATGCCGGAGATGCGGCACTCGTTCAGGTAGACGGCGGCCTTGTCGAGCTTGGTCTTGACGCTGGTGAGCAGGGCGGCCAGGTAGTCGATGCGGTAGTTCGCCTTGAGGTAGGCGGTCTGGTAGGCGATGAAGCCGTAGCCGAACGAGTGCGACTTGTTGAAGGCGTAGTCGGCGAAGTTCTCGATGGTGTCGAAGAGTTGGGTGCCCAACTTCTTGCCGTAGCCGGTCGTCTCGCAGCCGTCGACGAACTTCGACCGCTCCCTGGCCATGATCTCGCGGTCCTTCTTGCCGCACGCCTTCCGGAGGTTGTCGGCGTCGGCCAGCGTGTAGCCGGCGAACTGCTGCGACACCCGCATCACCGACTCCTGGTAGATCATCAGGCCGTAGGTGTCGGCCAGGATCTCCTCGGCGTCGGGGTGGAAGAACTCCACCGGCTTGCGGCCGTTCTTCCGCTCGGCGTAGTCGATGTGCATGTCGACGCCCATGGGCCCGGGCCGGTAGAGGGCCACGAGAGCGCCCACGTCCTCGAACGTGGTGGGGGCCAGCAGCCGGAGGAGCTGGCGGAGGCCGCCGCCCTCCATCTGAAACACGCCGATGGAGTCGCCCCGACGCAGCATCTCGAAGGTGGCCTCGTCGTCGAGGGGCGGGTTGTCGATGTCGACGTCGGTCCCCCGGAACTCCTTGATGAGGGCCACGGCGTCGGTGATGACGTCGAGGTTCCGCAGGCCCAGGAAGTCCATCTTGAGGAGGCCCAGCTCCTCGACGCTGCCCATCTCGTACTGGGTGACGACGGGGGCGTCCTCCATGGTGCCCCCGGCCAGGGGCTTGCGCTGGATGGGCAGGTACTCGGTGAGGGGCCGATCGGTGATCACCACGGCGGCGGCGTGGATGCCGTCCTGGCGGCGCAGGCCCTCGAGGCTCTTGGCCACGTCGACGACCCGCTTCACGTCGGGGTCGGCCTCGTACATGTTCCGCAGGTCGGCGGCCCGCTGGTAGCCGTCGAGGAACTTGGGGTGCTGCTCCAGGCAGGCGTAGAGCGGGGTGTCCCGCCCCATCACCAGGGGAGGCATGGCCTTGGCCACCTTGTCACCCACCAGGTAGGGCAGGCCCAGCACCCGGGCCGCGTCGCGCACGGCGGCCCGGGCCTTGATGGTGGAGAAGGTGACGATCTGGGCCACGTGGTCGCGGCCGTAGCGCTCGGCCGCGTAGCGGATCATCTCGTCCCGGTAGCGGGAGTCGAAGTCCATGTCGATGTCGGGCATCGAGATGCGGCTGGGGTTGAGGAAGCGCTCGAACAGCAGGTCGTACTTGATGGGGTCGAGGTCGGTGATGCGCAGGGAGTAGGCCACGGCGCAGCCGGCGGCGCTGCCTCGACCGGGCCCCACCCGGATGCCCATCTCCCGGGCGTGGCGGATGAGGTCCCACGTG
>CAZXRA010000153.1:0-4274 GCA_964643485.1 uncultured Iamiaceae bacterium | reverse complement strand
ATCTCGCCGAGCATGTAGGCGTCGCTCCGACCGACGAACCGGTCGAGCACGTCGGCCTCGGTGAGCGGCCACCCCAGCTCGCTGATCAGCCGAGCCTCGACCCGCACCGCCAGGCGCTCACTGTCGACGAGCACCCCGTCGCAGTCGAAGATGACCAGGTCCACCGGTGCCGCCATCCGGGTGAAGGTACTAGGAGGGACGGATGATCGGGATGCCGAGGGCCTGCGCTGCGGCCGCGAGCCGGTCGTCGTAGGTGACGATCCCATCCAGGTCGTCACCCAGGTCGAGGGCGGCGGCGAGGTGCACGGCATCGAGGGTGCGGAGGAGGGCCGGGTCGAGCCGGCCCGCCCCCTCGAAGGTCGACGTGGCCACCTCGATCAAGGTCAGGGAGTCGAGCACCTCTCGCGCTCGGCCGACACGCTCCGGCGCAGCCCGGCGGACGGCCCGCATCAGCTCGGCCCGGGCCAGGTCGCACGCCACCGGATCTCGCTCGGCCGCCGCCAACCAGGTCCGGAGGGCCTCGGTCTCGGGCTCGGCCACCACGAGCTTCACCAGCGCCGAGGTGTCGAGGTAGTGGGCCACGCCCGCTCAGTACCGCTCGGCGTCCCGCATGGCCGCCAATTCACCCGACAGGGACGGTCCGGGCTCGGGGGCCGGGACGTCGACCAGGCGCCGCCGCGGGGGTCGCGCCCGACCGGCAGCCAACAGCCCCTGGAGCGGCGAGGAGGGGATGGCCGACATCCGGGCCACCGGCCGTCCCCGATCGGTGATGGTGATCGTCTCGCCTGCCGCGGCGTCGGCCACCACGGCCGAAGCGTTCTGCTTCAACGCCCGGATCCCGACCTCCATCATGTGCTTCAACGTAGCACCTGACCGAGGAATGGCGGCGCTCGCCGCCATGAGGATGGGTACCGTAGGTACGTACGCCTCTGCCTATTCGTACGTACGATCCGGAGGTAGCCTCACCCCATGGCCATCACCGCCTCCGCCCTGCGGGCCGACGTGTACCGGATCCTCGACGAGGTGCTGGCGACCGGGCAGCCGGTCGAGATCCAACGGGGCGGGCAGCGCTTGCTGATCGTGCCTGCCGACGCTCCTCCATCCCGGCTGGACCGGGTGCAGCCGCTCCCCGGCCTCGTCGCCGGCGATCCCGACGACCTCGTCCACCTCGACTGGTCCGACACGTGGCGACCCTGACCCACCTCGACACCCACGTCGTGGTCTGGGCTGTCGCCGGCGACCACCACCGCCTCTCCGACGGCGCCCGCCAGGCGTTGGAGCACGACGTCCTCCAGGTCTCGCCCATGGTCGCCCTGGAGCTCACCTACCTCGGCGAGATCGGTCGCCTCACCGCCTCGGCCGACGACGTCCTCGACGAGGCTCGCCGCTCCCTCGGGCTCGTCCTCGCCGACGAGCCCTTCGCCGAGGTGGCCACCACGGCCATGGGCCTCGACTGGGCCCGCGACCCCTTCGACCGGATCATCGCCGCCCAGGCCCTGGCCGCCCGGGCCCGCCTGCTCACCCGGGACGAGACCCTCCACGCCCACCTCGATCTCGCCACCTGGTGACGCCCTGACGGCGCGGTGATGACCACGCCGCCAGGGCCAAGGGCCGGGGGGCTACCGGCCGGTGCGGACCCAGTCGCCGAGGATCTCGGCCATCCACGCCGCCTCGTCGGCGACGGACTGGTCGAAGAAGTGGGCGTCGGGCGACCAGTGGACGACGGCGGCCAGGTGGTTGAGGGCCAGGGCCAGCCGCACCGCTTCGTCGGGGGGGAGGGTGAGACGGCCAGTGGCCGGGTCGACCTCCACCCGGAGGGGGCGGACCGGCCGGGTCGGAGCCGTCGTCACGGGGAGCGGGCGGGCAAGGGTGAGTAGCGTGACTCATCGTCAGGATCTCCATAGGGTTCTGGCCGGGCCCCGGGGTGCTTCACCACCGCCGGGGCCACTGCTTGTTTGGGATGAACTGACGGTCCCACGCGAGAGGGGCAGAGTCAACGACCGTCGCCGAAGAATCGAGCGAGTGTCGGTTCTCACAGGCGACGCCATGTGCTACAAGTAGCTCATGACGTCGATCGGGGTCCGAGAGCTGCGGCAGCGAGCGAGCGAGATGCTCCGCCGCGTCGAAGGAGGCGAGACCATCGAGGTCACCGATCGGGGACGGCCCGTCGCCCTGCTCACGCCCCTGCCCACCGGTAGCTCCCTCGACCGGATGCGCGCTGCCGGTGAGATCGAACCCGCCACGGAAGACCTCGACGACCTGCCGGCACCCCTCGACCTACCGGCCGGCGTGGAGACGCCGTCCGCCGTGCTGGCTCGGCTCCGGCACGACGAACGCTGATGGCCGCCGTCTACCTCGACTCCTCCGCCCTGGTGAAGCTCGTCGTCCGAGAGGAAGGGTCCGCCGCCCTGCGCTCCTACCTACGACGCCGGCGCCCCTGGATCTCCAGCGCCCTGGCCCGCGTCGAGGTCCCGCGAGCCGTCCTCCCCGCCGGACAGGGCGCCATCACAGCCGCCCGCGACGTGCTCGCCCGCTGCGACCTCGTGCGCATCAACACCCAGGTCCTCGACCTCGCCTCCGGCCTCACGCCTTTCGAGCTCCGCTCCTTGGATGCCATCCACCTCGCCACCGCCGAACGCCTGCGCGAAGACATCGGCGCCCTGGTCACCTACGACGCCCGCATGGCCGATGCCGCTCGCAACCTCGGCCATCGCGTCGTCGAGCCGCACTAGGCGCGGCCGACGGGCGTACGGTGACCGGCATGCCGGCGCGCAAGGTCACCGTCACCTGGACGAGAAGGACATCGAGCGCATCCACCTCCTGATCGAGGATGGCGGTGCGAGCACCGTGTCGGGTTTCGTGCGGCACGCGGTCGCCATCACCCTCGATGACACCGCCGACTGGGGCGCCATCCTCGCTGAAGCCCTCGATCAGACCGGCGGGCCGCTCACCGACGATGAGCGAGCGTGGGCCGACGAGGTGCTCAACTCGACCGTCGCTCGCTGAGCTCCCGGCCAATTCTTGCGCCCGAACGTCGCTCCCAGGGCGACACCTGGGCGCAAGAAGGGCGACGCCGGCTCAGGCGGCGGCGGGGTCGCCGGCGGCGCGGAGGCGGGTGACGGCCCGGGCCAGGGCGTCGCGGGCCTCGGCGTCGTCGTCGCCCTTGCCCAGGACGGCCTCGGCCGCCTCCTTGGCCTGCTGGGCCCGCACCACGTCGATGTGGTCGGCCATCTCGGCCACGTCGGAGAGGATCGACACCCGGTCGTCGCTCACCTCCACGAAGCCCCCGTGGACGGCCACGTTGATCACCGATCCCCCCTCCTGGAGGATCTCGGTGACGCCGCTGCCCAGGGCGCCCATGAAGGACGTGTGCCCGGTGAGGAAGGCGATGTCGCCCCCGCCCTCGGTGCGGGTGATGACGCGCTCGGCCTCACCGCTCCACAGCACCCGCTCGGGCGACACGACCTGGACCTGGAGGGTCACGGCTGGATCACTCCCCCGCGGACTTGCGCAGCTCGGCCGCCTTGGCCTGGGCCGCCTCGGCCCCGCCCACGTTCAGGAAGGCCTGCTCGGGCAGGTCGTCGAGGTCGCCCTTCACCAGCGCCTCGAAGGAGTCGACCGTCTCGGCCACCGGCGTGGTCACGCCGGGCAAGCCGGTGAAGGTCTCGGCCACGTACATGGGCTGGGAGAGGAAGCGCTGGATCTTGCGGGCCCGGTCGACGGTGACCCGGTCCTCCTCGGTGAGCTCGTCCATGCCGAGGATGGCGATGATGTCCTGCAGCTCCTTGTAGCGCTGGAGGATCTGCTGCACCTGGCGGGCCACGTCGTAGTGGCGCTGCCCGACCACCTCGGGGGCGAGGATGGTGGAGGTGGAGGCCAGCGGGTCGACCGCCGGGTAGATGCCGAGGGCGGCGATGTCGCGGCTGAGCTCGGTGGTGCCGTCGAAGTGGGTGAAGGAGGTGAACGGCGCCGGGTCGGTGTAGTCGTCGGCGGGCACGTACACGGCCTGCAGCGAGGTGATGGACCGGCCCCGGGTCGAGGTGATGCGCTCCTGGAGCACGCCCATCTCGTCGGCCAGGGTGGGCTGGTAGCCCACGGCCGACGGCATGCGGCCCAGCAGGGTCGACACCTCGGAGCCGGCCTGGGTGAAGCGGAAGATGTTGTCGACGAAGAGCAGCACGTCCTGCTGCTGCACGTCCCGGAAGTACTCGGCCATGGTGAGGGCCGACAGGGCGACCCGGAGGCGCACGCCCGGCGGCTCGTCCATCTGGCCG
>CAZXRA010000152.1:0-7247 GCA_964643485.1 uncultured Iamiaceae bacterium | reverse complement strand
CGCCGCCCAGGTCGACGAAGAAGGTGTCCTGCATGTCCCGGGCCGGGTGGTGGGCGGGGACGTTGAGGCCGGTGAAGTTGTGCCAGTCGTCCTCCACCTCGGGGCCCTCGGCCACCGCGAAGCCGAGGCCCACGAAGATGTCCTCCAGCTCCTCGATGGTCTGGGTGACGAGGTGGAGGTGCCCGGTGCGCCGCTCGGCCCGCACCTCGGTGAGGTCGATGCGCTCGGCGGCGAGGCGCTCGGCCCGCACCGCGGCCTCCAGCTCGCCCCGGCGCTCGGCCGCGGCTTGGCCCACCTCGGCGTTCACCCGGTTGAGGACCTGGCCCGCCTCCCGGCGGGCATCGGCATCCAGGGCCCCCAGGGACCGCTTGGCCTCGGCCAGGGCCGACTGCTTGCCCGTGAGCTCGGTGACGAGGGCCTTCAGGGCGTCGAGGTCGGGGGCGCCCCGGAGGGCGGCCACCGCCTGGGCCCCGAGCTCGATGATGACGTCGACCACGGAGGCGCCCACGCGGCTCACCCTGCCAAGGGCCCGACGCCCTCCACAAGTCGGTTGCCCAGAGGGAGGGTGAAGGTGAAGGTGCTGCCCTCCCCCACCACCGACGCCGCGGTGAGGGTGCCGCCGTGGGCCTCGACCAGGCCCCGGCTGATCCACAGTCCCAGACCGGTGCCCGTGGGCCGTCCCACCTCCCGGCGAAAGAAGCGCTCGAACACCCGGGGCAGGTCGTCGGCCGGGATGCCCGCGCCTCGGTCGTGAACGGCGACCGCCACCTCGTCTCCACTCGGGTCGACGGCACCCTCGATGGTCAGGCCCTGGGGGCTGGCGTACTTCGCCGCGTTCTCGACCAGGTTGGTGAGCACCTGCTCGACCTTGTCAGCGTCGGCGATCACCTCGGGGAAGTCGGCGGGGAACGTCAGGGTGACATCGAGGGCTTCCTCCTCCAACGCCACCTTGGCCACCACAGAGCGGGTGAGGGCGGGCAGGTCGACGACCCGGGGGCGCAGGTGCAGGCGCCCCTTCTCCAACCGGGAGATGTCGAGCAGCTCCGTGAGCATGCGGGTGACCCGGTCGGCGTCGTGGCGGACCTGCTCCAACATCTCGCGCTTGCGGTCGTCGGCGATGCCGTCCCAACGAGAGAGCAGGAGGCTGGTGAAGCCCTTGATGGAGGTGAGGGGGCTCCGCAGCTCGTGGCTGACGGTGGCGATGAGCTCGATGGCGTCGAGCGGCTCCTCGGTGCTCACCCCTCCATCGTCGCCGCCGGCGACGCCCCGGTGCGGGATCGTTGCCGCACGGCCTCGAAGGCCAGCACCGAACCGGCCACGGCCACGTTCAGCGACTCGACCCGGCCCTGCATGGGCAACGACACCCACTCGTCGACGAGAGGGACGACGTCGTCGGGCAGGCCGTGGGCCTCGCTGCCCAGCGCCAGGGCGACGGGTCCGGTGAGATCGACCTCGTCCGGGGCCCGCCCGTCCCGGGCCCGGGTGCCGACGAGGCGGACACCGGCGGCGGCCAACTCGGCCAGGACGACCGGGGCCGACCCGTCCCGTATCGGCACGCGGAGGACCGATCCGGCCGAGGCCCGCACCACCTTGGGCGACCAGGGATCCACGGAGCCGTCGGTGAGCACCACCGAGCTGGCTCCGACGGCCTCGGCCGTGCGGAGGAGGGTGCCGGCGTTCCCGGGATCAGCCACTCCGGCGAGCACGAGGTGGAGAGCAGCGGCGTCGGGCGCGACGACAGGTGCCGGGGCAGGGATGCGGGCGACGGCCGCCAGTCCATGGGGCGTGGACACCTCCACGTGTCGGCGTAGGCCGCCCTCGACGGCCCACACCGGGAGGCCCTGGCCCTCGGCCCGGGCCAGGGCCTCGGCCACGTCGTCCCGCCCGAGGGCCTCGGGGTCGGCATAGACGGCCTCGACCGTGACCCCGGCGTCCAACGCCTCGACCAGCAGGACGGGCCCGTCGAGGACGAAGCGTCCACTCTCCTCTCGGGCCCGACGCTGGCGGGCCAAGCGGCCCAGCTCCACCACCCGGGGGTTCCGCGGTGACAACGGGGCGAACGCGCCGGATCCGCCCGGCCCGGGGGGCGAAGGCGGATCCGACGGGTGTTCGGTGCGGCTCATGCAGCAGCCGCAATCAGGCGCAGCTCAGGCCGCGGGCTGGGCCTCGTCGGCCACCTTCACCAGGGCGGCGAAGGCCTGGGGGTCGGTGACGGCCAGGTCGGCCAGCACCTTGCGGTCGACGTCGACCTGGGCCAGGCGCAGCCCACTGATGAAGCGGCTGTAGGACGTGCCGTTCTCCCGGCAGGCGGCGTTGATGCGCTGGATCCACAGCTTCCGGAACTCGCCCTTGCGGGCCCGGCGGTCGCGGTAGGCGTACTGCAGGGAGTGCATCACCTGCTCGTTGGCGGCGCGGTAGGACCGGCTCTTGTTGCCGTAGTAGCCCTTGGCGCGCTCGAGGGTCGCCTTGCGGTGCTTCTTGCTGCTGACGGATCGCTTGACGCGGGCCATGGTTCGCTCCTCTTCTCCTCAGGTCGGTCGGGACGGCGTCGGCGCTAGCGGCGGCCGAGCAGGCGCTCGATGCGGGGGGCGTCGCCGGGGGCCACGTCGACATCGGCCGAGAGGCGCCGGGTGCGGGTGGACGGCTTCTTCTCCAGGATGTGGCGCTTGTTGGCCTGCTGGCGCCGGAGCTTGCCGGTGCCGGTGGTCTTGAAGCGCTTGGCCGCGCCGCGGTGGGTCTTCATCTTGGGCATGTCGGTTTCCCTGGGGTTCAGGAAGCGGCGGCGTCGTCGACGACGGCTTCGGGTTCGGGATCGATCTCGAGCGTCGGGGCCGGTTCGGGGACCTCGGGCCGAGGGGTGTCAGCGGAAGGAGGAGCAGCGGAGTCCATGGAGAGGGGGACGGCACCGTCGCCATCTGACGTGTCGGCCTCCTCCTTGAGCTTGGCGGCGTGGGCGGCTTGGGCCCGCTTGTCGGGGGCGAGCACCATGATCATGTTGCGACCGTCGAGCTTGGGCACCACTTCCACCCGGGCCAGGTGGGCGACGTCCTCGGCCACGTGGTCGAGGATCTTCTTGCCCAGCTCGGGATGGGCCATCTCCCGGCCCCGGAACATGATCGTCACCTTCACCTTGTGGCCCTCGCCGAGGAACCGCTCGACCTTCTTGGTCTTGGTGTCGAAGTCGCCGGACCCGATCTTGGGCCGGTACTTCATCTCCTTGATGACGACGTTGGTGCTCTTGCGGCGCGACTCCTTGGCCTTCTGGGCCGCCTCGTACTTGTACTTGCCGTAATCCATGATCCGGCAGACGGGCGGGTTGGCCTTGTCGGCCACCTCGACCAGGTCGAGGTCCAGGTCGCGGGCGATGGCGAGAGCCTCGGGCAATGGCCGGATCCCGATCTGGGACCCGTCTGCCCCGACCAACCGGACCTCTCGGGCCCGGATGCGGTCGTTGATGCGAGGCTCGTCGTTGGGCGGCGCAGCTATGGCCGGTCTTCCTTCATGCGGTGGGTGCTTCCTCCGGTGCGATGGACGGGGGGTGCGACCACGCCGAAAAAACGACGACGCGGACGCCGGGAGCCGACGTCCGCAGGCAGCCCCGAAGGGCCTTGCATCGATCGACCCGGCGCACCTGGGGTGGCCGGGTGGGAGCCGAGGCCCCACTTCCGTTCTTCTGTTGCGGCGCACAGGGTACGGGCGTTCCGGCCCCGGCTGCAACACTCGGCGGACGGACGGGCCCGGCACCCGATCACCACGCCGGCGCCGACACCTGATAAGGAGGACGCATGAGCAGCCTGTGGACCCCCGGCGGCGAGCACGAGGTGCCCCGCTCCCGCCCCGCCTCCGAACCGGACGACGGCCCCCCGCCAGCCCGCCCCGAGCTCGATCCGGAGATGGAGGCGGCCCTGGCCGCCATGTCCCCCGAGGAGCGGGCCCAGGCCGAGCAGATGATCGCCGAGATGGCCCGAGCCCGCGAGGAGCTGGCTCGCACGCCGGCGGCCAGCGTCGTGGCCAACCACGCCATGGGCCTCTACGAGCTGGGGGCCATCCACCTCTCGCAGCAGCCCCCCCACCTGCCCGAGGCCGCCCTGGCCGTCGACGCCCTGACCGCCCTGGTGAAGGGGTTGGAGGGCCGCCTGGGTGAGCACGAGGCCACCCTGGGCCAGGCCCTGGCCCAGCTCCAGATGGCCTTCGTCGAGCTCAGCCGCCGAGCCGCCGAAGCCGACGGTGTCGCTCCCGCCGACGAGAGCGCCCCGGAGGACGATCGGTGACGGTCCTCGTCACCGGGGGGGCCGGCTACATCGGCTCCCACACCGCCCGCCTCCTGCGGGAGCGAGGGCGGAGCGTGGTCATCTACGACTGGCTGGAGCAGGGGCGGCGCCAGGCCACCCTGGGGGCGCCCCTGGTCGTGGGCGACATCGCCGACGAGGAGAAGGTGCGGGCCACCGTCGAGGAGCACGGCATCACCTCGGTCATCCACTTCGCCGCCTACAAGGCGGCGGGCGAGTCGATGGAGCAGCCCGGGCGCTACTTCGCCAACAACGTGGGCAAGGCCAACGCCCTCTTCGACGCGGCCCGCACGGCTGGGGTCGACAAGGTCGTCTTCTCCTCCACCTGCTCGGTGTACGGCGCGCCCCAGCACCTGCCCGTCGACGAGGGCCACCCACTGGCCCCCGAGAACCCCTACGCCGAGAGCAAGCGCATGGTCGAGCTGATGCTGCGCTGGTACGGGGAGATCCACGACGTGCGCTCGGTGAGCCTGCGCTACTTCAACGCTGCCGGCGCCTCGGCCGACAGCGCCATCGGCGAGGACTGGAGCGTCACCCTCAACCTCGTCCCCCTGGTGATGAAGGCGGCCCTGGGAGTGATCCCCCAGGTGACGGTGATGGGCACCGACTACCCCACCCGGGACGGCACCGGCGTCCGCGACTACGTCCACGTCGACGACCTGGCCGATGCCCACGTCCGGGCCCTGGAGTACCTGGAGGCCGGCGGGGAGACGACCCAGGTCAACCTGGGCACCGGGGTGGGCTCGACGGTGCGGGAGGTTCTCGACATGACCCGCGAGGTGAGCGGGGTCGACGTCCCCTCGGTCGACGCCCCCCGCCGCCCCGGCGACGTGGCCGAGGTCTACGGCGACAACCGCCGGGCCCTCGACCTGCTGGGCTGGCGGCCCGACCGCGACCTGCGGACCATCCTCACCTCGGCCTGGAACTGGCACTCGGCCCACCCGGACGGCCCACCCGAGGACTGAGGGTCAGACACCCCCTACACGCTCCAGGTCGGGCGGGAGTGGAGCAGGGCGGCCAGGTCGCCGGGCGCACCGGCCCGGGCCGCGGCGAGCTGACGGTCGGTCTCGGCCCCGTAGTCGGGCTGCTCGACGGCCCGGAACACGCCGATGGGCGTGGGCTCGTGGGGTCCGCTGGCCAGGCGGCTGAGCAGGAAGGCCAGCCCGGGGTCGGGCCGGGTCTCGTCGTGGACGAGCAACGCCTCCTCCCCCACCTCGGCCACGTCGACGATGCGGGGCCCGTCGGGGGCGAGCACGACGCCGCGCTCCCCGTCGACGCCGAAGCGGATGGGCTCCCCGTGGCGCAGGGGGATCAGCATCGCCTCCCGGTTGCCGCGGGAGGTGATGGCACCGAAGGCCCCGTCGTTGAAGACGTTGCAGTTCTGGTACACCTCGACCAGGGCCGCGCCCCGGTGGTCGTGGGCCCGGCGGATGGTGTCCATCATGTGGGCCCGGTCCATGTCGTGGGTGCGGGCCACGAAGCTGGCCTCGGCCCCCAGGGCCAGGCTCACCGGGTTGAAGGGGGCGTCGAGGCTGCCGAAGGGCGTCGACTTGGTGACCTTCCCCCGCTCGCTGGTGGGCGAGTACTGGCCCTTGGTGAGGCCGTAGATCTGGTTGTTGAACAACAGGATCGTGAGGTCGATGTTGCGGCGCAGGGCGTGGATGAGGTGGTTGCCGCCGATCGAGAGGGCGTCGCCGTCGCCGGTGACGACCCACACGTCGAGATCGGGCCGGGCCATGGCCAGGCCGGTGGCGATGGCCGGCGCCCGCCCGTGGATGGTGTGCATCCCGTAGGTGTCCATGTAGTACGGGAAGCGGGCGGCACAGCCGATGCCGGAGAGGAAGACGGTGTCCTCCCGCTTCACCCCGAGGGTGGGCATGAGCATCTGGACGGCCTTCAGGATCGAGTAGTCGCCGCAGCCCGGGCACCAGCGGGGCTCCTGGTCACTCGACCAGTCCTTGGGGGTGGTGGCCGGGGGCGGGACGAGGACGTCAGCCATGGTGGCCCAGTTCCTTGGTGATGGCCGCCTCGATCTCGGCGGCGGTGAAGGGCACGCCCCGTACCTTGGTGACGGAGCGGGCGTCGACGAGGTATTCGGCCCGCACCAGGCGGGACAGCTGCCCCAGGTTCATCTCCGGCACCAGCACCTTGGGGTGACGGGCCAGGAGGGGGCCGAGGTCGGGGGGGAAGGGGTTGAGATGGGTGAGGTGGGCGTGGGCCACCCGCATCCCCCGGGCCCGGCACCGGTTGACCCCACCGTCGATGGCGCCCCAGGTGGAGCCCCAGCCCAGCACCAGGATCTCGGCGTCGTCGACGTCGCCGGTGACCGGGACCGCTGCGATGTCGTGGGCGATGCCGGCCACCCGGGCCGCTCGCAGCTCGACCATGTGCTCGTGGTTGGCGGGCTCGTAGCTGATGTTGCCGCTGCCGTCCTCCTTCTCCAGGCCGCCGATGCGGTGCTCGAGGCCGGGCGTGCCCGGAACGGCCCACGGCCGGGCCAGCGTGTCGGGGTCGCGCTGGTAGGGCCAGAACAGGGCCTCGCCCTCGGCGTCGGCGTGGTTGGGGGCGGTGGCGAAGGGCACGGCGATGGCGGGCAGGTCGGCCACCTCGGGGAGGCGCCAGGGCTCCGAGCCGTTGGCCAGGTACCCGTCGGACAGGAGGATCACCGGCGTGCGGTACTTCAGGGCGATGCGAGCCGCCTCGATGGCCACCTCGAAGCAGTGCGACGGGCTGCGGGCGGCGACGACGGGCACGGGGGACTCGCCATGGCGCCCGTACATGGCCTGGAGGAGGTCGGAGGCCTCGGTCTTGGTGGGGAGGCCGGTGGACGGACCGCCCCGCTGGATGTCGATGACGAGGAGGGGCAGCTCGAGGCTCACGGCCAGGCCCATGGCCTCGGCCTTGAGGGCCATGCCAGGACCGCTGGTGGTGGTGACGCCGAGGTGCCCGCCGTAGGCG
>CAZXRA010000151.1:0-41445 GCA_964643485.1 uncultured Iamiaceae bacterium | reverse complement strand
AGGGCGTCGAGCACGGCGGCGCAGTCGTCGGCCAGGTCGTCGAGCCGGGTGCCCCGCCGGGCGATGGGGCCCCGGCCGTGGCCCCGCAGGTCGGGGGCGATGGCGCGGTAGCGGCTGGCCCGGCCGGCGTAGGTGGGGGCGAAGGTGGCGTCGGCGGTGACGGTCCAGCCGTGGACGAGGAGCACGTCGGTGCGGCCGCCCCGCTCCCGGTCGGCCCGGACGAAGCCCTGGCCCCGGGGGCCGAGGTCGAGGATCCGCCCGGCGGGGAGCCCGGGGGGCGAGGGCAGGTCCTCGGGGTCGGTGGGGTCGATTACTCGACCTTCAGGATCTTCACCGGCATCTGGTAGCCGGTGGGGGTCTCGTAGGTGAACGAGTACCCGGCCTCCTTGCCCAGGAGGGCGTTCCCGAGGGGCGACTTGGTGGACATGACCTCCAGGTCGTCGACCCGCTCCTCGATGGAGCCGATGAGGTAGCGCTCCTCCTCGCCGTCCATGTCGATGGTGACGACGGAACCGGAGGCGACGGCGCCGCCCCCCTCCGCCTCCACGATCTGGGCGTCCTCGAGGATGGCGTGGAGGTGCATGATGCGTCCCTCCATCTTCCCCTGCTCCTCCTTGGCCGCGTGGTAGTCGCCGTTCTCGGAGAGGTCGCCCAGCTCCCGGGCGGCCTCGATCTTGCGGGCGATGTCGACCCGGCCCCGGGTGGTGAGGTCGTCGTGCTCCGCCTTGAGGCGGTCGTACGCGGCTTGCGAGAGCTGGACGGTCTCGGACATCGGATCAAGGGTAGCGAGGTGCCGCCCGGGGGGCGCCAGGGACGCCGATCTCGTGGCCGGGGCGGCAGGCCGTGAGGTATGCTGCCCGGCGTGATGCACCCGTCGAACGCCGTCGTGATCATCGCCTAGCGCACGTCGACAATCGGCGTGCGCCTCGACCGTCCACCTCCGAGGTGGGCGGTTTTCTTTTGTCCCACCAGCAGCGAACGAGGAAGAAGCGACGTGGCCCACAAGATCGCGGTCATCGGAGGAGACGGGATCGGTCCCGAGGTCGTGGCCGAGGCCCTGAAGGTGGTGCGCGCCGCCGGGGTGGAGCTCGACACCACCGACTTCGACCTGGGCGGGGCCCGCTACCTGCGGGACGGCACGGTGCTGCCCGACGAGGTGCTCGACGAGCTGCGGGCCTACGACGCCATCCTGTTCGGAGCGGTGGGGCTCTGGGAGATCCCACCCGGCGTCATCGAGCGGGGCCTCCTGCTGAAGATGCGCTTCGCCCTCGACCAGTACGTCAACCTGCGCCCCTTCACCGACCCGGGCCAGGGCATCGACATGGTCGTCATCCGGGAGAACACCGAGGGCACCTACGCTGGCGAGGGCGGTTTCCTCCGCCAGGGCACGCCGCACGAGATCGCCACCCAGGGCTCGGTCAACACCCGCATGGGCGTCGAGCGCTGCGTCCGCTACGCCTTCGAGCTGGCCCGGACCCGCCGGAAGCACCTGACCC
The DNA here is from genome assembly GCA_964643485.1 of uncultured Iamiaceae bacterium. GTDB lineage: Bacteria > Actinomycetota > Acidimicrobiia > Acidimicrobiales > Iamiaceae > Iamia. The sequence goes on along the minus strand of CAZXRA010000151.1, from coordinate 39,949 downwards.
TGGTGCACAAGACCAACGTCCTCACCTTCTCCGGTGACCTGTGGCAGCGCACCTTCGACGAGGTGGCGGTCGAGTTCCCCGACGTGGAGACGGCCTACAACCACGTCGACGCGGCCTGCATCTACTTCGTGCAGGACCCGGGTCGCTATGACGTGATCGTCACCGACAACCTGTTCGGCGACATCCTCACCGACCTGGGCGGGGCGGTATCGGGGGGGATCGGGCTGGCCTCGTCCGGCAACCTGAACCCCGACCGCACCAGCCCCTCGATGTTCGAGCCCGTCCACGGATCGGCCCCGGACATCGCCGGCCAGAAGAAGGCCAACCCGCTGGCCGCCATCCTCTCGGCCGCCCTCATGCTCGACCTGCTCGGTGAGGACGACGCCGCCACCCGCATCCGGGTGGCGTGCGCCGCCGTCGCCGCCGACCTGGCCGCGGGCCCCGACGGCCCGCACCCCACCACCACGCCCGAGATCGGCGACGCCGTCGCCGACCGCCTGTAGGAGCCGCAATCCCATGCCCATCACGCCCACCGACCAGATCTGGATGAACGGCGAGCTCGTCCCGTGGGACCAGGCCCAGATCCACGTCCTCACCCACTCGCTCCACTACGGCATGGGCGTGTTCGAGGGCATCCGGGCCTACGAGACGGCCGACGGCCCCGGCGTGTTCCGGCTCACCGACCACATGCGCCGCCTCCACGAGTCGGCCCGCATCATGGGCATGCCCATGCCCTACTCGGTCGAGGAGTTGGTCGAGGCCACCAAGGCCACGGTCGCCGCCAGTGGCCTCCCGTCCTGCTACATCCGGCCCATCGCCTACTACGGCTACGGCGAGATGGGCCTCAACACCCTCCCGTGCTCGGTCGACGTGGCCATCGCCTGCTGGCCCTGGGGCGCCTACCTGGGTGACGACGCCCTCACCAAGGGGGTGCGGATGAAGATCTCGTCCTGGACCCGCCACGACCACAACACCATGCCGCCGGCGGCCAAGACCACGGGCAACTACGTCAACTCGTCCCTGGCCAAGGTGGAGGCCCTCAACGCCGGTTACGACGAGGCCGTCATGCTCAACCCGCAGGGCTTCGTCTCGGAGTGCACGGGCGAGAACATCTTCGTGGCCCGCCACGGCCGCTTCATCACCCCGCCGCTGTCGGCCGGGGCGCTGGAGGGGATCACCCAGAGCACCGTCACCGCCATCGCCCAGGATCTCGGCTTCGAGGTCACCGTGGGCAACCTGGCCCGCAGCGACCTCTACATCGCCGAGGAGGCCTTCGTGTGCGGCACCGCGGCCGAGGTGTCGGCCGTGGCCTCCGTCGACGACCGTGACATCCCCCTCGGGTCCATGACCCGGGCCATCGGGGAGGAGTACGCCCGCACGGTGCGGGGCCAGGTCGACCGGTACAAGGACTGGGTCGAACATGTCGAGTGACCGGGCCGTGCCGGCGGCCGACGAGGCCGCGTCCCGCCGTCCGGCCGGCACGCCGGCGGCCATCGACGTCTTCGACACGACCCTGCGCGACGGCGCCCAGTTCGAGGGCATCTCCCTCACCGTGGACGACAAGCTCCGCGTGGCCGAGCAGCTCGACTGGCTCGGCGTGCGTTGGATCGAGGGCGGCTTCCCCCAGGCCAACCCCCGCGACGCCGAGTTCTTCGCCCGGGCCCCGTCGGAGCTGTCGCTGGCCACGGCCGAGCTGGTGGCCTTCGGGTCCACCCGCCGCCCGGCCGGCAAGGTCGACGTCGACCCCACCCTGCGGGCCCTGGTCGACGCCGGCGTGGGCACCACGTGCATCGTGGGCAAGAGCTCGGCCTTCCACGTCACCGAAGCCCTCGGCACCACCCTCGATGAGGGGGTGGCCATGGTGGCCGACTCCGTCCGCTTCCTCCGGGCCGCGGGGATGCGCGTCTTCTTCGACGCCGAGCACTTCTTCGACGGCTACCGCGTCGACCCCGAGTTCACCCTCCGGGTGCTGGAGGCGGCGGCCCAGGAGGGCGCCGAGTGCGTGGTGCTGTGCGACACCAACGGCGGCTCCCTGCCTCATGAGGTGCAGGCGGCGACGGCGGCCGTGGTCGCCCACCTGGGCGCCGATGTCCAGGTCGGCATCCACACCCAGAACGACTCGGGGTGTGCCGTGGCCAACGCCGTCGCCGCCGTCCTCGGCGGGGCCACCCACCTCCAGGGCACGGTCAACGGCTACGGCGAGCGCACCGGCAACGCCAACCTCATGACGGCCATCCCCGACCTGGAGCTGAAGCTGGGCATCCGCTGCCTGCCCGAGGGGCGCATGGAGCGCCTCACCGCGGTGAGCCGCCACGTGGCCGAGCTGGTGAACCTGCCGCCCCACCCGGCCGACCCCTACGTGGGATCGTCGGCCTTCGCCCACAAGGGCGGGCTCCACACCTCGGCCCTGGGCAAGGTGGGCGGCGCGTCCTACGAGCACGTCGACCCGGCCGTGGTGGGCAACCACACCCGGGTGCTGGTGAGCGACCTGGGCGGTCGGTCGAGCATGGCCATGAAGGCGGCCGAGCTCGGCGTCGAGCTCGACGGGGCGGCCGCCGCCGCCCTCACCGAGGATCTCAAGGCCAGGGAGGCCGAGGGCTTCGTCTACGAGGCGGCCGACGCCTCGCTGGAGCTCCTCATGCGGGCGGCGACGGGGTGGAGCCACGACTACTTCGCCCTCGAGGGCTACCGGGTCACCACCTATCACCGCAACGCCCTCCGGGGCGGCGCCCCCATCGACGACGGCGAGTCGATGATCGACACCGAGGCGTCGGTGAAGATCTGGGTGGGCGACGAGCGCCTCGTGGCCATCGGCGAGGGCAACGGCCCGGTCAACGCCCTCGACCAGGCCCTCCGCCTGGCCCTCGACGACCGCTACCGGGCGTTGAGCCGCATCCGCCTCATCGACTTCAAGGTACGGGTCCTCGACTCGTCGTCGACGACGAGCGCCGTGGTGCGGGTGCTGGTCGACTCCACCGACGGTGACCGCACCTGGACCACCATCGGGGTCGACACCAACATCATCGAGGCGTCGTGGCAGGCCCTGGTCGACTCATTGGTGTACGGCCTGCTCCACGCCGAGAGCTGACCGGCAAGCACGGAGGCCAAGCCAGGCCGCTCTCGCCGGCGACGATGTCGCCGACGAGAGCGGACCAGCACGCGACTGGCTCTAGCAGCTCGAACCGGGAGCGTCGACGACGGTGGTCGTCCCGCCCGAGGTGTCGAGGTCGAAGTCGTCCGACGTGCTCGAGAGGTAGCCGCTCGACACCAGCTCCTCCTCGGAGGTCGGCTCCGTGCCCTCGGCGGCGCGGTAGGAGGACACGGCCGCCTCGACGCGGGCCTCCTCGATGCCACAGTCGAAGGCGTTGTCGATCTCGTCGGCGTTCTCGGCGGCGAAGACGACCAGGGCCAGGAAGGCGATGCCCCAGAGGATGCCGATGATACCGGTGATGATGCCGGCGATGGCCATGCCCTTGCCCTTGCCGTGGAGCACGCCGGCCCTCTTGAGGCCCATGACGCCGAGGGGGATCGACACCAGGCCGAGGGCGGGGAAGCAGAGGAGGGCGATCAGGCCGGTGACGAGAGCGCCGGTGGCCAGGCCGTTGTTCTGGACGACCACGGGGGCGACGTAGCCGGGCTGGGGGTAGCCGGGCTGTCCGTACCCGTAGCCCCCGGGAGGGGGAGGGGGTGTGCCAGGGGGCGGGTACGACATGGGGACCTCCGAGGGAGAGACCGCCCGCAGCGGTCGCCAATGGTGGCGGAAAGGTAGCCCAGCAACACGTCGTATGGGTCGGGTCGTCGCTTCGGGCCGACTGGGTGCCCACGGATAGCCTCCGTGGCGATGGCTGCCCCGGAGTACGTGCCCACCGACCCGCTGGCCCGGCTGCGGACCTACCGGTCGAGCCCCCGTCGCCCCGAGTCGTGGGTGGCCGACCGACCCGGGGAGATCACCGAGGGCCAGCCCCGGGGCGACCGCTTCGGCGCGCCGGGGCCCGACCTGGGCTACGCCCTCAAGATCGCCCACACCTTCGACGACCGCCTCCGCCTGGCCGACGGCGAAGATCACCACGACGTGGTGGGCGGGTGCGTGGCCGTGGCCATGAAGCGGGCGTCGCTGTTCGGCCGGGCGCCGGTGGTCCACGACCTCACCGTGGCCTTCACCGTGTGGGGCTACCTCGATCACGCCGTCAACCCGGAGCTGGTCGCCATCCGCCGGCGCCTGTTCGAGGGAGTGGGCCACGCCGCCCACCACTACGTGGCCCTGCGCCAGGTGGTCGACGCCGTGCCCGAGACGACGCTGCGCCTCTCCCTGGCCGAGCTGAACCGGGGCTACGCCACCGGGTGGCGCACCCTGCTCGTCCTGCCTTCCTGACTCCCCTCGGCGAACCCAGCACCTTTTGTCACCTCTGCGGTACGGAAACGTGCTGGGAACGGGGACGGCGGGAGAGGACGGCTGTCCCGTACGGTGCGGCGATGACGTCCGTCGAGAGCCTCTCCCTCGCCGCCTCCGGGTACACGTTCGACGCCCGGGCCGCCGGTCCGGTCGACGGGGAGCTGGTGTTGCTGCTCCACGGCTTCCCGCAGACGGGCCGGGCCTGGGAGCGGCTTCTCGGCCCGCTGGCCGACGCCGGGTACCGGGCGGTGGCGCCCGACCAGCGGGGCTACTCGCCGGGCGCCCGCCCCACCGACGACGCCGCCTACGCCATGGAGCACCTCGTGGCCGACGTCGCCGGGCTGGCCGATGCCCTCGGGGCCGAGGCCTTCCACGTCGTCGGCCACGACTGGGGCGGGGCGGTGGCCTGGCACGTGGCCGGCACCCACCCCGACCGGGTGCGGAGCCTGACCGTCCTGTCCACCCCGCACCCCGGAGCCTTCGCCCAGGCCTTCTCCGGCGACATCGGGGGCGACCAGGTGCAGCGCAGCTCCTACATGCAGATCTTCGCGGCCGACGGAGCCGCCGAGATGATGCTGGCCGACGACGCCGCCGGACTGCGGGCCGTGTTCCAGCTCACGGGCATGGCCGACGAGCAGGCCCAGCCCTACGTCGAGGCGCTGGGGAGCGTGGAGGCTCTCGACGCCGCCCTGGCTTGGTACCGGGCCGCCCTGGCCGGCCTCATGGGTGGGGGGGCGCCGATCCCGGTGCCGACCCTCTACGTGTGGGGCACCGACGACCCGGCTCTGGGCCGCGAGACAGCCGAAGCCACGGCCGGCCACGTGGAGGCGCCGTACCGCTTCGTGGCGCTGGACGGAGTGGGCCACTGGGTGACCGAGGACGCCACGGACACCGTCCGTGACCTGCTCCTCGAGCATCTGCCGGGCTCGGCCTGACCTTCCCGGGCCGCGCCCGTGACCGGGGCCGGCCGGGGCGGCGCCGGTACTCTGGGGCGGGTGACCGGTGCGCCCATCGTCCGCTTCGCCCCCTCGCCGACAGGCTTCCTGCACGTCGGCGGGGCCCACTCGGCCCTGGCCAACTGGATGTTCGCCCGCCGAACGGGCGGCTCGTTCCGTCTCCGCATCGAGGACACCGACGCCGAGCGCAACCGTCCTGAGCTGATCGAGAACGTCCTGGAGATGCTGCGCTGGCTCGGCCTGGAGTGGGACGGCGAGCCCGTGCACCAGAGCGACCGGGTGGAGTCACACCGCCGCACGGCCCTCGACCTGGCCGATCGGGGCCTCGCCTACTGGTGCGACTGCACGGCCGAGCAGGTGCAGGCCCGGGCCAAGGACCGTGGCGGCCCGCCCGGTTACGACGGCCACTGCCGGGAGCGAGGCCTGGAGCCCGGCGACGGGCGGGCCTTGCGCTTCCGGATCCCGACCGGCACCACGGGGTGGACCGACCTGGTGCGGGGTGAGGTGTCGTTCGAGAACGCCGCCCTGGAGGACTTCGTCCTCCTGCGCTCCAACGGGACCCCCGTCTTCCTCCTCGTCAACGCCCTCGACGATGCCGACATGGGCATCACCCACGTCATCCGGGGCGAGGATCACGTCAACGGCACCCCCAAGTACCTGATGATCCTGCGGGCGCTGGGGCTCCCCGAGCCCGAGGCGTTCGCCCACATGCCGCTCCTGGTCAACGAGAGCCGCAAGAAGCTGTCGAAGCGGCGCGACGACGTGTCGGTGGCCGACTACCGGGCCGAGGGGTTCCTCCCCGAGGCCATGGTGAACTACCTGGCCCTGTTGGGGTGGGGCCCGCCCGACGGGGTGGAGGTGCGGCCCATCGACGAGATCGTCGGCCTCTACGACCTGGCCGCCGTCAACCCGTCGCCGGCCTTCTTCGACCGCAAGAAGCTCACCCACGTCAACGGCGAGTGGATCCGGGGCCTCGACCCCGACGACTTCGTCGCCCGGGCCGCCTCCTTCCTACCGCCCGGTGATGCCCCGCTGGCCGCCCTGCGGGCTCTGGCCCCGCTGGTGCAGGAGCGGGTGAAGACCTTGGCCGAGGTGCCCGACCTGGTCGACTTCCTGTGGCTGGACGAGCCCGACATCGACGAGGCGGCATGGGACAAGGCCATGGTGCGGGGCAAGGCCGCGACCGAGGTGGTGGACGGTGCGCTGGTCGAGCTGCGGGCCCTGGCCGACGGGGGCGCCGAGACCTGGACGGCCGAGGCTCTCGCCGCCGCGGTGGAGGACGTCGCCGCCTCGGTCGGTCTGGTGAACGCCGAGGGACGGCCCCAGGTGGGCAAGGCCCAGGCGCCGCTGCGCGTGGCTGTCACCGGCCGCAGCGTGGGGCCGCCGCTGTGGGAGTCCCTCGTGGTGCTGGGCCCCGAGCGCACACTGGCCCGCCTGGTGGCGGCCCGGGAGCGCCTGGGCTGATGGCCTCCGTGCCCTCGTCGTCGTCGGCCTCCACCGTCCTGACGGGGGAGCACCCGGCCGTGGGGCCGCCTCCCGATCCCACCCCGCCCCCGCCGCCACCCGGGGCACGGGCCCGGCGGTGGCGGCGTCGCATCGTGCGCGGCGTCGGGCTGCTCCTGCTGCTCGCCATGTCCTACGTGGCGGTGACGTTCCTCCAGGTGTGGCGGGCCTCGAGCCGCGACGAGCGGGCCCGGTCCGATGCCATCGTGGTGCTGGGGGCGGCGCAGTACGACGGGCGCCCGTCGCCGGTGCTGCAGGCCCGGCTCAGCCACGCCCTCGACCTGTACGAGAGCGGGCTGGCGCCGCGGATCGTGGTCACCGGTGGGCGGCAGGCCGGCGACACGTTCACCGAGGCGACGTCGGGCTACAACTGGCTGCGGGACGAGGGTGTGCCCGATGAGGCGATCTTGAAGGAGGTCGACGGGCACAACACCTTCGAGTCGCTGCAGGCCACGGCCCGCTTCCTGCAGGACCGGGGCTTCGACGAGGTTCTGCTGGTGTCCGATGGGTACCACGCCATGCGGGTGGCGGGGATCGCCCGGGAGGTGGGCCTGGAGCCCCATGTGTCGACGGTGAACCAGGACAACGCGTCGATCATCAAGCTGGGGCGGGAGACGATGGCGGTCGCCGTCGGCCGGGTCATCGGCTACGGCCGGCTCACCCGGCTCACGGGCTGAGCCCCGCCCTGTCGGCGACGGCTCCGGCGGGCCCAACGGGTGTGCGCCTCCGGAGAGGCGTCGGATAGGGTGCCGGCTCCACCTTTCGGGGGTGGTGTAATCGGTAACACAACTGGTTCTGGTCCAGTCATTGGGGGTTCGAGTCCTCCCCCCCGAGCGGATCGAGCGCCCTGCGTGCGATCACATAGGCTCCGACTTCGTCGGCGCTGCTGACAGGCCCCCATCGTCTAGCGGCCTAGGACACCACCCTCTCAAGGTGGCGGCACGGGTTCGAATCCCGTTGGGGGTGCCACGATCGAAGCCCCTGGTGAGAGCACGGAAACGTGCCCTGGCCAGGGGCTTCGCCCGTCCCGGGCTGGGGCGCCACCGTCCATGTGGTGTCGCTCCGTCGCGTCTCGATCGGTCCCGTAGCGCGCCATTTGTGTCCCGATTGTGTCCCGCTCCCAAAGAAATCTCGGAGGGTCGTGGACCCCACGACCATGGCGCGTAGGTGTGCGGACGCGTGTACCCAACATCGCCAAGTGTCCCGGTGACGATCCGCAAGGTGAACCGCGACGGTCTGCTCAGGTGTGGTCGGCGGGCGGGACGAGGATGACGGGGCGGTGGGTGTGGTGGACCAGCTGCAACGGCAGGCGGCCGAGACGCAACCCGCCGACCCCGCCGAGTCCGCGGGTGCCGACGACCAAGAGGCTGGCGTCGTCATCCGTCGCCGCGTCCTCGAGGGCGAGACGTGGATGCTTGCCTTCGATGATCCGGGTTCGGACCACAGCGCCAGCACCTCGCAGCGGGGCAGTCCACTCGCCGCTGATCGCCCCGGCCGCTGTCGCCCGCCAGCCGGCCGGGTCCTCGTCTGGTGTCCATCGGAGGTGCGGGTCGAGGGCGCAGACCGCGGTCACCTCAGCGCCGGAGGCGTCCGCGATGTCGGCGCACCAGCGGACTGCTGCCGCGCTCCCGGGTGATCCGTCGACTCCCACGACGATGCGATCGATGTTCGCCGCGGCACCGGCAAGGGGCACGATCGCCAGTGGGCCTCGCGTGTGGTGCGCGAGGTGGTGGGCCAGGCTCCCGAGGTGCAGTCCCGCGTGGCGACCGGCGCCGCGAGTCCCCACGACCAGCAGGTCGGCGCCCTCGGCCTCGGTCGCGGCGAGGAGGGTGTCGGGTGCGCCAGTGAGCTGCAGGCAGCGATGCTGGACATCGCTCCGTCCGAGCGGTGTTGCCCACTCCTCGGCCAGGCGATGCGCGGCCTCGGCGACGAGCCTCTCGTACCCGTCCGGTGAGACCTCGGTCTGATCCGGCTCGAAGACGTTGGCGACGAGGATCTCGGCGCCGACGATCCGCGCGAGCCGCACCGTCCACTCCAGGGCAGCACCCGCGGCCGGCGAACCGTCGACCCCGACGACGATGCGGCGAAGCGCGGCCGCCTTCCGCGGGCTGGGGGGTGTCGAGCGTGGGGTCGGTGGGGCGATCACGGCGGGCGCGGCCTCCTCGGCTGGTGCGCCCTGGTCGCCGGACGGGTTCGCACCGGTGAGCACGGGGTCGCCCCTTCGAGGCCCCGGCTGCACTGCCGGACGATCGGCAGGATCGTGGCGTCGGTCGTGTCGAGGGGGGTGTGGCGCCACGATGGGTGCTTCGACTCTCGACGCGCTCCGGTACAGCCGGCTGACCGTCGAGGTCGTCCGCGCCGCCGCGAGCCCGTCGGCGAGGTTGGACAGCTCGACGGGGCCGAGCTGGGACCGCAGAACTGCGATGACCTCCGCCCCGACGGCCTCGTGCTCGTGCATCGCGACCCCGATTTCGTGCAGCCAGTGGCGAACGTCGGAACGGTCCGCTCCATCGATGAGACGCAAGAGCGTGCTCTCCTGGGCCTCGGCGACGTCGGCAAGGCGCTCGCCGTCCTCGTCGCCGACCCTGCGGACCATGGGGAACAGGACCCGCCTGGTGACATCGACGTGGGTGCGGACCGCCCCGCGGACGTCCTCGATCCGCTCCCCGTCCGGGGAGCCATCTGCCATGGCGCGGTCGATCAGCGCCTCGATGTCGCTGTGGGCATCGTCGATCGGCTCGAGCGGCATCTCGATGCTGCCGCCCGCAGTCCACTCGGGCCATGGACGCGGCGCGCTTCGGCCGACGACGTGCACGAGCGTGTTGCCGAGCCGGGCGGCCGGTGTGGCGCCGGAATCGTCATCGCCGTAGGACCAGTCCGGTTGCTTGTCCAGCTGCAAGGTGTCGAGCGTCGCTCGGCCGCCCCCGAGGTCCTCGATCGGTGCGATCGCCACGATCCGTGTCGCCGGGGAGGAGGCGGCCGGGCGGGCGTCGACCGAACCGGGAAAGAGGTCGAGCAGGCTCTCGGTGATCGTCGATTGCTGCTGGGCCAGGTTGCATCGCGCCCCGATGGCCACGGTGGCGGCCCGCTGACGCAGCGCGGCGATGTCGATGGAGCTCGGCGTCTCGTCCAGTGACCGGCGGAGCCGGTCGGCGATGTCCAAGCCGTCGCTCTTGCAATGCTCGCACTGTCCGCAGGACTCGACGGAGAGGAACCGGGCGACCCCGGCGGCGACCGCCGCAGGTTCGGCTGTGCCGTCGAACACGATGAACCCGGCCGAGCCCAGCCCGGAGCCGGCCTCGTGCATCGCCTCGTAGGTGAGTGGGGTGTCGAGGAGGGTCGAGGGGATGAGTGCGTTCGCCGTCCCGGCGAGGACGATCTGGACGTCGTGGCCCCGCCGTGGTCCCCATCCGATGACGTCGATCACCTCGCGCAAGGTCGTTCCCATCGCGACCTCGCCCACTGCACTGCGACGTGTGCTGCCGCTGACAGTGCAGATGATGGTGCCGGGGGACCGATCGGTGCCCAGCTCCCGGAACCAGTCAGAGCCGAGGTCGACGATGAGCGGGATGTTCGCGAGCGTCTCGACGTTGTCGACCAGGGCGGGGGGTTCCTCATCGCCCGAGGTCGTGGCGAGGCTGACCCCTCCGGCCGAGCGGGTGTCGCCGGCTTGCAGCCCCCGGCGGTAGGGCGGTGTCACTCGGGGAAACGGTTGTCGGCCTTCGATCACCTCGAGCATCGCGGTCTCCTCGCCGAACAGGTACGAGCTCGGACCCAACACCAGCTGGACGTCGAGGTCATCGAGCCAACCGGCGTCGCGCATCTCCGCGATGGCGGCCGTGAGGCGGCTGATCTCTCGGTCGAAGGTGCCCTTGATGCCGATGCGGATCTGGTCGCTCTGCATCGTGGTGGCCGCGATGATCGCGCCCTCGAGCACCCGGTAGGGGTTCGTGCGCAGCAGGGCACGGTCCTTGAAGGTCCCCGGTTCACCCTCGGCGGCGTTGACCACGATGGTCGTGGCGTGCCGACGGGAGCGAGAGGCGGCCACCGTCTTCCACTTGGTGCCGGTCGGGAAGCCTGCGCCGCCTCGTCCACGCAGGCCCGAGGAGGACAGCAGCCCGATGACGTCGTCGGGGGATGCGGCGCGCGCCGCACTGGCGGCGTGGCCGCCCCCCATCTCGAGGTACTCGCGGAGCGAGCGGACCGGCCGCCGGTCGAGGACCCTCCAGGTGAGTGGCATCACGTCTCCGTTCATCGCGCACGCCGCCTCGTCGTCATGTCGATCGACGCGGCGGGGCGCAGCGGCACCCGGTCAGGGTACCGGGCAAGGCGCTAAGGTTCTAGAGGTAACTAGAAAAAGGACGACCTCGGTTCCCAACCGCGACCGACAAGAGGAGCCACACCATGCGCAAGCTCTCGTTCCGCCCGGCACTCACCCTTCGAGGGCGACGCTTCAAGGGACCGCGAGGCTGGTCCGGCAAGCCGTTGCACCCACCCCTGACCGACATCCCCGTCGGCGCCTACGTCCTCGCCGCCGCCTTCGACGTCATCTCCTTCGGTGCCGGCGATGACGAGGCATGGGCTCGCGATTTCTACCGCGCCGCGTCGTTCGCACTCATCGGCGGCGCGGCCGTCTCGGTGTTCGCTGCGCTCACCGGGTTCTGGGACTGGCTGAAGTCGACCGAGAAGGGCACGCAGGCTCGCCGAACTGCCAACGCCCACGCGTGGACCATGGTCACCGTCACCGTCCTGGTCGCCGTCGGCATCGCCGTCCGGGTCCTTGCGTTCTGGGACGAGCCCGCCACGCCCACTCTGGCCCTCGGCCTCTCGCTCGTCGCGGCAGCGCTGACCTTCCTCGGGGGCACGCTGGGCGGCACGCTCGCCTTCGACTACGGGTTCAACGTCGAGACCGCCGGTGATCACCCGGCCTGGCACACGTCGGAGACCGACGTGTTCCCCGGCGACGAGCACTGATGCACGCCGAGGTCGGCGACCGGAGGTGCGGATGACGACGATCCAGGAGGTCTCCGACGAGCACGCCGGCAGGGCTCATCGCTCCTCCCCGCCGGCGGCGGCCCACGTGCCAGACCACCTCGTGGAGCTGCAGGCGCGCTGGCCCTCCATCCGACCGTTCGTGGCGGCCGGGGGTGCGTGCGTCCTCGCGGGCGGTCTGGTCGCGGCCGTGTCGCGTCCCCTCGGCCTCGAGCTCGGCTCATGGGCCGCGGCCTACCTGGTCCTCGTCGGCGGGATCGGCCAGGGCGCGCTCGGCGGGGGTCGGGCTTGGCTGGCGCGCGACGCGATCTCACGTCGTCGGACGATCGTGGAGGCATCGCTCTGGAACATCGGCCTGGCCGGGACGCTCGTCGGCAGCTTGGGGTCGGTCCTGGCCGCCACCGCGCTCGGCGGAGCGTGCACTGCTGCCGCTCTCGCCCTCCTGCTCCTCGGGGTCCGGCACCCACGGCCGGGGCGCCGCGCCCTGAGCGTGGCCTACGTGGGTCTCGCCAGCCTGATCCTGGTGAGCACCCCGATCGGCCTGGCTCTGGCCTGGGTGAGGCACACCTAGATCGCCAGAGTCGGCGACCGGCAAATACATCTAGTCGAGGCTAGAATCATGGTGGGGAAGGAGCTCGGAGGCAAAACGGTGAAGCGTGTGATGGCAGGTGTGGACGGCTCGGAACGGGCAGCGGCGGCATCCGTGTGGGCGGCCCACCTCGCGACGAGCATCGACGGAGAGCTCCTGCTGGCGTCGGCCTGGCCCGCCCGACCAGGCCGTGAGCGCTCGCGGGACGAGTGGCGGCAGGCGGTGCGGGCCTCCCTCGAGGGGCCGTGGTCCGAACCGGCGCGCTCTGCCGGCGCTCAGCCCGAGACCCTCGTCATCGAGGGTCCTCCCGATGGCCTCGTCGCGGCCGCGGCCGGCCTCGATGCCGACCTGTTGGTGATCGGGGGGAACGCCACCAGGCACTCCGCCGCCCTCCACCTGCGCAGCGTCGCCCACCGTCTCGCCCGAACCACGACCGTCCCGCTGGCCATCGTGCCCGACGCAACGGCTCACACCAGCCCCACCAGGGTCATCGTCGGCGTCGACGGGGGGTCCGACGGCGCCAACGCGCTCCGATGGTGTGGGCGCCTCGCCGAGGTCAGCGGGGCCAGGCTCACGGCGGTCGTCGGGTACGAGCCGTTCCTGGAGTGGGTGAGCGAGAGCGACCCGAAAAGCTGGCGTCGAGGCGTGGAGAGGCACCTCGACGAGTGGGCCGGTCCGATCCGCGCCCGAGGGGTTGCCGTCGACGCGGTCATCGTGCGGGACATCCATCCCGTGGCGGCCCTCGCGCAGGCCGCACGGAGCGGGAATGCAAGCCTCCTCGTCATCGGCCAGCACGGCTCCGGCGACTACACCGGCAAGCACCTGGGAGGCATGGCGGCGCAGCTCGTCCACGAGGTGGGGCTCCCGGTCGTGGTCGTCCCGACCGCGGAGGTCGTGGAGGACCGGGAAGAGCCGGCCGTGCCGGGGTGACCGTGGTCGTCCGGGCGTGGGCTAGAGGAGCCCGAGCTGGAGCCGGGCCGCCTCTGACATGCGTCCGATCGTCCAGGGCGGGTCCCACACCAGGTTGACCTCGACGTCGTCGACACCGGGCACGGCTAGCACCGCTCGTGCGGCATCGCCTCGGATGATGTCGCCCATCCCGCATCCGGGGGCGGTCATCGACATGTCGATCTCGATGCGCCGGGTGTCGAGGGGGCCGGGGATCTCCTCGCAGCGGTACACGAGTCCGAGCTCGACGATGCTGACGGGGATCTCGGGGTCGTAGACCTGGTCGAGGGCGTCGAGGACGTGGCTCATCTCGAACTGGCCGCGGATCGCCTCGAAGGTGTCCTCGTCGGGCGGTTCGAGGCCGAGGGCGTCCGCGTCCTGGGCATCGATGCGCAGCAGGGTGCCGATCTCGGTGCGGACGGTGATGCTGGCTCCGAGCCGCTGGGCGATGGAGACCTCGCCACCCTCGGAGAGCAGGACGACCTGGCCGGCCGGCACCGTCGTGGCGGTGCAGTCTCGTCGAAGCGCGATGGGCTGCCAGTGGCTCGAGCTCATGGCGCGGGTGCTCCGAGGATGCCCTCGAGGGCGTCGGTGAGCCGGTCTCGGAGGGACACCGGGGTGATCGCATCGGTGATCTCGGCGACGAAGGCTGCGACGAGCATGCTCTTGCTGTCCGGGAGGGGGATGCCCCGGCTGCGAAGGTAGAAGAGCGCATCGGCGTCGAGGCGGCCGACGGTGGCACCGTGGGTGCAGCGCACGTCGTCGGCGAAGATCTCGAGCCACGGCCGGGTGTCGGCCCGGGCGGTGGGTCCGAGGAGGAGGTTGCGGTTCGTCTGGTGGGCGTCGGTGCCGACGGTCTGGGGCCGGACGATGACGTGCCCGCTGAACGACCCGCGACCGTGGTCGTCGATGACCCCTCGGACCTCTTGGGTGCTGTGCCCGCGGGAGGCGGCGTGGTCGACGGTGACGACGGTGTCGTGGTGTTGGTCGGGGCCGGGGAGGTAGAGGCCGTCCAGCTCGACGGTGGCGTCGGGCCCGATGAGGCGGGCGTCGATGGCGGAGCGGGCGATCCGCGAGCCTGTGGTGACCGACGTGAGGTGGGCGGTCGAGCCCGCCGCTTGGTCGATGCGGGTTCGCCCGATGTGGATGGCGTCGGCTCCGCCTTGCTGGATGCGTCGGTAGGTGAGGTGGGCAGCGCGTCGCACGGCGATGCGGGTGGAGGCGTTCGTGACGGTGGGCCCGTCGAGGCTCGTGAACGTCTCGATGACCGATGCGTCGCTGCCCGGCCCGAGGGTGATCTCGGACCGGGGGTGGCATGCAGTGGTGGTCCCCGACGGGTGACCGAGTGCGATGTGCACGATGTGGAGGGGGAGGGGGATGGTGACCTGGGCGTCGATGGTGACGATGGCGGCGTCCGGCCGGGCGGCGCTGTTGAGGGCGTCGAAGCCGTCGATCGGGTCGTCGCTCGGCAGGGCCTGGCTCCCGGCGGGTCGGCGGAGGAGCCAGTGGGCAGCGCCCCAGCGCAATCCCGCCGGGAGGCCGTCCAGGTCGGAGAGGGTCGGCATCGGCGCGCCGTTGACGAAGACCAGGCGGGGACCGCCGTGGTCGCCGGCCAGCTCGTCGATCTTCGCTCGGGTCGGCCCGGCGGCGTCCCCCGGGGTGGCAGCGCGGGCCGAGCACAGCTCGGAGACGATGTCGTCGACCGGCGTGTAGCGCCACGCTTCGAGGCGGGTCGTGGGGAGTCCGTGCAGGTCAAGCCAGGCACGCGCTCTCGTGGTGCGGCTGCTGCCGTCGGGCGGCGGTGCGAGTCGATCGAGCAACGTCGAGGCGGTCGTCATCAGCCGCCCTCCACCCGTGGGCCGTAGCCGTGAGCCTCGAGCTCGAGAGCCAGGTGGAGGTCGCCCGTGCGGACGATGCGACCACTGTCGAGCACGTGGACGCGGTCCGGTCGGACCTGCTCCAACAGCCGGGGGTAGTGGGTGATGATCAGCATCGATCGATCCGGGTGGCGGAGGCGTTGCGTCGCTTCGGCGACGACGCGGAGGGCGTCGATGTCGAGGCCCGAGTCGGTCTCGTCGAGGATCGCCAGGCGCGGTTGGAGGATCGACATCTGCAGCACCTCGTTGCGCTTGCGTTCACCACCGGAGAAGCCGGTGTTGACCGAGCGGGCGAGCAGGGACGGGTCCATGTCGAGGCGGGTCATGTGGTCCTTGGCCATCGTCAGCAGGTCGACGGCGCTGATCTCGGCCTCGCCTCGTTCGCGCCGGAGGGTGTTGAGCGCGGTGCGCAGGAAGTACATGTTGCCGACGCCGGGGATCTCCACCGGGTACTGGAAGGCGAGGAAGAGGCCGTGGACGGCACGCTGCTCGGGGGCGAGTCCCAGCAGGTCGATGCCGTCGAGGGTGACCACCCCACTGACGTTGTAGCCCTCGCGCCCGGCGAGCACGTTGGCCAGGGTGGTCTTGCCGGCACCGTTGGGTCCCATGATCGCGTGGACCTCACCGGGGCCGATGTCGAGGTCGACGCCGTTGAGGATGCGGGCGCCGTCGATCGTGGCGACGAGGCCGTCGATGTGGAGCATCAGCCGACCGCCCCTTCGAGGCTGACCCGCATGAGGGCCTGGGCCTCGACCGCGTACTCCATGGGCAGCTCGTCGAAGACCTCACGGCAGAACCCGTTGACGATCATCGACGTGGCGTCCTCCTCGGTGAGACCGCGCTGTCGGCAGTAGAAGAGCTGGTCCTCTCCGATCCGCGAGGTGGACGCTTCGTGTTCGACCTCTGCGGTGTCGTTCTTGACCTCGATGTAGGGGAAGGTGTGGGCCCCGCAGGCGTTGCCGATGAGCAATGAGTCGCACCGGGTGTGGTTGCGGGCCCCGGTCGCCGACCGCAGGACCTTCACCAGTCCCCGGTAGGTGTTCTGGGCGCCGCCCGCGGAGATCCCCTTGGACAGGATCGTGCTCGTCGTGTTGCGCCCGACGTGGATCATCTTGGTGCCGGTGTCGGCCTGCTGGCGGTTGGTGGTGACCGCCACGGAGTAGAACTCGCCGACCGAGTCGTCGCCTTGCAGGATCACGCTCGGGTACTTCCAGGTGATGGCCGAGCCCGTCTCCACCTGCGTCCAGGAGATCTTGGCGCGCGCGCCTGCCCGGCCCCGCTTGGTCACGAAGTTGTAGATGCCGCCCCGGCCCTCGGCGTCGCCCGGGTACCAGTTCTGCACCGTGGAGTACTTGATCGACGAGTCGTCGGCGGCGACGAGCTCCACCACCGCGGCGTGCAGCTGGTTCTCGTCGCGCATCGGCGCGGTGCATCCCTCGAGGTAGCTGACGCTCGCTCCCGCCTCGGCGACGATCAGGGTCCGTTCGAACTGCCCCGTCTGTGCCGCGTTGATGCGGAAGTACGTGGAGAGCTCCATCGGGCAGGCCACGCCGGCGGGCACGTAGCAGAACGAGCCGTCGGAGAACACCGCCGCGTTGAGCGCGGCGAAGAAGTTGTCCCGGGGCCCGACGACGGACCCCAGGTGCCGACGGACGAGGTCGGGGTGGTCGCGCACGGCGTCGGAGAACGAGCAGAAGATGACCCCGACCTCGGCCAGCTTCGCCGTGAAGGTCGTGATGACCGACACCGAGTCGATGATGGCGTCGACGGCGACGCCGGAGAGGCGCTCCTGCTCGGCGAGGGAGATCCCCAGCTTGTCGAACGTCGCCCTGATCTCGGGGTCGATCTCGTCGAGGCTCGCAGGTGCCGGGCCCTTCGGCTTCGGCGCGGCCCAGTAGGACATGTCCTGGAAGTCGATCGGCGGGTGACGGACGTTGGGCCACGTCGGCTCCTCGAGGGTCAGGAAGTGCTCCAAGGCTGCGAGTCGCCATTCGAGCAGCCACCCCGGCTCCGACTTCTTGGCCGAGATGAGGCGCACGACATCCTCGTCGAGCCCCTTCGGGGCCCGCTCCGTCTCGATGTCGCTGTGGAACCCGAAGGCGTACTTCCGGTCGACCAGGTCCTCGATCACATCAGTCATGAGCCCCTCCAAGAGGTTGCAGATCTAGCCAATACTAGAACAAACCTCCAGGCACCATCGACTCGGCCGAGACGAGGACGACCGCGATCCCGAAGAACATCTGTTGGAACCCGATGGTCCGGGCGGGACGGGGGGCCAGGCGCACGGCGGCGAGGTTGAAGGCGCCGATCAACACGACCGCCGATGTCGCCGCCCCGGGCAGGATGCCGGCCAGCCACGCCACTACGGCGACGACGGCGGCGAGCGCTTGAGCGAGGTCGCTGGGCCAGGGGCGGTCCGGCCTTCCTCGGCCGCGGAGGACCTGGGTGCGGGCGTAGGGGATGGCAGCCACGCCACGGGCGGCGACGACGACCCACAGCCCGAGCGCCAACCGACCGTCGGCGCCGCCGGCGAGCGCGATCGCCGACGCGACCGCGCCGATCCCCACCGTGCCGGCCAGCTCGGGAAGGAGCCGCCGACCTCGACTCCGCATGTCGAACCAGAGCTCGATCGCCACCAAAGGCAGGGCGAGCAGCAGGGGCACCCAGAACGGCCCGTCCGCCCACCGTGCGGCGACCACGACGAGGAGGGCAAGGGTCGCGATCTCGAACGCCGCTGCTCGAGCGGCCACGGCGGTCCGAGCGAGCCGTCGGCCGCGCCAGCCGTCGACGAGCACCAGCTTCAGAGGCGTGCGAGCGACGAAGGCCACTATCGCCGCCGCACCGAGCGCCAGGCCCGACCACGACCAGGCGACCAGCAGGCCGAGCACGGCCGGCTCGAGGGTCAGGCTCCACCCACCGTGCTCGGTGGGCACCGTCACGGTGCGAAGCGTCGAACGTCCGGTCGGCGTTCTCGCTTCATCGGTCGTGGCACGCATCGCTCGCTCCTCCGGACTTCGAATCCCGAGCCATCAAAAGACTAGATGATGCTAGAACTAACAGATGGCTACGGATCGGTCCACTCAGGCCACGTCCACCGCGGGCATCGTCACCGTGGGGCATGGGACGCTGCCCGCCGCCGAGCTCGGGAGCCTGCTGCGAGAAGCCCATGTCAGCCTCCTGGTCGATGTCCGCTCGTTCCCAGGGAGTCGACGCAACCCGCAGTTCGGACGGGAGGAGATGGAGCGGTGGGTGCCCGCGGTGGGGGTCGAGTACCGCTGGGCGCGAGACCTTGGCGGTCGGAGACGTCCGGTCTCAGGCTCGCAGCACGTCGCGCTGCGGCACCAGTCGTTCCGGGCGTACGCCGACCACATGGAGACGGCGACGTTCGTAGCTGCCGTGGACGTCCTGCTGTCTCGTGCACAGACGGCCCGAACTGCGGTCATGTGCAGCGAGACGGTGTGGTGGCGTTGTCATCGTCGGCTGCTCGCCGACTACCTGACCCTCGTTCGAGGGGTCGCGGTGACGCATCTCATGCACGATGGCCGCCTCACGAGCCACAGGGTGACCGAGGGCGTCCGACCTGCGGACGAGCATCTGGTCTACGACGTCGGCGCCACCCCGCCACTGCCTCCGGCCGAGCGTGCTCGCGGCCATTCTCCTACCCGACGCTAGACTGGCTCGGTCCGCTGATCGCCGGACCGAACCATCGACCAGGATGAAGCAGGGTCTCGCATGCCAACCCTCCAGCAGCAGGCCCGGGCGCTGGGCGACCCGACGCGACACCAGATCTTCCAGTACCTGGTGGATGCCGACGAGGGCGCCGACGTGGCGGAGCTGACCGCCCACCTCGGGCTGAACCACAACGCCATCCGTCAACACCTTGCCAAGCTGGTGGACGCCGACCTGGTCGTGGAAGCGGTCGCCGCCCCCACCGGACGCGGGCGGCCCCGGCTGCGCTACACGGTCAACCCGGCGACCGACAGCCGTTGGGGACCCACCGGCCCCTACGAGCGCCTGGCCATCCTGCTCACCGAGCTGGCCCGGACCGGCGACACGCCCGTGGAGGTCGGTCGTCGCGCCGGGCTTCGTCTGCGTCGGGGCGCCCCGCCGGCCGAGGACCCGGCCGCCGCGTTCGCGGAGCAGATGGCGCGCCAGGGCTTCGACCCCACGGTCCGCCACCGCGGCGACCGGGTCGCCGTGACCCTCCAGACCTGCCCCTTCGTGTCGGCGGTGCTGACCGACCGCGACACGATCTGCGACCTCCACCTCGGCCTCGCCCAAGGGGCGGCGGAGGCGGTCGGGGGCATGGTCGTCGAGGAGCTGGTCGCCAAGGACCCGCGCCACGCCCAGTGCCGGTTGCGTTGCCGGCTGACGCCCTAGACGTGCCGAAGCGGGCCGACGACACCCGTCTGCTCGCCGGCGGCGACGGACGGGTGCGCTGCCGTTGGGCCTACAACCATCCCTTGCTGCGCGAGTACCACGACACGGAGTGGGGGTTCCCCCTGCGTGATGAGCAGGCGCTCTACGAGCGGCTCGTGTTGAAGGGGTTCCAAGCGGGGCTGTCCTGCCTCATCGTCCTCCAGAAGCGACCAGCGCTCCGCCGTGCCTTCGCCGGCTTCGTCCCTGATCACGTCGCACAGATGGGCGACAGAGACCTCGAGGCCATCGTTCTCGACCGCGAGGTGATCAGGAACCGAGCCAAGATCGATGCCGTCCGCACGAACGCCCGAGCGGTCGTCGCCCTTCGCCCGCACGGCGGTCTCCAGCAGGTCGTCTGGTCACATCACGAAGCCCGGCGGACCAGGCCCGACGATCGTCGCCCGATGCAGGCGGCCGACGACCTGGCGGCCGCGCTCCGCGGGATCGGGTTCCGGTTCGTCGGTCCCACATCCGTCCACGCCTTCATGCAGGCTGTGGGCGTCCTCCCCGCTCACGTCCCCGGTTGCCATGTCAACGAGCCCCGAGCGGTTCGCGCCGTCGGAGGCGGGTCAACCGGCGCCTGTCGTCCAGGGGGCTGGGTCGGTCGGGGATGACACCACTGACGGCCTGCTCGGCAGGAGGTGGGTCAGCAACCGACGCCCAGTGAGCCGGGGGCAAGACAGGTGCACCTCGAAGCCCGACAGCTCGGTGACGAGCGAGTCGAGAGCGCGAAGCTCGCCTCTCCGCAGGATCATGGCACTGACGTCGATCACGACCGGGCCGAGCGGTGGCGTCGCGCGCAGCTGCTCGACCAGCCGAGCGGCCAGGGTCGCGTCCAGCACGTCGCTCAAGGTGACCACCACCCGCCCTGTCGGCCGAACTTCGATCGTCGCCCCGCACGCCACCTCCGGCGCGTGTCGACGCCCGGTCGCAGGACGCTCGGCAGACAGGAGCCCGTCGCCGGCGGGCGAACCGTCGTCAAGCGACACGGCGACCGCCAGCCGCATCCTTGCTGAGGGACGGGGGACGGCTCGAACCGGATCGTGCAACGTCAGGCCTCGACGAACGTTCACCGACATCCGCCTCCGCCTCCACCTTGTCCAACCTCATCAGGTACACGACCCCGCCCATCATGCTCCCGAAGCCGAGCCCGCCCCAGAAGGCGACGAACACCCCGAACCCGACGGCGGACCGCCACTCCATCCCCGCAAGCACTGACGGCAACGCGATGCCGATGAAGGACAGGACGACGCCGATCCCGCAGCCGATGCCGATGCATCGTCCGAGCCCCGGCGGCGACGCCCACGATGCTGCGAGCTCGTCGGGATCCCATGGGCGGTGTTCAGTCATATCTCTAGTGTATTGCAGAACAACGGACATCGGGTCGATTCGCCCGACGTGCGAACTGGCCACGCCCGCACCGCCTGGGCCGCCTCGGCGCTGACTAGCGACCCGGCAACGGCCGTTCCGTGACCTCGTTCGCTGCCCACGTGAAGGAGAACAGGTGCTTGGCCATCCCGGCCATCAACGACGCGGCGTGATGCTTCGCTCGCTCGGCCATGGGGCCGGCCCACCGCTCGTCCACGCACCCCACCCACAACGAGTACCAACGGTCGCAGTGCTCCCGCTCGATCGGCGCCAGCCCATGAAGACGCCCGTGTACTCCCATGATCGAACCGCCGGGGCCCTTCGTGCCCAAGAGGATGGAGACCCAGTAGTCGACGAGGATCGGGATGTGCCGGGCCCAGTCGACTTCAGCGACCTCACCGAACACGGGCTCCAGCAGATCGTCGAAGACGACCTCCCGGTAGAAGGACGTGACTAGCACGTCGATCGCGCCCTGCGTGGTCAGGTCGGGCAAGTCCACACGTACCTCGTCAGCGCCGACCATCAGCAGACCTCCACCATGAGTTTGTCTCGCCCGAAGCGGAGAAACCTATACCGCAGCGCGGCAAGGACGATGGTCGGACATGGACACAACGTGTTTCGGTCGAGAGCGATCGGACACTGCCCGGCTCAGGTGGCCAGGAGGTCGAGCGGAAGGGCCTCACAGCATGAAGGGGACCACGCGGTCTGCTTCGACACCGCCGAGGAGGACGGCGCTCAGGGCGAGAACGCGATGGGGCCAACATCGCGGCGTTCAGCGGACCGCCCAGGCGAAGGCGGCGTTCGGCCTCGCTTGTCCCTGGCCGCGTCGTGGAGCGCGCCGCCGGCCGTGTGGCGCCGGAGCGGCCCAGGTGCCAGCTGGGCCGCTCCGGTGACGAGGTCGCCTGTCCTGAGGGACGTCAGCGACCAACCGTCGGTGCCATGAGGTCGCGGCGACGCCGGTCGGCGTCGCGCGCGGTTCGCTTCTGGCGCTTCAGCGTCCTCTTCTCGAGGATGCGCTTGCCGGGTTTGCGGCTCTTCCCATCAGCCATCGTTCACCTCCTCTCGGTCGGGAGCAGGAGGTCGCATCGCCTCACCCGTAGAGGGCGTGGGGGCGATGGACGCAGGTCATGCACAGCTCGGCGTCGGGGACGAGCTCGAGACGCTCGATCGGGAGTGCGTCGCCGCACGCGGTGCAGGCGCCGTACGTGCCGCCGTCGAGGCGGACGAGGGCCTCTTCGAGAGACCGTCGCGCCACCCGGTGGGCATCGGCCTCGGGACCGACAGGGATGTTGTCCTCCTGGCGCTCGTTGACCTCGACAGCATCGACGAGGACCTCTCGCAACCGGGCGAGGTCCTCAGGGTCGAGCGGTGTCGGATGGTGGGGTGCGGTCAGGGGCATGGTGAGGCTCCTTCGTGTCGAGCTCTGGCAGGGACGGCGTGGCGGCTGGGGCGGCGACGGAGGCCGCGACGGGCCGGATGGCGCGCCGGCCGGAGCGGCGGGCGCGTCGCCGGTTGGACGATCGTGTCCTCGCGGGCCTGTCGCTGCCGGACTCGGGCGGTGACCGCGCCCAGGGCTCCGAGCCCGGCGAGCGGCTCGTCGCGCTGGCAGGTGCAGCGGCGAGTGGAGAGCCGCCAGACGACGGCGATCGCGGTCGCCGCGGCGAGCAGGACGACGACGGTGGTGGGGACCATCAGTGCAGCTCCTCGACGAGGTGGAGGGCTCGGTTGCGGCTGTGGGACCCGTCGATCGGATCTGAGTCCGCCGATGGCGGTGTGGTGCGGTGGCCGGGGACCAGAGCGGCCCTGTCGTGCTGGGCGAGGAAGCCGTCGGGGAGCTCGACCACGGACCCACCGGCTTCGTGGACCCGTTCTGTCGTGGGCCGGAGGCCTCCGGCGCGCAGGAGCGGCAGGGCACCGACCTCGACGAGCAGGACATCGTGGGGACCGATCGGTGAGGCCCTCCGGACTTCCTCGAGCCCTCGGACGGCGCTGTCGCAGTTGAGAGCCAGGGCCAGGCTGGTCATGGCGGCCCGCTGCGAGCCGTCGAGTGCCCGTCGCATGGCCCGTTGTGCGAGCGCGACCAGGGTCGTGGCCGAGGTCCCGGAGTGGTCGCCGGGGAGGACGCCAGCGACGTCATGGGCAGTGTTCGTCTCGCCGAAGGCCGTGACGAGGCGATGGTCGCCCGCGACCACCAACGGCGTCCGACCGGGCAGGACGGTGCGGATCAGCTGCTCGGCGCGCTCCAGTCCGGTGTGGGCCTGGAGACCGAGGGGGTCCCAGGGGGGTCTCGGCTCCCACAGCGCCGCCCCGTCGGAGCAGATGAGTCGGGACCCTCGCTCGGTGAGCCGGAGCACGGCGAGACGGCCGATGCCCCAGGTCGCCTCGACGATGTCGTCGTAGGCGGGCGGCGGTCCGACGATGATGCGGTCGGTGACCGAGTGGTGGAGCGTCAGGTGACGGCCCTCGTCGCTGCTCGCCACCAGGGCGATGCCCTCCCGCGCCGGTGCCCGCGACGCCAGGTCGGCCAGGTTCCAGAGCCTGCGGATCAGACGCGTCCGCGCCTCCGATGGTGGGACGATCCGGGAGACGCGACGTTCGGCGCCGCTGATCTGGCGCGCCAGTCGCCGGCGGTCACCGCTGCGCAGGTGCGTTGCGGGCTTCGTCGCCAGAGCCACCGTCACCACTGGCGTGGACGGATGGCTGTGGACGAGCGGTCCGACGATGTCGCCGTCGTCGGGGGTGGGGGTGGGGCGCGCGAGCGCCATGGCTGCTCCTGATCGTTCGTAGTCGGACACCGATGGGGCGGGGCCGTTGAGGCCATCCGCGCTCCTGCAGGCCGACGATGGGCGCTGGGGCGCGCCGGCGTCGGGCTGCGAGTGACACCTGGACGTCGGCGGCCCGGTGGGCGGCCGACGCGGCTCAGGCGGCGGTGGGCGGCGCGCCGAGGAGCAGCGAGCGCCAGTCGACCCGGCGCTCGAACGCAGGGACGATGAATCCCCTGTGTGAGCACGCAGCCGTCGCCGTCATGGCTTCGACCATAGCCCGCCGGTCTCTGATTGGTGCTTCGTGTTGGGACCCCGTCTCTGGCTCGACGTCTTCACCGATGGAGTGCGCGATGTCCCCGACGTCGAACCTCTGGTTCCGTGGTCGCGTCAGGAGCCTTCTTCGCCTTTGCCGAGGAAGTCGATGTAGAGCTTCACCGGGCCGACCACGCCGACCTGGTGGTCGACCTCGGGCGGGATGGCCTGGATCTCGCCGGCACGGACGGTGCGGTCCAGCTCGGGGGTGGTCGCGGCCCAGAAGGCGAGGTCGCCCTCGGCCACCCGCAGCCGTCCCCAGCGCGCCGCCGCGATGCGATGCCGGCGGGTCAGGGCGCGGGGCAACGTGGTCTCGTCCCAGACGGCGGTCGTCCGGAGGACCACCAGACCGTCCGGGAGTTCGGTGCGATCGCAGGCCGGGCACTCCAGGTCGAGGCCCAGATGGTCGTGCCGGCCGGCTTCGGAGGTGACCCACGGTGCGAGCCGGAACGGCGGCTGGTGGCGGACGTGCTGGCCGTGGAGGCACGACAGCTCTGCCACCCAATCGCCGACATCGTCGCCGTGCCACCCGACCACCTGGCGTCGCACGGTCAGCGGAACCGGGCGTGGCCCATGCGGGCCTCGGACTCCTGCTTGTGGAGCCGTTCGTCGTAGCCGATCTGGCGGAAGAGGTCGGCCAGCGAGTCGTAGGTGCCGAAGTCTTCGCCGAGGCGGCTCTCCCAGGCGGTGGTCTCCCACTGGGGGTTCTCGTCGACCAGGGCGGCGTACTCGTGCTCAGCGTGGTCCTCGAAGTCGGCGTTGAGCCGGTAGCTCCACGCCGGGCGGACGGCGTACATGGCCCACGACAGCTGGTAGTAGGCGAACGCCAGCAGCTGCGGCACGATCCGGTGGCGCACGAACGGCTGCCGCCCGCCGCCCGCGGTCAGCTCCTCGAGGATGAGCAGGTGCCACTGCTCGTTGTCCTGCTCCCACCGGGCCAGGCGCACGGTGTCGAACACCCGCCGGGCGAAGCCGGTCTGTCGGGAGGTGTGGGTGACGGTGACGTAGGCGACGTTCTCCCACGCCTGGTAGGGCACCCGGGCCACCAGCTCCAGCACCCGGAACTTCGGCAGGGTCCGCTCGACGCCGTACAGGCGGTCCATCACCGCGAACAGCAGCCGGGCGCTGAGCGAGTAGCTGCGCCTCGGTGAACGGAGCGACTCCTGCTGGGCGACCACGAGCGCCTCGTGATCGAGTCGCTCCATCGCGCCGAACGGGCTGCGATCGCCCAGCTGGGCGGTCACCGGTCCTCCAACGGTCTCCTTGCGCGCCACCGTTCCGTCCTCTCCTCGGATCGAAGGGACCATCGCGCATCCGAGGACGAATGGAGGACTCGGAGGGCCGCGGCGGTCCGTGTGGAGTTGTCTTCTCAGGGACGAGGGCTATGGTCCCTGGCATGGACACGGCCCAAGCGATTGGACAGCGAGGACTCCTGATCCCCGCCGCTGAGCGCCCGTCTTGCTGGCGCTCGCTGCTGCTCGGCGCCCCGCCCATCCAGGGCTGAACCCGTCGGCGGCCACCCCGTCGAAGCCAAAGCCGGATCGTCTCCTTCACGTGTCTCCGGCGCGCCCGTTCTGCTCCCCCTGCGGTTAGTCCTGGAGATCCCGATGTCGTTGTCATCGATTCCGTCGTTCTCGAGCGCGCCCTCCACGCCCATGCCCGGCGAGCAGATGGCGGGTTCGCCCGGCGAGCGGGCGATCGTCGCCGTCGTCGCCCGTCGATCCGCCAGGAGCGCCCACGAGCGGCTCGTCGCCGGACTGCCCGGCCGTTCGATCCGCACGTGGTCCTCGAGCCCGGCCGCGGGCGTCGTCGACGAGCTGGCGCACCGAGACATGGTCCGCTTCGCCAGCCGTGGTGCTCCGATCGGCAGCGTCCTGCTGGGAGCCCTGACGCTGGCCATCGCCATGTCGGCCGCCAGCCAACCCCTCGGGGTCGGCGCCGGCCTCGGAGCGGCAGTCGCCCTCACCGGTGGCGTCTTCTTCGGGGGGTTGATGGGCTTCTTCCTCGCCGTGATGCGGTGGGACGACGTGCACTCGGCTGTGCGGTCACATCGCCGGCGAGGGCAAGCGCTCGCCGTGCTCGTCGTCGAAGGCGACTTCGATCCTGGGGAGGCCCGACGCATCCTGCGGGATCACGATGCGACCGTGGTCGACACCGGGTTGACTTGACTTCGGCTCACCTCGTCAAGCCAAGGGAGCGACATGGGCACCTTCTTGCTGCCGGCCGATCCGGTCACATCTCTCGACGCCTACCTCGCCACCGAGGTCGGCGGCCGTGGCGTCGAGGCCGCGCAGCGGCTCGGTCCCGCCGCCACCATCGAGGTCATCTCCGCCTCCGGGCTCCGCGGCCGCGGCGGCGGCGGGTTCCCGACGGGTCGGAAGTGGGCTGGCATCGCCAGCCAGGCAGGAACCCGTCGGTACCTCGTGTGCAACGGCGCCGAAGGCGAGCCCGGCACGTTCAAGGACCGGGCGCTGCTGCGGACCAACCCGTACCAGGTCGTCGAGGGGATGATCATCGCCGGCTTCGCCATCGGAGCGGCGGAGGTCTACATCTGCCTCAAGGCCTCGTTCGAGCAGGAGCTCGCCGCGGTGACGCGCGCCGTCCAGGAGTTCCAGGCCGCCGGCATCTGCGCCGACTGCATCGTGAACATCGTGGCCGGACCGGACGAGTACCTCTTCGGCGAGGAGAAGGCGATGCTCGAGGTGATCGAGGGCAAGCCGCCACTGCCACGGTGGTTCCCACCCTACGAGCAGGGCCTGTTCGCCTCCTCGCCCCAGGCCGGTTGGGAGGCCGGCCCGCACGGCCCCGACCGCAGGACCGACGAGCCCAACCCGACGCTGGTCAACAACGTCGAGACCCTGGCCAACGTCCCCCACATCCTCGCTCACGGCGCCGCCTGGTTCAGGGCCATGGGCACAGACGCGTCGCCCGGCACGGTGATCGCCACGGTCGTCGGCGACGTCGTCGCTCCCGACGTCGGCGAGATCGAGCTCGGCACGCCGCTCCGCGCCGTCATCGACGCAGTCGGCAGCGGCGCCCACCCCGATCGTCGCATCAAGGCCGTCTTCTCAGGTGTCGCAAACCCTGTCGTGACCGCAGATCAGCTGGACACCGCCGTGAGCTACGAGGGCTTCGCGTCGATCGGCAGCGGCATGGGCGCGGCCGGCTTCATCGTGCACGACGACACCACCTGCATGGTCGGCGTCGCGCACGGGCTGTCCCGGTTCCTCTCGATCGAGTCGTGCGGACAGTGCCCACCCTGCAAGATCGGCTCCAGCGAGATCACCGCCCGCCTCGGCCGGATCGAGGCGGGCGATGGCGACGACGACGACATCGCCGCCATCGGCGGATGGCTCCAGCGGGTCACCGACGGCAACCGTTGCTACCTGCCGGTGCAGGAGCAGATCGTCGTCAGCAGCGTCCTGCGCGCCTTCCCCGAGGAGTTCACCGCCCACATCGAGGAGCACCGATGCCCTCGCCCGTCGCCGCGGCCATTCCCGAGGCTCCTCGACCTCGCCGACGGGCGAGCGACCTACGACGAGGCCCACGCCCGCAAGCGCCCCGACTGGACCTTCGCCGACGGCTGAGGGTGCGGCGTCTCCCGTAGGAGGTTCGTCTAGCCAGTGGTAGAACGAGCGTTGTCGACCTCAAGTCGGCGACGCAGCGGAAGAGGCCTGATGTCCGACATCGAACGCGACGAGGGCGGCGAAGCGCCGTGCTACGCGCACCTGATCGGCGAGCCGTCGGACGACCCACTGGACCACGAGGCCCTGATCATGGGCCTTGCCGACGCGGTGATCGTCGCGGACGTCACCGGGACGATCACGGTCTGGAACGACGCCGCCACCCGGCTCTTCGGATTCGAGGCCATCGAGGCCGTGGGCCAGACCCTTGACCTGATCATCCCTCGGCGACTCCAGCGCCGACACTGGGAGGGCTATCGGAAGGTGATGGCTTCCGGCCACACCCGGTATGGCGGGCAGATGCTCCAGGTCCCCGCCGAGCACAAGGACGGCCACACCTTCTCTGTGGCGTTCACGGTGACGCTCCTCAGTCGCCTCGGCGAGCAGCAGCCGCATGCGATCGCGGCTGTCCTGCGTGACGACTCGGAGCGCTACGAGCTGAGCCGCGCCGCCCGGAGGTCAGACGACCAGGCCGGTGGCTAGCCGGATCAGGACGCGGCGACGCAAATCCCGACTTGTCGGGTCAGGAATCCGTCGGTAGTTTCTCCATTACTGACTAGAGGAACCTGAGGCTCAACCATGGCGCTACAGCTGGGCGACATCGCCCCCGACTTCACCGCAGAGACGACGGAGGGCACGATCAGCCTGCACGACTACCTCGGCGCCGGCTGGGGGGTGCTGTTCTCGCACCCAGCGGACTTCACGCCGGTCTGCACCACCGAGCTGGGCGCCTTCGCCAACCGCAAGGCTGAGTTCGACGAGCGGGGCACGAAGCTGATCGGGGTGAGCGTCGACCCCGTGGACTCCCACCAGCGGTGGTCGGTCGACATCGAGGAGACCCAGGGGTCCGGGCTGAACTACCCGCTCGTAGGTGATGAGGACCGGACCGTTGCGGATCTGTACGGGATGATCCACCCCAAGACGCTGGCGACGGCGACCGTTCGCACCGTCTTCGTCATCGGCCCGGACAAGACGGTGAAGCTCACGCTCACCTATCCGGCCGCCATCGGTCGCAACATCGATGAGATCCTGCGCGTGCTCGACGCCCTTCAGCTCAGCGCGAAGCACAGCGTGTCGACCCCGGTGAACTGGGCGAAGGGCGACGAAGTGATCATCTCACCCGCCATCGACGACGAACAGGCAGCCGAGCTGTTCCCGAAGGGGTTCCGCACGCTGAAGCCCTACCTCCGCTACACCCCCCAGCCCGACTGAGCGCGACCCCGTTCCTGCCGACCGGCGTCCTCCGGTCGGACATCCACGCGAGGAATCCGCGCGGCCAGCCTCCTACGGGTGGCGGGTCCGACAAAGACGCTCTACCATGAGCTAGAGAAATAGGAGAACGAGGAGGTCGGCGATGGGAAATGGCACGGCGCTGACGTTGTGGCGTGAACAGGATCTCGACGACTTGGCCGAGATCGCCGAGATGGTGCGGCGCTTCTACGCCGATGTCGCCCAGGACGACCTCCTCGGCCCCATGTTCAACGACGTCGCTCGAGTGGACTGGTCCGAGCATCTGGCCAAGCTCACGGCCTTCTGGTGTCGGGCGTTGCTGTCGATGCCCGGCTACGAGGGCAACCCGTATCGATCCCATCTGCTCATCCACGCCCGCCGCCCGTTCACGCGAGCGCACTTCGAGCGATGGCTGGAGCTCTTCTCCGAGACGATCGACCTTGGTTGGACGGGCCCCAAGGTGGAGCAGGCCAAGGAACTGGCCCGGAGGGTCGCGATGGTCCACTCGAAGCAGATCCTCGGCGAAGAGGTGGTGTGTGACCCCATCGACGTCGGCGCGACTCCAGTTCGGCCGGCAGTGCCATAGAGCCATGCGCCATCGCCTGGCGATGGTGACCACCACCAAATGCGAAAGGACGTTCACCGTGTCTCTGGTCAACACCGAGATCAAGCCCTTCACCGCCACCGCCTTCCACAACGGCGAGTTCGTCCAGGTCAGCGACGCCGACCTGAAGGGCAAGTGGTCGGTCGTCTTCTTCTACCCCGCCGACTTCACCTTCGTCTGCCCCACCGAGCTCGGCGACCTGGCCGAGAACTACGGCACCTTCAAGGAGCTGGGCGTCGAGATCTACTCGGTCTCGACCGACACCCACTTCACCCACAAGGCCTGGCACGACACGTCCGACACCATCGGGAAGATCGAGTACCCGATGATCGCCGACCCCACGCTGGAGATCAGCCGCAACTTCGAGGTCCTCCGCGAGGGCCAGGGCCTGGCCGACCGGGGCACGTTCCTCATCGACCCCGACGGCGTCATCCAGTTCACCGAGACCACCGCCGAGGGCATCGGCCGCAACGCGGTGGAGCTCATCCGCAAGGTCCGCGCCGCCCAGTACGTGGCCGCCCACCCCGGCGAGGTCTGCCCGGCGAAGTGGGAGGAAGGTGAGGACACCCTCGCCCCCTCGCTCGACCTCGTCGGCAAGATCTGACCCGGCACCTGGGATCCTGCGCAGCCGGAGCCCCGCCTTGAAGCAACGCTCCCACAGCAGTGCCCCACGGGCGCGACAGACTGCCAGCATGAACGGACCAGCACTGTGAAGATCCTCGTGGGAACCGACGGTTCCGAGAACGCGACAACCGCAATGAGGTGGGCGGCCGAGGAGGCAGCTCTCCACGGCGCAGACCTCGAGGTGCTGCTCGTGTGGAGTTACCTCGACCAGCACCATGCCGATCGATCCGAGACCTTCGACAGCGGGTACACCGAGGACTCGGCCCGAGAGGCCCTGTCAGCCCGAGTGGCCGGCGCCCTCGGAGCAGGCGCGGAGGTCACACAACGGGTGGTCCTCGACACGCCGGCTAGCGGCCTCCTCGACGCCGCCGACACCGCCGACCTCCTCGTGCTCGGTGCTCGAGGCACCGGCGGCTTCGAAGGCCTGCTGCTGGGGTCGGTGAGCGAGCGGGTCGCCCAGAACGCCGCCCGGCCGGTCGGGGTCGTCCGGGAGGCCGCCCCGGTGCGCGGCGGCCGGGTGGTGGTGGGCGTCGACGGCTCCGCGCCGTCGATGGCGGCACTTCACTGGGCCGCCCGCGAGGCGACGGCCCGCGACGCAGACCTTGATGTGGTCCACGCCTGGCGCGTCCCCTCCCTGGCGACTGGGCCCATGATGGCTGCAGTGCCCGTCCTCTCCGCCATGGAGGACGTGGGGCACAACGTGGTCGATCTGGCCCTTGACGGTCCCGACCTCGAGGGCGTTCGCGTGCGCCGACACCTCACCAGCGAGAGCCCGTCTCGAGCCCTGGTCGAGCTGGCCGCCGGCGCCGGCCTGGTCGTCGTCGGGACCCGGGGTCGGGGACGTGTCGCCAGTGCGCTCCTCGGCTCCGTGAGCCGACAGGTCCTCCAGCACGCGGCGTGCCCGGTCGTGGTCATCTGACCTGCCGTCCGGCGACGCGCCGTCGGGAGCCGCCGTCGACCCTCTTCAGGCTGCCCCGCATCCACGGGCGCGGACCGGTCACGGGCGGGAGACCACCCGCTCCCCCTCGTCGAGAGCCGTGAGCACGATCTCGCGGCATCACCGACGACTTCGAGCTGCTCTCGGCTGAGGCGCTCGACGAACAGGTGCCGCACCAACCGGACGTGTCCTGGTGCAGCCGCGTCGATCTCCTGCTGACCGGTCGGGGTCACCACCACGTACGCCCCCCCCCGGCGGTCATCGATGAAGAACGTGTGGTCGTGGCCGCCGGTCGGGTCCTCGGAGTTTGTACGCCCGGGGGGCTGCCGTCGGGACCTTCTCCTCGGGGTACAGGGCGCCGGCGTCGTCGGGCTGAGCTTGTTCAAGGCCTCGCCCCATACTGGTTTCGCACACCGTGGGCATCAGCTGCGCGACTGCCCACCGGCCTGAGCCTCGTGCCAGCTAGGCCCGCCGTCGATCCAGGCTTCTTACTGTGGCGAGATGAAGAGCCGGGTGAGTGCAGCGCGGGGAACCCGCAGGGTTCGGCCGAGGCGGATGCACGGGAGCCCTTCGCGACCGTCCGTCTCCCACCACTGGCGAGCGAGGTTGTAGGCCGCGCCGCGGCTGATCCGCAGCAGGGCGGCGGCCTCCTCGATGGTCAGGATCTCATCGTTCGTGGTCGTCTGCATGGGCACCTCACCGGGGACGGTCGAGTCTCTAGGCCCTGACGGTCCCGTGAACCTCACATGCTGGGCACCTCGGTCCGCGGGCGTCTCACAGGACTTGCGCTATCGGGATGGGCCAGCTCGAAGGCGGTCAGCTCTCCGGTGGAGCGTTCGAGGCGGCGTTCGACGGCTTCATCGGCGGTGAGGCCGGGGGCTCGGGGGAGTGCTTCGTCGTCGAGCTGGCTGGCGGCGGCGGTGAGGTAGAGGTGGTTGGCGGCGCGGCCTCGGGTGATGTCGACGTAGGTCTCGGCTCGGGTCGTGGTGGGGTCGATGCGGCTGGTGGAGACCTCGTGGGTGGACCCTTGGACGGCGTAGCTGGTGAGGGCGTAGGCGTGGTCGATGCCGACCTCGACGCGGTCGCCTCGCCGGTGGTGGTCGAAGAAGGCCCGGGGTACGTCGATGGTGCCGATGCCGTCGAAGGCGACCGCCAGGGCATCCCCGTTGGGGTCGTGCGGATCGGGCCGGAGGGCGGTGACCGTGCCGAGGGCGCCGTTGCGGATGTAGGCGTGTCGGTCGCCGGGGACGTGCAGGTCGCGATCGGGCGCTCGGGCCGTGATCCGGTCGCCGACGGAGAACCGGCGGTCGTCGCTGGCGACCATCTCGTCGGCACCGACTTCGCCGTGGACGCGGAGGAGGTGGTGGGCGAGGCGGTTGAGCTGGCGGCGGGTCACGTTGCGGCGGTCGACCATGGGGTGGTCGAGGCCGGCCCGATGAGCGTCCCACCAGCGGCCGAGGATCTGGCGGTACATGGTGAGGTCGTCGTGGGCGATGTGGAGGTGGCCGGCGGCTTCGAGGTGGTCGAGGGCCTCGTCGATGCGTCCGTCGCGGAGGGCTTCAGCTGCGGCACGGTCGTCGGGGTGTTGGACGCGATGCGTGGTGCGCAGCTCGGGGGTGGTCGCCCGGTTGCGTTCGCACAGGACGCGGAACATGCCCCCGGCGGGGACGGCGCCGTGCTGGGCGGGATCGCCGATCAAACGGACGGACGCGCCGGTGCGGGCCGCCATGGTCAGGAGGGCGTCGAGGTCGCGGTCGCCGATGGTCGAGGCTTCGTCGACCACGAGCACGGTGCGCGAGTCGAGGGGCACGTCGTCGGGGTCGTCGTGGGCGAGGTACCAGGCGAGCGTCTCGCACTCGATGCCGGTGGCGTCGGCCAGGGTCCGGGCGGCCTCGCCCTTCACAGCCGCGCCCACCACCCGGTGGCCGGCCGCGGTCCAGGCTTCGGCGCAGGTGGCCACGGTGGTGGTCTTGCCCGCCCCGGCTCGCCCGATGGCCGCTTGGAAACGGTGGCCGCCGGTGCACCAGGAGCGAACCAACGCCCGCTGTTCGTCGGTCAGGTGTCCGTGCCTCTCCAGGGCCGCATCGAGAGCCGCGGTCGGCACGGGGTGGCTCCCGCGGTGGAGGCCCTGGCGAAAGCGGTGGGCGATGCGCTCCTGGAGCTGGAGGGCCTCGACGGTCGTGAACAGCGGCTCGTCCCCGCCGACGAGCCGCACCACGTGGTCGGACGCGAGGAACCCGTCCACCATCTTCTCCAGCCGAGCGGCCCCGATGAGCACAGGCTGCACAGCCCCGTCGGCGTGGGGCACGGGGAGGTCGACGAGCGTCGCTAGGGCGTCGGCTCGGGTGAACACCGATCCGTCTTCGCAGACACCGTCGGGTGCGGCCATGAGGGTGAAGACCGCGTCGATGTCGGGGCCGGCGGCGGACGGTGATCGGTCACCCGAGCGTGAGAGAGCATCGACATCGAGTCCCAGCGAGGCGGCGCGCGCCTGCCACTCGGCGGTGAGCTCGTCGACGGAGGTGTGGGACTTGGCAGGCCGGGTGCGCAGGACGATGGTCTCGATCTCGCCGGGGTGGGCGCCCCGGCCGATCTCGCGTTCCAGTTCGGCCAGGGCGTCGTCGATCTCGTTGCGCCGCTTCGAGAATCCGCGCACGACGCGGTCGTCGATGCCATCGATCTCCCAGCCACCTCGCCGGCCTGGCCGCCACCGCACCCCGAGCTGCGTGGTGAGCCGGTGGCGCATCTCCGCGGTGGCGAGCGCGGACGCGGCCTGAGCGTGGCGGTAGAGGCCCCGGGCGTCGAGGCCGCGATGGCTCCCGTCGGGCAGCGCGACGGTGTTGGCCACCACGTTGTGGTGGTGCGCGAAGGGATCGAGCGCGCGGGAGGTGAGGTGCCGGAACGACGCCACCGTCCACCCCTCGGCCTTAACTGGCTGCCCGCCCACTCGGCCGTAGGCGGCCTGCTCCTCGAGCCAGCTCATCGCCCAGTCGTTGCCGGCCTGGATCGACCCGAGGACGACGCGCCGGGTCGGGGCGTCGGCGAGCAGGGCGAGGACGCTGAGTGACTTCTCGGTCGTGGCCGTGAGGTCGTAGGCGACGCGCACGGCGGGCGGGGTGCGTCGTTCGAGGAAGGCGGCCAGCTCATGGCGGGTGACCAGCCAGCGGCCTTGGGTCCCGCGATGGGCGACGACGTAGGCCCGGCGGGGGCGTCGGCCGGCGGCCAGGCGCCGCTCGATCTCGGGGCCGTGCTTCTCGTACCGGCGGGCGAGCTGGCGGAGGTAGCGAGCGGTCACCCCGGCGAGACGCGCCGCTTCGGCGAGGGGCAGTTGGTCGCCCTCGTCCCCCAACGTCCTGACGATCTCGGGCGAGACGCCAGCGCGCCGGGCCGCGTCACACGAAGCCAGTTCGACCTCAGCCACCCACGGAGTGCCGTCGATGATCACCGGCACGAGATACGAGCCTCTGACCTGGGCCATTGCCGACACACGAGCGTTTGCACGAGTGTCTTCACGAGCGTTCGCACGAAGCGCCGAGGCCGATCCGGCGAGGTGGCCGAGGGCGAGAGCACTGCCCACATCGACCATCCGGATCACCTCTGCCTTCGTCAGCCCGAGGGCAGCGGCGGCATCGGCCGCGTCGTAGAGACGTTGGCCGTCCGGCCCGTTCCACGTGTGCCGTCCCGCCCCGAGGTCTGCACGACGTCCTGCGGAGCCCTGAGCGGTGATGAGGCGCTCGCCGGTCCGGGGATCACGGCCCGACAGGACCGCAGCGAAGTCCTTGGTGTCGACACGACCTTGGAGCTGGGCGAGACGCGCCCCCTCGCCCAGCCAGCGGCCGGGCTCCTCGCCGCTGTCGGCGTAGTACCGCGACGGCCCAGCCGGTTCGTGCGGGGCAGCGGGCGGTGGCGGGTGACGGGGCAGGAGGTACCGGACGATGCCGTCGACCACGTGGCCGATGTCGTTCCTGGCCCCGCCCAGTGGGGTGACGGTGAACTTCACGACACGGCCGACGCACGAGCGCCCGCAGGTTCCCCGCAGGGGAACCTGCAAATGTGTGCCTGTCGGATCTGGTGACTCGGGGCGTTGCTGGGGGAGCGGGTGTCGGTGTGGGGGAGCGGTGGTCGGGAGGTCATCGTGCGAGGTGGTGGGCGGGGGCTTCGACGGTGTGCGAGTGATCTGGTGATCGACGGCTCTGGAGGCGGTCGAGGCGGGCGGTGAGCTGAGTAGCCGGTGTCGCCCCGGCGAGGCGGGCTACGTGCTCATCGAGCAGCTGGGTGTGCATGCGCCGCGACCAGGCCGGCAGCCGCCGCAGCTCCCGAACCTCCAGAGGCCGCACCTGGCGGAAGACCTCCCACCCATCCTCGGTGGAGGAACGGGCGAACCGGTGGCTCACGAGACGGTCCAGCGTCCGCTGGAGCGGGCTGTGGGTCCCACACCCGGACCCGAGCCCGATGGAGCGAGAAAGCTCTGCGAAGGCCATCTGCGCTGGCTCGACCTCGTCCCAGAGGACCGGTAGGCGCCGCAACAGCGCCGTCGCCGTCGGACCCAGGAGCGGCGCCCAGCATCGCTCGAGGTAGGCGTGATCGAGGTCGAACCCGGCCTGGGCGACCCTCGGATCAGGGTGCCCCACCGGGAAGATGGTGATCGGACGCACCGGTTCCACGGCGGGCTAGGCCCTCGGTCGTCGATCCATCGCTCATCCGTCGGAGCGGTCGTGCGCAAACCTTCGCGAGCACGACCCGTCGCACGACGGTTCGCACGACGCCTCCATCAGACCCTCCCGTGACACCGACACGAGGAGAGCTCCGATGACACATCTCGCACGGGACCTGGATCGGGAGTGGGAACGGATCGCCACTGGTCCATCGGCCCGGCGGGCCGTCATCCGATGGGCGAACGTCCACAGCGCCCTGACGGGGCTGACCGACCTCCGTGACATCCTCACCGCTCGTCGCGACGCCGAACGCGCCGACGGCATCCTCCGGGCGCTGGCAGCCATGGCGTCCGACGACGACCTCGCGGCTCGCACGTTGCTCCAGGCCCTGATGCCAGGTCTCGTCCACCTGGCTCGAACGACGGGCAACGACGATCCCGCGGCGCTGGACGAGTTGATCTCGCTCGCTTGGGAGCGGATCCGCACCTATCCGACCAGCCGAGAGGGCGCCGTCGCCGGCAACGTCCTGCTTGACGTGAGGAAGCGCTACCGGGCGCACCGCCGGATCGAGGCCCCGGGCGAGTGGGCCGAGATGGTGGCGGACCCGCCTTCGTCGACGCCGACGCCGGAGGACGACGTGATCGCCCGCTCCGTCTTCGAGCAGCTCCGCGCCGCCGAGCGCCAGGGCCTCGTGAGCCACGCCGCGGTCACGGCCATCGTGCGCACGCGAGTTCGTGGCGAGGCGCTGGTCGACCTGGCGTCCGAGCAGGGCACGTCCCCGGCCGCGTTGGGTCAACGCCGGTGGCGGGCCGAGTGCCGTCTGCGCGAACTGCGCCTCGTCGGTTGAGTAGTGAGCGGAGGCGTCGAAGTCTCATGTCATCCCATGCATGTTCCGCCACCCGCTTGGGTAGTGCTGGGCGTGACCCCGGTTTCGCCGGGGTGAGGCTCCGGACGAGCCGTACGGCCTCGCACGGAGCCGTCGAGTCGGACGCCCAGTGGTCGACGCTCTTCGCACTGCCCTCCACGCCACGGACCCGGCCACGGTTCACGACGCTGGCGAAGCGGGAGGGGCCCATGGCTCGCCCCAGGCACCACAAGCGAGGTCCTGGACGCCGGGTGTCGCTCGCTGCGGTCGTCCTCGCCGCGCTCGTGGCGAGCTGCGGCGGTGGCAACGGGTCCGCCGAGCCTGCGCCCGAGACCGCCACGAGGGCCGGCGGCTCGGTGTCGACGTCACCCCAGCAAGCCACGGACTCCTCCACGTCATCGACGGCGACCTCGTCGCCCAGCTCGCCACCTCCGCAGTCGTCGCCGCCGGAGGACGCTCCGACTGCGGCCGAGCAGGAGGTGATCGAGCGCTACCGCGGCTACTGGGCAGCCCGGTTCTCCGCCAACTCCGGTGTTCCGAACCCCGACCACCCCGACCTGGCCGAGTTCGCCACCGGTCCCCAACTCGAAGCCGTACGGGTCGAGACCCGGGGCAATCTCGAACGAGGCCTCGCCTACCGACAGCGAGAGGACCCCGCAGGTGTGCAGCGCGTCCAGGTGCTGTCGATCGGCGGGAACGTGGCGGTGGTGCAGGAGTGCTTCGTCGATGACGGCCTCGTCGTGCGCCAAGGAAACGGCGAGGTCATCGACGACGACGTCAGCACCCACAACGTTCGCGGCGAGCTGGTCCGGGAGGACGGTGGCCCATGGCGGGTGTCCGAGGTGCGGGCCATCCAGGTTTGGGAGGGGGTTGCCGGATGCGCGCTGCTCTCCTGATCGCCGTCGCCACGGGCCTATGGGCCCTCGCGGCATCGCCGGTCGCTGGCGACACCCGCCCGCCGGGCCCAGGGGGAGGCGCCTACGTGGACGGCAGTGGTAACCCGACGGCCACGGCGGAAGACGGCGCTGGCGGACCCGGCGCGGCGCCGGCTGGTGGAGGAGGAGGCCCCGACCCCTGCCGCTGGGAGGTCGTCATCGAAGACGACCTCCGGTTCGCGATCTACGAGGTCGACTCGCTCGTCACTCTGCACTCGAACACCGGTCGATGGCTCCAGTACATGTGCCCCGGATACGGGCCCGTGGCTGTCGATGGGTTCTACCTCATCCCCGAGGGCGGACTGGTCGACCCGGCCGCACTCGCTGCGGAGGCTCTGGCGTCGATCGGCATCGACGGCCCGACGATCCGTACGAGCCCGGACTCGCGCCGGCTCTACGTCAACGTCCCGACCTGGCTGTGGGTGGACGCCGGGTGGTGGCAGACGTACGAGGCCACCGCGACGGCGGGCCGCGTCAGCGCCACGGTGACCGCACGACCGACCTCGACCTCGTGGTCGCTCGGTGACGGGTCGGCGCTCCGGTGTGGAGCAGGACGGCCGTGGCGGCCCGGGCTTCCTGAGTCGGCGACGGACTGCTCCCACACCTACCGGAGGTCCAGCGAGCGGATGGAGGTTTCGGCCGTCGTGACCCTGGAGGTGACGTGGACCTCCAACATCGGAGCAGGCGGCTCGCTTCCGGCGATCAGCCGTTCGTCGGACATCACCGCCGTCATCGGCGAGATCCAGGCGATAGGGGCGAACTGACATGACCACCACCGTCCTGCCTCCGCACCGAACCGACGAGGAGGTGGCGGGCAACGGGCGTGGCCCGGCCCGACCAGGGGTCGTGCCGCCCCGTCGGCGGGTCCGTCTGCCTCAGGTCGCCGTCGGTCTCCTCATCACGGTGGGGTTCGCGCTCGCAGCGCTGCTCGTGCACCTCAACTCCGTGAGCCGAGTGCCGGTGCTGGCTGTGGCTGCGGACATCGAGCGGGGCGAGGTGGTCACCGAG
Source organism: uncultured Iamiaceae bacterium (assembly GCA_964643485.1). Taxonomy (GTDB): domain Bacteria; phylum Actinomycetota; class Acidimicrobiia; order Acidimicrobiales; family Iamiaceae; genus Iamia. The sequence continues at coordinate 1,286 of CAZXRA010000151.1, read as the reverse complement.
TCGGACATCTCGGTCGTGCACATCGCGGGCGATGCGAACGTGGCTCACCTGGGTCGGGACGAGCTCGACCGGGTGTTGGGGCGCACCGCTCTCGTCGACCTGAGCGCCGGCACCCTCCTCACCCTCGATTTCCTCGCCACCGGGACCGGGTTGCAGGAGGGTCAGGGCGTGGTCGGCCTCCTCCTGGACCCTGGCCAGTACCCCGCCTCAGGCATCGCGGCGGGGGACCGGGTGCACGTGGTCCGCTCGGTCAGCGAGGTTCCGGAAGCGGAGGGCGAGACGGACGATCCCGTGATCGCGCGCAGCGCACGGGTCTCCGACGTCGAGGAGCTGAACGGCGACCAACGGCTGGTCTCGATCATGACCGATGAAGCCGATGCGGAGGCGGTGGCCGCAGCCGCGGGCAGGGGCTCGCTCCGGCTGGTCATGGTGGCTCCATGAGCGCCCTCGTCGCGCTCGGCTCGGTCCGTGGTGCGCCCGGTGTCACCACGGCGTCCCTGCTCATCGCCGGCGCAACCGGGGGCGCCGTCCTGGTGGAGGCAGACCTGGCCGGCGGGGTGCTGGCGGCCAGGTACGGGCTCGGGCGGGAGCCTGGCCTGACGACCCTCGCGACCGATCACTCGGATGCACCCGACTGGAGGAGCCACGCGCAGATGGCCGGTGGGCAGCCGACGCTCGTGGGACCGGACTCCCCGGAGGCGGCGGAGGCGCTGTGGAGTGCTGCCGGACGACGTCTCGGATCGGCCCTGGCCCACTGCGACGCCGATCTGATCGTCGCCGACATCGGAAGGGCGACGCGCCGGAGCCCTCTGTTGGGCTCCGCCGACCTGATCCTGTTGGTCGCCCTGCCCACGACCGAGCACCTCGTCACGCTCTCTCATCACGTGTCCCGGCTCCGCGCCGGCTCTGGGACCCGACTCGGCGTGATCCTGGTGGGACGAGGTCCCCATCGGGCCGAGGAGGCTGCCGATGCTCTCCAGGTCGAGGTCTTGGGGGAGCTGCCCGACGACCGTGCCGCCGCCGAGGCGTTGAGCGGGGCCCGTTCCGCCGGCTGGTCGCGCAGCCGTCTCGCCCGTGCCGGCGTGGGCCTGGCCGACGCAGTCGCGCGCACGGCTCGGGTGCAGCGGACCTTCGGTCAGCGGGAGGTGGTCGCGCCATGACCGCACTGCGAGTGGCCCCCGAGGAGCAGGAGGAGTTGGACGCCAAGCTTGTCGTCCGACTGCACCGCGAGGTCGGCGAGGCCCTCGCGAGGGCGCACGAGCAGCGCGAGAGGGAGGGGGGTCGGC
>CAZXRA010000150.1:0-3272 GCA_964643485.1 uncultured Iamiaceae bacterium | reverse complement strand
CTCCGACTTCTCCCGGGCCCGCTGGAACACCAGGCGGATCTGGCGCTCCGTCTCCCCGACGTACTTGTTGAGCAGCTCGGGGCCCTTGATGTTGAGGAAGTAGCTACGGGCTTCGGAGTCGCCCGCGGCGTCGGCCACCTTCTTGGCCAGGGAGTTGGCGACGGCCTTGGCGATGAGGGTCTTGCCGCAGCCGGGGGGGCCGTAGAGGAGGATGCCCTTGGGGGCGGGCAGCTTGTGCTCGGCGAACAGGTCGGCGTGGAGGAAGGGCAGCTCCACGGCGTCGGCGATCTGCTCGATCTGGCTGTCGAGGCCGCCCACGTCCTCGTAGGAGATGTCGGGCACCTCCTCCAGCACCAGCTCCTCGACCTCGGGCCGGGCCAGGCGCTCCAGGAGCAGGCCGGAGCGGGGGTCCATGCGCAGGGCGTCGCCGGCGCGGAGGGGCACGTCCTGGAGGCTGGCGGCGATCTCGCAGACCCGCTCCTCGTCGGCCCGCCCCACGACGATGGCCCGCGTGCCCTTGTCGATGACCTCCTTGAGGGTGACCAGCTCGCCGGTGCCGTCGGCCGCCCGGGCCAGGATGATGGTGAACGACTCGTTGAGCACCACCTCGTGGCCCCGCTCCAGGCCCTCGGCCACCTCGGGCAGCACCGTCACCCGCATCTTGCGGCCCCCGGACATGATGTCGACGGTGCCGTCGTCGTTGACGCCGAGCACCGAGCCGTAGGCGGCCGGAGGCTGGGTGAGCTTGTCGACCTCCTCCCGGAGGGCGGCGATCTGGTCGCGGGCCTCCCGCAGCGTGTAGGCCAGCTTCTCGTTCTGGCTCACGGCGTGGGCGAGCTGGCCCTTGGTCTCCAGCAGCCGCTCCTCCAGGGTGCGGACGCGCTTGGGGGCATCCTGGAGGCGGCGCCGGAGCACGACGACCTCCTCCTCCAGGGTGGCCGCCTGCTGGCGCAGCTCGTCGATGCTCTCCCCGGGCTCGGGGTGACGGTCTCGGTGCTCCTCGACGGTGACCACCTCCTGGATCGGACGCTCGCTCGGCACCCTAACCCGATGCCCTCCCCGTGCGGCGCGCTCTTCGCCCGACGTGACGGGTGACCTTTGCGCGGATGTTGCCTTGTTTATCGAGGACCGGACTACCCTGGGCCCCGTAGTGCCGGGACGAGCCCCGGCCGAGGTTCCACCAGCTCGCTCAGGAAGGCGACGGCAACGATGAAGGTCTGGATCGACCAGGATCTCTGCACCGGGGACGGCCTCTGCGAGGAGATCGCGCCCGACGTGTTCACGCTCCTCGACGACGGCCTCGCCTACGTCAAGGAGGGCGACAAGGTCTACTCCGACCCCGGCGGCGCCGAGGGCTTGGCCGTCATCCCCGACGGGCAGCTCGAAGCCACCATCGAGTCGGCCGAGGAGTGCCCCGGCGAGTGCATCTTCATCGAGCCGCCGGAGTGACGCCCGGCGTCCGGGGCTGACCACCAGCCCCGGACCCGCACCGCGGTTCAGGCCAGGTAGCCCTCGCAGTCGGTGAAGCTGCCGAGGAAGCCGGTGCGGAAGGCGTCGGCCCGCTCGAACGGGCTGCCGATGGCGGCGTCGGCCTCCTCGTCCCCGCCGAAGGCGAGGAACGAGATGATGGCCTCGTCCAGGTCGCCGGCCGAGAGTCGGACGTCGGAGTCGTCCCGGAGCTGGAAGAAGACGTCCCCGGCGTAGAGACCGGTCAGGCAGTCGGCGTTCAGGAACGTCTCCTTGGTGTCGTCCTCGATGCCCTGCTGCACCTGGGCGGCGAAGGCCCAGTTGCGGGCCAGCTCGGCCCCGAGGGCGAAATCGCCGATCTCCACGAGGGCGGGCACCAGGTTGCCCCCGTCGAGCACCACTGTGTTCTCCTCGACGCAGTAGTAGGAGCCGTAGTCGAGATCCTCGGCGCTGAGGGGGCCGCCGCCGCACTCCACCTCGTCGGTGGCCGGGTCGGCGATGACCACGTCGCCGATCTCGGTCCAGGTCGTGTTCAGCTCTGAGGCGAAGAGGGCGGCGTAGTACGCCTCCATGTCCCCCACGATCAGCTCCAGCAACTCGTCGGCGGTGACGTCGCCCATCGACGACTCCTCGTCGGCCTGGAAGACCTGCTGGACGACGACGGGCTCGCCCTCCGGCTCCCGGTACTCGGCGCAGCGAGCCGCCCCCTGCTCGATGCCGTCGGAGAAGGCCGACACCCGGTCGAACCCGGAGCCGTGGGCCTGAGGGTCGTCGGGTGAGGAGCCGGGGGCGTCGCGGATCTCGATGAGACCGGCGATGGCCACGTCCAGCTCGTCCAGGTCGGCCTCGAAGGTCTCGCTGTTCCCCTCGGCCACGTAGGCCACCCACGCCCCGGCGAAGCAGTCGGCCTGGAGCTCGCTGATCACCGAGGTGAGGGTGTCGAAGTCGCCGGTGCGGGCCTGGATGGCGTGGCCGAACTCGTGGGCCATGACCACGGCGGCGGTGAAGGCCCCGAACTCCTCGATGAAGGGCTCGACCAGCTCGGTCCGATCCCAGGCGATGAGGTCGACGTCGCTGCAGTAGAAGGCGTTGACGGCGATGTCGTCGTAGGACGTCACCCCCGGGCAGGGGGGCAGGTCGGCCGGGTCGATGTCGGGGTTGTAGGACCAGAGGCCGCCCTCCAGGTCCTGGTAGTCCTCGCCGTAGACGTCGGGGTACGTCGCCTGCCAGAAGGCCTCGACGTCGAGGGCGGCGGCCACCATCACCTCGTCGGCGTCCGTGGTGGGAGCCTCCTCTTCCTCGGCCTCCGAGATGCGGGCCATGGGCTCGATGGGCTCCTCGATCTCCGGGGCCGTGGGGTCCATCTGGCCCTCAGGGGTGGCCGTGGTCTCCGGTGCCTTCTGGGCTCCGGCATCGCCGCCGTCTCCCCCTCCCCCGCAGGCGGCCGCGCCCAGGGCGACGGCGACGAGAAGGGCGACCACCCGGAACCTGTTCGTATGCATGGCGGCAGTCTCTAGCATCCAGCGGGTGACCGACGGTGATCTCGGGGACCCGACCCCTCCCCCCGCGCCGACGCGGCTCGGCGACCGTCTCCCCGCCGGCAGCAGTGCCGACGCCGTCGTCGACGTCTTCGTCGACTGGGTCGAGGGCCGAGGGCTCACCCTCTACCCCCACCAGGAGGAGGCCCTCCTGGAGATCGCCTCGGGGTCGCACGTCATCGTCAACACCCCCACCGGCTCGGGCAAGAGCCTCATCGCCGCCGCCGCCCACGTCACCGCCCTGGCCGACGGGCGGCGCAGCTTCTA
>CAZXRA010000149.1:0-3340 GCA_964643485.1 uncultured Iamiaceae bacterium | reverse complement strand
CACCACCTCGCCGCCCGGGACGTGCCCCTGGCCGCCACCCAGCCCGAGCTGTCGGTGGCCCAGATCGGCGCGGTGCGGGACGGCACCCTCGACGTGGCCGCCCGGCTCGACCTGGCCGTGCTGGCCTGGAGCCCCCTGGCCGGGGGACGGGTGGCGACCGGCGACGGCCTCCGCCCCGATCTGCTCGCCGTCCTCGACGACCTGGCCACCCGGGAGGACGTGGAGCGGACGACCGTCGCCGTGGCCTTCGTGCTGGCCCTGCCGACCCGGCCCGTCGCCCTGCTCGGCTCGCAGAGCCCTGAGCGCCTGGCCTCCCTGGCCGAGGAGGTGGCCCGGGTGCGCCTGGACCGGACCGACTGGTACCGCCTGCTCCAGGCCTCCGAGGGGGTCGACTTGCCGTGACCGACCCGGGGACAGGGGAGGAGAGCAGCGCCGCGTCGGGGTCGCCCCGTGCCGCGCCCGTCGAGGTGAGCTGGTTCGCCGCCCTGTGCGACGACGACTACGAGCGCCTGGGCGTGCCCGACGAGGCCCTGCGCTCGTCGTGGCCTCACTGCCGGTCGATCGCCCTGGCCGCCGAGGAGCACGGCTACGACAACCTGCTCCTGCCCTCGGGCTACGCCCTGGGCATCGACTCCACCGCCTTCGCCGCCGCCCTGGCCCCCCTGGTGCGCCGTCTCCACCTGCTGCTGGCTGTGCGCATGGGCGAGCTGGTCGTCCCGCAGCTGGCCCGGCAGCTCGCCACCATCGACCAGATGCTGGGCGGACGGCTCACCGTCAACGTCATCTCCTCCGACCTCCCCGGCGAGTCGCTGCCCAGCGAGCCTCGCTACCAGCGCACCCTGGAGGTGATGACGGTCCTGCGGGACCTGCTCGACCGGAAGGCCGTCGCCTTCCACGGCGACTTCGTCGACCTGGAGGTGGAGCCGCCCCGCATCGCCACCGTCGACGGGCGCTGCCCGCCCCTGTACTTCGGTGGCCTGTCCGACCCGGCCAAGGACGTGGCCGCTCGGGCTGCCGACGTCTACCTCATGTGGCCCGACACCGTGGCCGCCACCGCCACCTTGGCGGCCGAGATGCAGCAGCGGGCCGCGACCCACGGCCGGGAGCTCCGCCTCGGCTTCCGGGCCCACGTGATCGTGCGGGACACCGAGGCCGAGGCGAGGGCCGCGGCCGCCCGCCTGATCTCCCATCTCGACCCGGAGGAGGGGCGTCGCATCCGGGAGCGCAGCCTCGACTCGGGGTCGGCCGGCGTGGCCCGCCAGGCCGAGCTGCGGGAGGGGGCCGACGCCGACGGCTTTGCCGAGGATCACCTGTGGACCGGCGTGGGCCGGGCCCGCTCCGGCGCCGGCGCCGCCATCGTGGGCGATCCCGACCAGGTGCGGGCCACCCTGGAGCGCTACCGGGACGCCGGCATCGACGCCTTCATCCTCTCCGGCTACCCCCACGTCGCCGAGTGCGACCTGTTCGCCCGCCACGTCCTGGCTGACCTCGCCCACGCCCCGCTGAAGGCCTCGTTTCACTAGCCCGTCGTCGCCCCCGCGGTCGGGCCGATCACCAGGCCAGGTCGTCGAGGGCGGAGGCGGACGGCGGCGGGCGCAGGGATGTCACCGCGGCGGCCAGGCCGGCGGCCAGGAGGGGCAGGGCGGCCAGCCCGACGAACAGCTCCCACGGGACGACGAGGGGGATGTCGGTGGTCCATCCCGCGTGGGACTGGGCGTTGTAGCGGGAGAAGGCCAGCGCCGGGAGCCCGACGCCGACCCCGGCGGCCAGCAGGGCGGCGGACCCGGTCAGCACGGCGGCCTGGATGGCGGCCATGACCGTCCGGGTGCGGGCTTCGGCCCCCTGGGCGTCGAGCACGGCGTCGTCGAGCCGGCTCACTCCCAAGGCGAGGACGGTGCCGGCCAGGGCGACGAGGACGGCCAAGGTACCGAGGAGGACGAGCTGCCCCCAGCCCCGTTCCCGGGTTCCGGCGAAGAAGGGCACCTCGTTGAGCGGGCCGCCGCGGGACGACTGCACCGGCTCGTCGCCGGCCACGACGCCCATGTCCTCGGTCTCGATGTGGTGCGCCAGGGCGGGCCAGCCGTACTGCTGCACGGCGGCGTCGAGCGTGAGCCCACCGTGCACGGCGCGGTAGATGTCGTCGGCGATCGAACGGGCGACGAACGGGCCGACCCGGGGGTCGACCCCCCGGACCACGACACGGGCGGACCAGGTGCCGGTCCCCATCGCAGCCGCCCGTTGGGGAGAGACGAGGACGGCGGGGAGGCGAAGGGCAGGGCGGGCCAGTGGGGCCGGCACCGCCGGCAGCTCGTGACTCTGGCCCTCGCCCTCGATGCGAGCGGTGGCCGCCACCTCCCAGGTCGGGTCGAGCACGATCGCATCACCGCGGGCCAGGGCCGGCGTCAGCGCCGCCAGGCCGAGCCCGTCCAGGTCCGCCGGGTCGACCACGCCGACCCACGCCGGCACGAGCGGGTCGGGTGGTCCCGCCAGGCGCCATCGGGGGCCGAGGTCGACCTGCAGGCCCCCGCTGAGGAACTCTCCGTAGGGCACCCGCAGCTCCCCGGCCACCCCGGTGCCGCCCGTGCCGAGCTGGTCGATCACGATGGCCTCGACCTGTGCCCCTGCGTCCTCGGCGGTGACGGCGGTGGTGACGGCACGCTGCACCTCTTCCGGCGACCTCAGGCTGGTGACGGCGATGACCTGGTCGGCCGCCGTCCCGGCCCATCCGGTGATGCGCCCCGAGGTCCGGGCCGCTTCCCGGGCGTCGAAGCTGGCCCCGACCACGGCGTGCAGGGCGGCGAGGGCGGTCACCACGGCGACGACGGCGGCGAGGGGGACCAGCAGGCTGCGCCGCTCGGCCAAGGGGATCACGGCCAGGCGGGCCGTCGGCCCCAGCCGCCGGACGGCGCCGGCCGTGATCGCGGCCGCGCCCGGGCCCAGCCAGGCGACGGCCACGACGAGCGGCGGGCCGAGGAGGACCAGGCTGAGAGCGAACTGGAACCAGTAGGCCGATTCACCGAGGATGCCGGCGATGGCGGCGGCCAGGGCGACGGCGACGAGGCTGCCGACCAGGTAGCCAGCCGTCCTCGCTCGTCCGAACCGGCTCCCGATCAGGGCGGCGACGGCGGCGACGGGCGCCACCACGGTCGGGGCGAGGAGCACCACGAGGAAGGTCATCAGCAGGGCGCGACGCCAGCGGGGGCCGCGCCGGGGCACCGGGGCGGCGGGCGATGCGGCCAGGGCGGTGACGGAGGCGACCACCACGGGCACGACGAGGGTGACGACGACGACGGAGGGGCTGGCCCCCCCGCCGACCAAGCCCACGACGGTGGCGACGGCG
>CAZXRA010000148.1:0-7852 GCA_964643485.1 uncultured Iamiaceae bacterium | reverse complement strand
TCGCCCCGTCCTGGCTCTCGCCAGCACCGTTGCCCAGTGGAGCCCCGACCTTCCTCAGTCGACCGGCGCACCGGTCAACCGCGGTCACCCGGCGATCTCACCACGGGCCCAGTCTGGCCCGCCGGCGCCGGCGGCGTCGAGCGCTCAGCCCTCGGCGCTGTCCTCGTCGCCCTCGGCGGCGCCCTCTTCGCCGCTCTCCTCCTCGGCGGGAGCGGCGGCCTCGGGATCAGCCGGCACGTCGCCGCCGTCCTGGCCATCTTGCAGCACCATGGCGTCGGGGAGGCGGGCCGGGCCCGACGTGTCCATCGCGGCGTGGGGCACGGCCGAGGCGCCGCTCGGATCCTGCAGGAGCGACACCACGGCGCTCTGGCGGCCGCAAACGATGCCGATGGCCAGGGTGCCTCTGCGCAGGAGCTCCCCCACGAGCAGGCCGGCGGCCCAGGTGTGGGTGGCCGCCGCGAGCTGCTCGAAGGACAGGACGAACTGAAGGACCGCCGCCTCGGTGGTGAGGCCGGGGAGCTGGGGGGCGAGGATGCCGCCGAGCACGCCCTGGTTGGGCTCGGTGACCGGGGCCGCCTCTGTTCCCGACTCCTGCGGCACCAGCCCGATCAGCCTCTCCGTGGCGCGAGCGTGGGCGGTGTGGCGCTCCTCCAGCAGGCGGAGCACCTCGGCCACCTCGTCGGTGTAGGCGATGGGCGCGGGCAGGCGGAGAGCGTCGGGGTCGGTCGACGTGGTGTCCTGGCTCCGGAGCACGCCGTAGACCGCCACGGCGGCCAGCTCGAAGGAGCGCATGGTGCGGGTGAGGCGGACATCGCTGGCCGCCCCCTCCTGGGGCGTCGTGCCCTGGGGCGGGGCGAGGACGGTGCTGCTGGTGGGCACGGTGGTGCCCGTCTGGGCCGGGAGGTTCTCCTCGTCGTCGCCGCAGGCGGCCAGGACGACGGCGCCCAGCACTGCGCCCCCTCCCAGCTTGAGGAACCGGCGCCGCCCGGCCGAGGCGTCGAGGGCGAGTGCGTCGATGTCGCGGGGCTGCATGGTTGCCATCTCCTCTAGCCCTCTGTCCCGGCGGAGTCGCCGCTGCCGTCGGAGGCGCCGCCGCCACTGCTCTCGGTGCCGTCGCCGGTCTCGCCGGCGTCGCCCTCGTCGCCGGGCTCGGCTCCCTCGCCCCCCTGGCTCTCGGTGGTGGTGCTGCCGCTGGGGGCATCGCCCTCGGCCTCGACCTCGCCCACCGGGTGCTCGGCCACTCTGAGGGCCGCCTCGATGTCCTGCTCCGTGTCCTGGCTGTCGGGCAGCAGGTCGGTGGGGCCCTGGCCGGCCAGGGCCCCGAGCACGGTGGAGTGCTGGGCGCAGATCGGCGTCAGGGTGGCGATGAGGCTGACATAGCCGTCGGAGGTGACGGTGCCGATGGCGTCCGCCTGGGTGGCGGTGATGGCCTCTTCGAGCGATCGCAGCGCGCCCAGCACGGCGGGGGGATCGCCTGCCCCTTCGATGGCGGTCTTGGTCTCGGCCAGGACCGACGGGTTGGGCGGGATGGTCTCGATCGTGATCTCCTCGGGGAGGAGGGTGACGAGAGCAGCGGCCTGGTCGTGGTGCTGGGCGCCGAAGGCCCGGACCACCTCGATCATCGGTTCGGGGAGCGACGACGTGGTGGCGGCGGTCCGGTAGGCCTCGGCCGCAGCCAGGGAGAGGCTGGCCAGGAACCGGGTCTGAGTGTCGATGCCGTCGAGCTCGGTCTCGCCCTCTTCCTCCTGGGCCCCGGAGGTGGGAAACAGGCGGGTGGCCGGCACGAGCTGTGAGCCCACCGTGAGGGCGGCGCCGCCGATGGCGACCTTGGTCAGGAAGGCCCGGCGAGACGCGCCGTCGTCGGTGGTCAGGCCTGGCAGTCGCGGGTCGGTTCCCACTCGTCCTCCATTCGGCGCGGCAGCACGGTCGCCATGTCTAGTGCGCGGCGGAACGGGCTCAGAAGTCGGGTCAGAAGTCGAGGCCGGACAGCTCGGGGATCCACCGCTCGGCCCGGCGCACCGCCTCGGCCCAGCGCTCCCGATCGAGCACCCGGGCCGGCTCGACCACGGCCCGGGGGGACCACAGGGCGGCCAGCTCGTCGTCACCGGCCCACACCCCGGTGGCCAGGCCGGCCAGGTAGGCGGCCCCCAGGGTGGTTGCCTCCCGCTCGGGCGAGACCTCGATGGGGCGCTGGGTGGCGTCGGCCAGGGCCTGGACGAAGGTGGGGTTGTCGCTCATCCCCCCGTCGACTCGCAGCCGGGGGATCTCCACGCCGCCGTCGGACTCGGCCGCCTCCAGGAGCTCGGCCCCCCGGTGGGCCACGCCTTCCAGCACGGCCCGTACCACCTGGGATCGGCCCGAGCCCCGGCTGACGCCGAGGAGCGTGCCCCGGGCGCCGTAGTCCCACTTGGGGGCGCCCAGGCCGAGGAGGGCGGGGACGAACCACACGCCTGCGCTGTCGTCGCAGGCGGCGGCCACAGTGTGGGACTCGGCGGCGTCGGCGATGAGGCCCATGTCGTCGCGGAGCCACTCGACGTTGGTGCCGGCCGAGAGCATGGCCGCTTCGACCCCCCAGGTGAGCCGGCCGTCCCGGCTCCGGGTCACGATGGGGAAGGCGCCGGCCCGGCCCCGGGTGGGGAACGACGGCCGCTCGGGCCCCAGGCACACGTCGAGCATGCCGCCGGTGCCGAAGGTGGCCTTGGCCTGGCCCCGGGCCAGGCACCCCTGGCCGATGAGCGACGCCTGCTGGTCGCCGGCGATGCCGGCGATGGGGGGCGCCCCGTCGAGGGCCGTGGCCGGGCCCACGATGCCCGTCGAGTCGACCACCGTGGGCAGGGCGGTGGCCGGGATGCGCAGGCGGGCCAGCACGGCCTCGTCCCACGCCGTGCAATCGGAGGTGCGGAGCCCGGTGAGGGCGGCGTTGGTGGGGTCGGTGACGTGCAGGGCGCCCTCGGAGAGCGTCCACGCCACCCAGGAGTCGACGGTGCCCACGCACAGGTCGCGGCTCCGGTCGGGGTCGGCCTGGTCGAGGAGAGCCTGGGCCTTGGTGGCCGACAGGTTCGGGGCGACGCGGACCCCCTCGCCGGCCAACTCCAGGACGGCGCCGATGGTGCGGAGATCCTGCCAGCCCAGCCCAGGGGCGACGGGCTCCCCGGTGGCCCGGTCCCACACCAGGGTGGACGCCCGCTGGTTGGTGATGCCCACGGCGGTGACGGGCCCGCCCTCGGCCAGGGCGGCCCGGGCCACCTCGAGGACGGTGGCGGCCATGAGGGTGCCGTCGAACTCCACGAGGCCAGGGGCGGGGGAGTCGGGCAGGAGGGCCCGGTGGTGGGCGTGGGTGACGGTGGCGTCGGGGCCCACCACGGCGGCTCGGAGGCCGCTGGTGCCCACGTCGACCACGAGGATGCGGGGAGCGGTGGTCATGGGGTGTCCTCCGGAGGGACCGAGGGGGTGCGAGGAACTCGCTCGACGCGGGCGAGCAGCCCACCGGCGGCGGCGGTGAGGGCGGCCAGCAGGCCGGTGGCGGCCCAGGTGAGAGGGCTGAGGTTCTGGCCCCGCACCAGCGAGGTGACGATGCCCACGGCCTGGAGGATGGCCCAGCAGGTGACGCCGCCCGCGGCGCAGGTGGCGATGGGGGAGAGGGGTTCCAGGCGGCGGACGACCCACCCGGCGAAGGCGAACCCGAGGAGCTGCACGGCGATGACGGCGAACGCCGTGCCCCCGCCGAGGTCGCCGTCCTCGTCGGCCAGCACCTGGCCGGCCAGGGCCGCGGGGGCCACGAACACCAGGCCGTTGAGCCCGGCCTTGGCGGCCAGGGCCCAGTCGACCGACGGGGGTCGGGCGCCCCCGGGCGTGGCTCGGGGCCCGGGGCGGACGGGCGGGGGCCCGGGGGGCGGGCGCCGGTCGGGCGGCCGGGGCGGCTCGGTCACGGCCAGGCGACGGTGCCGAAGGGCGAGGGCAGGCCGAGCTTGCCCGGGTTGAGGATGCCGTTGGGGTCGAGGGCGGCCTTGGTGGCGACGAGCACGTCGAAGGCGGGGCCGAGGGCCTCGGCCACGAAGCGGGCCCGGTTGATCCCCACCCCGTGGTGGTGGCTGAGCGATCCGCCGTGGGCGAGCACGGCCCGGGTGCCGGCGTCCCAGGCGGCCCGGTAGTAGGCGTCGCGCCGGTCGGGCTCCACCTGGGCGGCGAAGGTGAAGTAGAGGCAGCCGCCGTCGGTGTAGCTGTGGGACTGGTGGGCCGAGGCGACGAGGGTGCCCTCCACCTCGCGGATGGCGGCCGTGGCCGCGGCGTAGATGGCGGGCAGGGCGGCCCACGGGCCGGTGACCTCCATGGTGTCGACCACGTAGCCCCGGCTGATCAGGGCCTCCAGGGCGGCCACGTCGTTGCGCTTGCCCAGCCAGTGGTCGACGAGGCCCACGTCGATGGCTGCGGCGTCGGCGCACTCCTCGGCCACGACGGCCATGCCGGCGTCGACGAGGCCGGGCTCGCCCTCGTCCAGCACCAGGAGGTCGTGGGTGCCCTCGGTCTGGTGGTTGCGGTTCGACTCGATGTCGTCGTAGAGGCGGAGGACGGCTGGGGTGGCCCCCCGGCGGAGGATGCGGCGCATGGCCTCTAGGCCGGCCTCGAAGCTGGGGAAGCCGTAGGCCGCCTTGGCCACGTGCGTCGGTCGGGGGTGGGCTCGGAGGCGGACGCCGGTGACGATGCCGAGCATGCCCTCGGAGCCGACGAAGAGCTGGGTGAGATCGGGGCCGGCGGCCTGGCGGGGCTGCCCGCCGGTGGAGATGCGGCGCCCGTCGGCCAGCACCACGTCGAGGCCGGTGACGATGTCCTCGATCTTCCCGTAGCGGGTCGAGTACTGGCCCGCGCCCCGGCAGGCCACCCACCCGCCCACGGTGGCGAGGGCCATGGACTGGGGCCAGTGGCCGACGGTGAGGCCGTGCGTGCCCTGGAGCTCGTCCTCGAAGGCGTCGCCGAAGGTGCCGGGCAGGACATCGACGACGAGGGAGGCGTCGTCCACGTCACGGATGCCCGAGAGGGCGGTGGTGTCGAGCACCACGCCCCCGAACACGGGGACCGATGCCCCGCACACGCCGCTGCGGCCCCCCGCGGTGGTGAGGGGCACGCCAGCCTCGTGGCACAGGGCGGCGACGGCGACCACCTCGTCCTCGCTGGCCGGTCGGGCCACGGCGCCGGCCCGAGCCGTCACCTGGTTCTCGGTGGCCCACACCATGGCCAGGGGCCACCAGTCACGGCTGGCCTCGGCCGTGGCCGCGGCGTCGACGGTGACCTCGGAGCAGGCGTCGCCCAGGCGGCGCAGGAAGGCGCCGTCCAGCTCCACCGGGGGCGTCGCCGTGTGGGCGGTCGCTCCGGCCGGGTCGGCCAGGGCGATGGGCGGGGTGGGCGTGCCCGGGGCGGGCCTCAGGTCGGTCACGGCCGGACCCTACTCAGAACCCCATGTCTGCCTCAGGCGAGGCGGGTCTCCTCGGTGAGGCGGGGCGAGTCGGCGGTGACGGGGACGGGATCGGTGGCCACCTCGGCATCGGTGGCGGCGGCGTTGGCCGCCCGCTCAGCGGCGAGCAGGCGGCGGTAGCGGGCCACCTGGGTCTCGGCCTCGTCGGGGGACAGGCCCAGCTCGGGGGCGATCAGGGCGGCCACGTCGCCGGCGGCCCGGTCGGAGGCGTCGCGGGCGAGCAGGCGGGCCCGGGTGCGGCGGCTGAGCACGTCGTCCACCGTGCGGGCCATCTCGTGACGGGCGGCGTAGACGGCCTCGGCCCGCAGGTAGGGGAGCCCCTCGACCAGGGGCTGGCCCAGGGCCGGGTCGCGGTCGACCAGGGCCAGCACCGTGCGGGCCTCCCCGCCGTAGCGGCGGGCCAGGTGCTCGGTGCGGTCATCGGCGTCGACCATGAGGGCGTCGTAGCCGTCGGCGCCCCGGAGGCGCAGCTTGGCTGTGCGGCTGCGCCGGGCCCGGCGGGGCAGCTCGCGGGGGAAATGCTCGACCACGGCGTCGATGGTGTCGGCCGCCATCTCCCGGTAGGTGGTGAGCTTGCCGCCGGTGATGGTGATCACGCCCGAGGGCGAGGGGGCCACCTTGTGCTGGCGGGACAGGTCGGCGGTGCGGCCCGACGACGCCGACTTCACCAGGGGCCGGAGGCCGGCCCACGTGCCGACCACGTCGGCCTCGGTGATGGTGCCGGTGGTGGCCCCGTTGATGGCCTTCAGCAGGTAGGCCACGTCCTCGGCCGTGCACTGCGGGTCGTCGACGGGGCCGGCGTAGTCGGTGTCGGTGGTGCCGATGTAGGTGAGGTCGCCCCAGGGCACGACGAACACGGAGCGCTTGTCGCCGGGGACGGGGACCACGGCGGCGATGTCGTTCTGCACCAGGCGCCACGGCACGGTGATGTGGACGCCCTTGGCGGGACGGATGGAGTCGGGGTGGGTGCCCTCGTCGATGGCCCGTACGTCGTCGGACCACACGCCACCGGCGTTGATCACGGCCGAGCAACGGACGGTGAGATCCCGCCCGTCGGCCTCGACCCGGGCCGCGGTGACCCGGCCGGCACCGTCCTTCTCCAGGCCGACCAGCCGGGCGCCGTTGGCGATGGCCGCCCCGTGGTCGATGGCCGCGGTGCGGGCCAGGGTGAGGGTGAGGCGGGCGTCGTCGGCCTGGGCGTCGTAGTAGAGGTACGAGGAGGCGAGCCGGTCACGCCGCAGGGTGGGCATGTGGGCGACGGCCTCGTCGACCGAGATGCGCTCGTGGCGCTTGCCGATGCGCACGCCGCCGGTGAGGTCGTACATCCACATGGCCGAGCCCAGGGCTCGGGAGAGCTTGGGGTTCAGCACCCCGCCCTTGCCCGTGAACATGGGGATCAGGAAGGGCAGCACCCGCACCAGGTGGGGGGCGTTGCGCAGGAGGCGCTGGCGCTCGTGGAGGGCCTGGTAGACGAGCTTCACCTCGCCCTGCTGGAGGTAGCGCAGGCCGCCGTGCACCAGCTTGGACGACTTGGACGACGTGCCCGAGGCGAAGTCGTCCCGCTCGATGAGCCCGGTGCGCAGACCCCGCGACGCGGCGTCGAGGGCGCAGCCGGCACCGGTGACACCGCCGCCCACGACGAGGACGTCGACCCCGTCCTCCTCTAGGCGGCGCAGGGCATCAGCCCGGTCGAACCACCCCGGCCCGATCACCGGTCGTCCCCGGGACCGGCCGGCCGGCGGGCGTGGTGGCGCGCGGTGGCGGGCATGGCGGGGGAGCCTACGGCCGGGCCGTTGGCGCCCCGGAATCGTCCGGACGGCCGGCGCCGGTGGGCCATGCCGGAGTGCCGTCGGGCACATCCGGACCGGGATGAACCAAACTCTGGACTTTGTCCAGATTCCTGCGTAGGGTGCGCCTGTGCTCGACACCCCGCCGGTCGACCGCTCCCGCCTCCTCCGTCGCCACGGCCTGAAGGTCACGGCCCAGCGCTTGGCCGTCCTCCGTGCTGTGGCCGACCACCCCCACAGCACGGCGAACGACATCGATGAGGCCGTCCGGGCCGAGATCGGGGTCGTCTCCCGCCAGGCGGTGTACGACGCCCTCACGGCCCTCACCGACAAGGGCCTCCTTCGGCGCATCCAGCCCGCCGGCTCGTCGGCCCGCTACGAGGACCGCGTCGGCGACAACCACCATCACCTCATCTGTCGCACCTGCCACCGGATGGTCGACGTCGACTGCGCCGTCGGCGCCACCCCCTGCCTCACCGCCGCCGACGGCCAGGGCTACGAGATCGACGAGGCCGAGGTCGTCTACTGGGGCCGATGCCCCGCCTGCGCCAGCACACCCATCCCCACCCCCACCCCCTGAGACATCCACACAGGA
>CAZXRA010000147.1:0-19511 GCA_964643485.1 uncultured Iamiaceae bacterium | reverse complement strand
TCGGCGGTCGCCTCGGCCACGGCGAGCGCGGTGGAGTTCGGTCGGGCTTCAGCGCGGGCAAGCGCGCCCAGCACCAGCCTCACCTCGCGGTCGCCTGCCGACCCGAGCGGCTCGATCCGACCGAGACGGAGCGAGCCCTCGGTCAACGTGCCGGTCTTGTCCACGCAGACGGTGTCGACGCGAGCGAGGATCTCGACACCGGCGAGCTCCTGGACAAGGGCGTGGCGGCGAGCCAAGCGGAGCACCCCGACGGCGAAGGCGAGGCTGGTCAGGAGGACGAGGCCTTCGGGGATCATGGCCGCCACCCCGGCGACCGATCCGCGCACCGCGTGGGACAAGCTCCCGACCGAGCGCACCTGGGACACCACCAGCAGTCCGGCGGCGGGGACCAAGGCCCAGGTGAGGACCCTGAGGATGGAGTCGGTCCCCGCCCGCAGCTCGGACCGGACCGAGGTGAAGCGCCGAGCCTCGGCGGCGAGACGGGCCGCGTAAGCCGCATCACCGACCTCGGTGACCAGCAGCCGACCGTGCCCGCCCACGACCAGGCTTCCTGACAGGGTGTTCCTCCCCTCGTCCAGTAGGGCGGGATCGCTCTCCCCGGTAAGGAGCGACTCGTCCACCTCGAGAGCGTCGGACGCGAGCACTCGACCGTCGACAGGCAGCTGATCACCCGTCGCCACGTCGATCACGTCCCCCTCGACCAGATCGCTCACGGGGAGCTCGATCAGACGGTCGTCGCGCAGGACACGAGAGCGCGGGGCGATCACCAGGTCGAGTCGGTCGAGGGTGCGCTTGGCACGCATCTCCTGGACGATCCCGATGACGGCGTTGGCCACGAGCACGATGCCGAAGAGGGCGTCGCGGTACTCCCGGGTCACCAGCACCACGACGAGCAGCGTCCCGAGGATGATGTTGAAGCGCGTGACAACGTTCGCCCGAACGATGTCGCCCACGGTGCGGTTCGTGGTGCGGGTGACGCTGTTGGCCCGCCCGGCTCGTGCCCGCGCTGCGGCCTCCGCGCCGCTGAGGCCGTCCGCCTCTCCGCGAGGTGGAGCCGTGGGAGCTTCCTCTCGGGACATCGCTCTGAGCACGGGGGCGACGGAGCTCAAGCTCGACGAGCGGCGTCGAGGAGAACTCGGCGCTCGGCGGCGGCGACGGTCCGGCGAGCCTGCTCGACAGCACTCGGATCGACGGAGATGGAGTCGATCCCGAAGCGCACCAGGTGCTCGGCGAAATCGGGGCGGTTGGATGGTGCCTGGCCGCACAGCGACGACGTGATGCCGGCATCACGACAGGCGGCGATGATCCGACCGATGGCGTCGAGCACCGCGGCGTCTCCCTCGTCGAAGAGCTCGGCGCAGGTCTCCGAGTCACGGTCGACACCGAGCATGAGCTGCGTGAGGTCGTTGGATCCGATCGAGACACCGTCGATGCCCCTGGCGGCGTACTCCGGGATCCAGAAGGCCGCCGATGGGACCTCGGCCATCACCCAGCGGCGCAGACCGCGCTGACGACCGAGTGGACTGCGGTCGACGATCTCGAAGCAGGCCTCGAGCTCCCACCGCGTCCGGACGAACGGGATCATCAGGTGGAGGTTGGGGGTCTGCTCCCGCACCCGGGCCAGCATCTCGAGTTCCAGGGCGAAGAGGTCCGGTTCCCGGATGTACCGGTAGCAACCGCGGTAGCCGATCATCGGATTGCGCTCGATCGGCTCGAAGGCGTCACCCCCTTCGAGACCCCGGAACTCGTTGGTCCGGAAGTCGATGGTCCGGTACACCACTGGACGGGTGCCGAACGCGGAGGTGATTCGCAGCAGCGATGCGGCCATCTGGTCGAGGAAGCGCTCCCGACCCCCCTCCTCCAGGAGCGCCCGGGGATGGACGCCCCCAAGGGCGTCGGTGAGGAGCAGCTCGGCGCGCAGGAGACCCACGCCATCGACAGGGAGGGCCGCGATGTCCTCCACATGATCGGCCAGGGCCATGTTGACGTAGAGCCGGGTGGCCAGCGGCTCGGGTTCCGCCGTGATCAGCGACGCGACGGACACGGTCGGTACGGACCCAGCTGGGACGGACTCCACCGCCGAGACCGTGCCCGCCGCGCCATCCACCGTGACGACCTGGCCGTCGACCAGGTCGGTGGTGGCGGTACGGGCGCCGACCACGCACGGCACTCCGAGCTCTCGCGTGACGATGGCGGCGTGGCAGGTCATCCCGCCGCTGTCGGTGACCACCGCGGCAGCCCGCCGGAGGATGGGCACCCAGTCAGGACTCGTCATGGGAGCGATCAGCACCTCGCCGGGCTGAAGCTGAGCCCGCTCGTCAGGGCGGTGCAGCACCCGCACCGCCCCCGACGCCACACCGGGTGAGGCCCCCAAGCCGCGCACCAGCACTCCCGGAGCGGGAGCCGGGCCAACCGCAAGGGAGGTGATGGGACGGGACTGGACGAGGTGGTAAGCGCCCCTCCCGTCGATCGCCCACTCCACGTCCTGGGGCACCCCGCCGTAGATGGCGTCGACCTGCAGCCCGAGTCGGGCAAGCTCGAGTGCCTCAGCGTCGGAGAGACAGGCGCGCTCGGCGTCCGCCGGCGCGACCAGCGCCCGGAGGACCTCGCCGTCTGGCTGGCACACCAGCCGTTCTGCCTTCCGTCCCACCCGAACGTCGAGCAGGCGAGGGCCTTCTTTGGCCAGGACGTAGGTGTCCGGTTCGACCTGCCCCGAGACGACGACCTCACCCAGGCCGTAGGCGGCCTCGATGATGATGCGAGACGTATCGCCGGTGGTCGGGTCGGCGGTGAAGAGCACGCCAGCCCGGTCGGAGGGCACCATCGTCTGGATCACCACGGCGATGGCTGGCTCCTCGTCCAACCCCTGAGCGGCCCGGTAGGCGATGGCACGGGGTACGAAGAGGGAGGCCCAGCAGCCGGCCACCCGTTCGAGGATGTGGCCAACGCCGACCACATTGGCGTAGGTCTCGTGCATGCCCGCGAACGAGGTCCCGGGCGCATCTTCCGCCGTGGCGGAGGAGCGCACGGCCACGGCGACGTCAGGTCCGAGAGTCCGGTAGGTGGAAGCCACCTCCTGGCAGACGTCGATCGGCACCACCGCCTTGTGGACCAGCGCCCGCAGTTGCTCGGAGGCCTCTCCCAGAGCGACAGAGTCGTCGGCCACAGAGCAGGCAGCATCGAACCTTTCGGCGATCTCCTGGCGCACCCCTCCCTCCTCCACGCCACGCCGGTACGCCTCCGCGGTCACGACGAAGCCGGGTGGAACCGGAAGCCCGGCAGTGGTGAGGGCGCCCAGGTTGGCGCCCTTGCCCCCCGCCAGCGCGACATCGTCCGGGCCGATGGCAGAGAACGGGAGGACCGTGGACATCAGCCCGCTCCCCCACCCTCGGCCGCCTGCATCTCGAGGAACGCCTCCCAGGCACGGGGGGCGTAGACCGAGGCCGTCCCGCCGTCCATGAGGAGCGCCACCGCCAGCATCTCGGCCACCTGTCCCGGCGTGGCTCCGGCCTTGGCCGCGCCACGGGCGTGATACGCGATGCAGCCGTCGCAACGCTTCACCACCGAGATGGCAAGCGCGACCGCCTCCTTCACCGCGGTGGAGAGCTCTCCTGGAGTCATGGTGGCGCCATGAAGTGCGGCGAAGCCCGCCCAGGCGTCGGGGACGGCGTGGCGCAGGGCCGACGTCGGTCCGCGCAGATCCTGGAGCACTTGGTGATGCGAGCCCATGGGGACCTCCTCTCATCAGTGGTCTGAAAGCAGTGTCCGCTCGCTGGTGGGAAGGTGACAGGGCCGAAGGTCCCTCCCGCCTCAGCCGCCGACGTCGTGGGACCTTGGACCCTGGTCACCATCGTTGATCCAGGCGCATCGTCGAGGCACCAGAGGAGCGAGGAGCGCACCATGAAGGCGACCAAAGGTGACCGGATCGTGATCAAGGGTCACCGGGTCGGCGAACACGACCGCGACGGGGAGGTCTTGGAGGTGCACGGCACCGACGGAGACCCGCCCTATCTGGTCCGCTGGGACGAGGACGGGCACGAAGGACTCTTCTTTCCTGGTCCTGACGCCCACATCCAACACTTCGAGCATCCAGACGGCTGAGCGTCGCGTGACGGAGCATCCTCAGCCCAGGATTGAAGGAGACACACCGTGGAGGATCGTCAAGACATCGTGGTCGGCTTCGACGGCTCACCTCCGGCCGTCGAAGCCCTCCGCTGGGCTGTTGCGGAGAGCGCCATCCGGGGTGCGAACGTTCGGGTGGTGCAGAGCTGGCAGGACCCCGCCTTTGCCGACCCTGTGTGGCTCGAGGAGCTCGAGGACCGCGGTGCCCTCGAGCGCCGGGCCCTCGCTGACCTGCAAGCTGACGTCGCCGTGGCCATCGGATCCCGAGACCAGCCGGTGGTGCAGACCGAGGTCGTCGCCCATGCCCCCGCCCGCCTCCTGGTCGAGGCCTCGGCGTCCGCCGGGATGGTGGTGGTCGGGTCGCGGGGCCGCGGGGGCTTCGCCACCCTTCTGCTGGGCTCGGTGAGCCACAAGGTCGCGGGCCAGGCTCGATGCCCGGTCGTGGTCCTGCGGTCCGGGCCCCAGGGTCGAGACATCGTCGTGGGTGTCGATGGCTCCGAGCCGAGCCGAGCTGCGCTGGCGTGGGCCCTCGACGAGGCTCACCGCCGACGCACCCGCCTTCGCGTGGTGCTGGCTTGGAACTACCTCTTCCAACTCGGCCCTCGGGGGCCCCTGCCCTTCCGTGCCAGCTACCGCGATGCCGACGCCCGGGCCGCGCTTCACGAGATCGTCACCGACGTGCTCGGTGACGCCCAGATCGATGTGGTGGAGGACGCGGTCTGCGATCAACCGGCCAAGGCCCTGATCGGGGCGGGAGCCGACGCCGCGCTGCTCGTCGTCGGGCCGCGAGCCACGTCCCTCCAGGCCCGTACCGGTCTTGGCTCGGTGACCGACCAGGTTCTGCACCACGCCCCGTGCCCGGTGGTCGTCGTCCACGAGCCCGGGACTGAGCACGATGAGGGCTGAGTCGCCCGCCATCGAGGTATCCGACCTGAAGAAGGCCTTCGGCTCGACCACGGCCCTCGACGGCCTCGATCTCCTGGTGCGGCCCGGTGAGGTGCACGGCTTCCTGGGGCCCAACGGCTCGGGCAAGTCCACCACCATCCGCGTCCTGCTCGGCCTGCTGCGCGCCGACGGTGGCCGCGCCCGACTGCTCGGCGGCGACCCTTGGCGTGAAGGGGTCGCCTTGCACCGGCGGTTGGCGTACGTGCCTGGTGAGGTGGCGCTGTGGCCCACGCTGACCGGCGGCGAGATCATCGACCTGCTCGGCCGCCTGCGGGGGGGTCTCGATCCCCGCAAGCGGGCGGATGTCCTCGAGCGCTTCGACCTCGACCCCACGCGCCGGGCTCGCACCTACTCGAAGGGCAACCGCCAGAAGGTCGCCCTGGTGGCGGCCCTCGCCGCCGATGTCGAGCTCCTCATCCTCGACGAACCCACCTCCGGTCTCGACCCGCTCATGGAGTCGGTGTTCCAGGATTGCATCCGTGAAGCCCGGGACGGGGGTCGCACGGTGCTGCTGTCGAGTCACATCCTCGCTGAGGTCGAGGCCCTCTGCGACCGGGTCACCATCATCCGCCGGGGCCGGACCGTCGAGAGCGGGACCCTCGACGAGCTGCGTCACCTCACCCGTACGTCTCTCGACGTCGAGCTGGAGAGCCCACTGTCGGGTCTCGACGTGCTCGCTGGCGTGCACGACGTACGCATCGACGATCGGCGAGTGCGCCTCGATGTCGACACCGTCCACATGGGCGCGGTGCTGGCTCACCTCGCCGGCCTCGGGATCCGCACCCTGACCAGCCAGCCTCCGACCCTCGAAGAACTCTTCCTCCGCCACTACAGCGACGAGCTCGCGGCCCATGACGGCCACGGCGGCATCCCGTGACCGGCTTCGCCGGTGCCCTGGTCCTGGCGCGGCTGGCGTTGCGGCGCGATCGCGTCCGCCTCACCATCTGGGTGCTCGCCCTGGGAGCGATGGTGACGGTGACGGCATCGAGCATCGATGACCTGTACACGCCGACCCAGCTGGCTGAGTACGCGGTGACGGTCCAGGGCAACCAGGCCGTGATCGCCATGAGCGGCCCGGCGCGCGCGCTCGACACCTACGGAGGGCGCATCGCCTTCGAGATCTGGCAGTTCAGCGTGGCCATCGCCCTCATGGCCGTGCTCACGGTCGGTCGCCACACGCGGGCCGAGGAGGAGGCCGGCCGGGGCGAGCTGCTCGGGGCGCAGCCCATCGGCCGTCACGCCCGCAGTGCCGCCGCGGTCATGGTGGGGATGGCCGCCAGCACCGCCGTTGGCGTGGTGGTATCCCTCGGACTCCTCGGCTCCGGGCTGCCCACAGCCGGCTCGATCGCCATGGGCGCGACCTTCGCGGCGACGGGGACGTGCTTCTCCGGGCTGGCGTTGATGGCCGCCCAGCTGGCTGAGCGCTCTCGCGTCGCCACCGGTGGTGCCCTCGCCAGCGTCGCCCTCGCCTACCTGGCTCGAGCCGTGGGCGACGTGGGCGACGGCCGCCTGTCCTGGGCCACGCCCATGGGCTGGATGCAGGCCACGCGCCCGTACTCGGGTGAACGGTGGTGGCCGCTGGCGCTCCTGTTCGGGGCGGGCCTGGGGTTGACGGCCACGGCGCTGGCGGTGGAGTCCCGGCGCGACGTGGGAGCCGGGCTGCTCCCCTCACGGGCCGGGCCACCTACGGCCGGCCGCGGGCTGAAGGGACCGATGGCACTGGCCTGGCGCCTGCACCGAGGTGCGCTGGTCGCCTGGGCCGTGGGTCTCGCTCTCGGGGGCGCCGCCTTCGGGTCGGTGGCCAGCAGCGCCGATGATCTCGTGGGCGACAACGATGCGATCCGCGACTACCTCGCCCAGCTGGGTGGCGCCGACCTGTCCGACGTGTTTCTGGTCACGGTGCTCATGTACCTCGCCCTGGCCACCGCCGGCTTCGCCATCCAGACCGCCCTCCGGCCCAGCATCGAGGAGAGCACCGGTCGAGCCGATGTTGTCCTGGCCACCAGCGTCTCTCGCGGTCGATGGCTCGACGGCCAGCTCTCGGTGACCGTGCTCGGCTCGACGCTGCTCATGGCCGTCGGTGGGCTCGGGACGGGAGTGGCCTATGCCATGTCGATGAGCGATGCGAGCCAGGTACCCCGCCTGGTAGGGGCGTCGCTGACCTTCGTTCCCGCCGTGTGGGTCACGGCTGCCCTGGCCGCCGCCCTCCACGGCCTGCTCCCTCGTGCCGGAGCGGTCGCCTGGGCTCTGCTGGTCCTCGGGGCCGTGGTGGCGATCCTCGGCGGCGTGCTCGACGTCCCCAACCTCGTGCGCGACCTCTCGCCGTTCACCCACGTGCCCGGCGCGCCGGCCGAACCGATCGCGGTATCTCCGCTGGCCGCCCTGACCGGGGTCGCCGCCGTCTTGATGGCTGTCGGCGTGCTCGGCTTTCGACATCGCGACGTCGGTTGAGCCGACGAACCGCCGCTCCGGGACCAAAGACCCTGTCGTTTCGATCCGATCCGGGAGATGGTGGGTCGGGAGCGACCTAGGAGACGCCGTGCAAGCCTTGCGACTGACGGAGTGGAAGCACGACCCCGAGCTCCAAGAGGTGGCCGAGCCCGACCCCGGCCCCGGCCAGGTGGTGGTGCGCGTCGGTGGAGCCGGAGCTTGCCACTCCGACCTGCACCTGGCCCATGACTTCGAGGCTGGTTTGCTGCCTTGGGGCCCGCCCTTCACGATCGGCCACGAGAACGCGGGCTGGGTCGACTCAGTGGGTGCCGGCGTGACCGGCGTCGAGGTTGGCGAGCCTGTGCTGGTGTACGGCCCTTGGGGGTGCGGTCTGTGTCGCCGGTGCCGCCTCGGCATGGAGAACTACTGCGAGCACCAGGCCGAGATCGGGGCCATGGGCGGTGGCCTGGGCCTCGACGGCGGCATGGCCGCCAAGATGCTCGTGCCCAGCTCTCGTCTGCTGATCCCCCTCGGTGACCTCGACCCTGTCGATGCCGCTCCCCTGACCGACGCCGGGCTCACCCCGTACCACGCCATCGCCCGGTCCCGACACCTGTTGGTGCCGGGCTCGACCGCCGTGGTCATCGGCGCAGGTGGCCTCGGCCACATGGCGATCCAGATCCTGCGCGCTCTCACCCCGGCCACGATCGTGGCTGTCGACCAGAACGACGCTGCCCTCGTGCTGGCGGCGGATCTCGGGGCAGACCACGCCGTCCGCAACGGAGCCGACGCCGCCGCCGAGATACTCGACATCACCGAGGGTCGCGGCGCCGAGCTCGTGCTCGACATCGTGGGTGTGGACGCCACCCTGGCTCTCGCCGCCGCCGTGGTGGGCCAGCTGGGACACCTCACCATCGTGGGCATCGGGGGAGGCACCCTCCCGATCTCTTTCTTCGGCCTGGCGTACGAGGCGTCGGTCGCCACGACGTACTGGGGCACCGTGCCGGAGCTGTTCGAGGTCGTCTCCCTCGCCTCACGGGGCCTGATGAGAGCCAAGGTGCACCGGGTGGGCCTCGAAGGGGCCCTCGCGGCCTACCACGACATGGCCACCGGACGGATCGACGGCCGGGTCGTCGTCGTCCCCTGAGCCGAGACGGCGGGATGACGGGCTTGATATCGCTGCGCCGTTCTCCTCCACCGAGCCGCTACCACGTCACGGGCGCCTCATCCACACCGGAGAGAACCCTCGGGACCTTCGGCCCTGGCCCGACGTCGATCGATCGAAGACCCTGACCCCATGGACGAGACCCATCGCATCGTCGTCGGCTTCGACGGCTCGAAGCCTTCCATCGACGCCTTGGACGTGGCGTGTCGAGAAGCGGCCCGACGACATGCGGTCCTCGAGGTCGTACGCGCCTGGGACTCGCTCGAGGGACGCGGGCTGCCATGGGAGGTCCCCTTCGACGTGGGCGCCGCCCAGAAGGAGATCGAGGACCACCTCGCCGACCTGGTGTCTGAGCTCCTCGAGGGGCGCACCCAGCAGGTGAGGTCTCGCGCCATGGGCGGCGACGCGGCAACGGTCCTCCTGGAGGCAGCGACCGGGGCGGACCTGCTCGTCGTCGGCGCCCGCGGCGAGGGCGGCTTCGCGGGCCTCCGGTTGGGCTCGGTGAGCCAGAGGCTCCTCGGTCGCGCCCCCTGCCCGCTCTTCGTCGTCCCCGACGGCACGGCCACGGACGCCGACACAGAGGAGATGCCCATCGTCGTGGGCGTCGACGGCTCCGTTCACGCTCGCCGTGCCCTCCTCTGGGCCGCAGCCGAGGCCCACACTCGAGGAGTGCCCCTCCTCGTCCTGCACGGTTGGAAGCGACCCTTGCTGGTGACGGGCACCTTTCCCGCCACGTACGACCCCGGCCAGGTCTTCGAGAAGGCCGCCCACAGAGTCGTCGACGACGAGGTGGCGCGAGTCGCCAAGGAAGCTGCCGACGTGACGGTCGACGGGCGGGCGGTCCGAGCGGGGGCAGCAGCGACGCTGATCGATGCATCCGCCGGCGCCTCGCTGATCGTCGTCGGGTCGCGGGGCCTCGGAACCTTCGCTGGGCACCTCCTCGGATCGGTCAGCCACCAGGTCGTCCGCCACGCCTGCTGTCCGGTGGTCGTCGTCCCCGCGGCTTGAAGGGTCGAGACGAGAACCTTGTGCCTGGTCGATGCACACCACGAACCGCATGCTCTCAGTGAAGAAGGTGGTCCTCGTCCATGATCCGCCGGTCGCTCTGGCACCGACACCCGGGTTGCTACGAGGCGGAGTGAGGGCCAGCGACGAGCACGGGGCAGGGCGCTCGGCGGACGAGCCACTCGGCATGGGTCCCGAACGCCAGACGGCCGATCACCCCTCGTCGGTGGGAGCCGACGACCAGGATTCCTGCGGGAGTGGTCCGGAGGAGACGGAGAATGCCCGTCCTGGCTTCGTCAGCCTCGATGGGCTCGGCCAGGGCCACGACACCGCGTTGTTCGGCGTCGGTGATCGACCGCGCCAATGACGAACGAGCCTCGGGACGAACCGAGGACGCGCGGGGAGTGGCGACGTGGGTGAAGAGCAGCTCGCTGCCGGTCGAAGCCGCCCAGTCGATGGCGGCCTCGATCACCGGTCGATCCTGGTCAGTTCCCTCCAGGCCCGCCACGACGGGACCGATGGCCCTGACCGGTACCGCCGCAGACGGCCGGAACGACGGGCCGACGAGCAGGACCGGGTCCTGACTCCGATGAAGAACGGCCTCACCGACCGTGTCGAGCAAGGCCTCCCCGAGAGGCCCTGGGGCACGGGTGGACATGCACAACAGCCCGTCAGTCGACACCCCGCGCAACCGAAGGAGCACGTCGACCACGGGTTCGTCGGTGAGAATGCTGGTTCCGTGCGCCCTCACGTCGCCGAGGTGGTCCGCGATGAGGCGCTCGTGGTAGCAGGTCACCTCGTCGGTCTCGGTGTGCGGAGAGTCGACGGTGATCAACTCCACTGCCGCGCCGGTACGGCGAGCAACCGCCGCGGCGACGGGCACCGCACGTTCGGCCTCAGGGGTCTCGTCGACCGGAACGAGAACGGTGCCGATCACGGGCCGACCTCACGATCAGGGCGATGGATCACGGGGCCCCCAGCCGAGGCGATGGCATCCGGGGGAGGATCGGGCTCGGCGTCGTGGCCGCGGTTGCGAAGCCAGGTCCATGCCGCGTCGGTGTAGATGTGGAGCGTGACATCCTCGCCGGACCCTGGTGGGACCCGGACCAGATGCCAGTCCATCACCGAGGCCACCGGAGCTGCCGGATCTGGGGGACAGCCATCTCCGCCAAGGGCCTCGATGGTGATCATGCCGATGAGGCCACGGTGCCCCGCGACGGGGAGAGAGTGCTGGCCAGACGCGATCAGGGCGGAGCGAGCGTCGCTGACGCTCATCCATCCCGGGATCTGTCCCGGCGATTGCCGTCGGGGGTTGCTGACGTCCGGGTGAGGTCTGGAGGTGGTCGGCGTGGTCACGAGAAGCCCCTTCCTGTCTCTCTCAGCGTGCTCCTCGGCGAACCGGATGACCAGGGGCGGACGCCACGCGAGGTCGGGACCTTCGGCCCTCGACACCACAGGTGCTCAGGTTGAGACGGTCGCCGGCCGGGCCTGCTACTCCTCGTTGGCCGATGTTCCTGGGATCATCGACGATGTGGTGGTCATGGTCGGGGCGGAGCAGCCGCTGACGTCTGATTGGCCAGCGTTTCGAGTCCCAGGCATGGGATCTCGGACGGCGGGACCTTCGGCCCTGGGATCGGCGGGGCGGGTGCTCGATGCTGGACAAGACAGCCAAGGAGGACACGGTGGCCGGCCAGGATCAACGAGACTCACGGATCCACGAGACGGGGGGGTGCCCGTCGTCGGTGTTGCAGGACGGTCTCGTCGTCGAGCTCGCTCCGATGAAGATCTCGGACGGGCCGCGACTCCTCCGGTTCCATGAGACGTTGTCGGATCGCACCACCTACCTGCGGTTCTTCTCCGTACACCCGCACCTCAGCTCCGGGGAGGTCGATCGCTTCGTCAACGTCGATCATCGGGATCGGGAGGCCATCGTGGCGTCGGTGGACGGTGAGCTCGTCGCCGTGGGGCGCTTCGATCGCCTGGATGACGGATCACAGGCCGAGGTCGCTCTTCTCGTGGGCGATGCCTTCCAGGGCCGGGGTCTCGGTCGACTGCTCTTCGATCGATTGGTGGAACGGGCCCAGGACGTCGGTGTCGAGCACTTCGTGGCTGATGTGTTGTCTGACAACCACCGGATGCTCCACCTCTTCCACCACACCGGGTTGCCGATCCATCGTCGCTTCGACGGCGGGGTGGTCCATCTCGTGTTGGACCTGCCCGGCCGCGGGCGACGGGTCCCATGGGAGGCACCGACGGACCGGTCGCGATCACGGGCCGGCGACATGGTCGGGGTCGGGTCATGACTGCGGTCGACGAGATCCGTGCCGGCTCGACGCTGGCCCCGAAGGTGGTCGAGACCCATTCGGCGGTGCTGTTCTTCGCCGAGGATCGGGTCTACAAGGCCAAGAAGGCCCTGGACCTGGGCTTCCTCGACCACACCTCCCTCACCGCCCGACGCGCCGTGTGTCACGAGGAGGTGGAGCTGAACCGCCGGCTCGCACCCGACGTCTACCTCGGCGTCGCCGACCTGGTGGGGCCAGATGGGGAGATCTGTGAACACCTGGTCGTCATGCGTCGTCTGCCCGACGAACGTAGCCTCACCAGTTGCCTCGCTGCGGGGGAGAACCTGGGCGACGCCATCGGCCGCATCGCTCATGCCATTGCCGCGCTCCACGCCAAAGCTGTGGTCAGCGATCCCCGGCAGCAGCTGGCCTCGGTGGAGAGCGTGCAAGGCAACTGGGACCAGTCCTTCGCCCAGCTCCACGCCCTGACCGGAGCAGACCTCGACCCCAACGTGGCCGAACGCATCGAGGGCCTCGTCGAGCGCTATCTGGCGGGCCGGGGCGACCTGTTCGCCCAGCGCATCGCCGAGGGCTGCGTGGTCGACGGCCACGGCGACCTGCAGGCCGACGACATCTACCTGATGCCCGACGGACCGCGCATCCTCGACTGCATCGAGTTCGGCGACCGCTACCGGATCTCGGACTCCCTCTCGGATGTCGCCTTCCTGGCCATGGACCTCGAACGCCTCGGCCACCCCGACCTCGGCCGGCGGTTCCTCGACGCCTATCGCGACCTGTCGGCCGGGACCTGGCCGCCGTCGCTCGCCCATCACTACATCGCCTACCGGGCGCATGTCCGAGCCAAGGTGCGGGCCCTGCGCCAGATCCAGTCCGGGCGGCCTGCCGATCCCGGCGTCGCGTCCCGGATGAACCTGGCTCTCGACCACCTCGAACGGGCCCGGGTGCGCCTCGTGCTCGTCGGCGGGCTCCCCGGCACGGGGAAGTCGACCGTCGCCGAGGCCCTCGCGGATGAGATCGACGCCATCGTCCTGCGCACTGACGACGTCCGCCGCCGGATGCCTTCGCAGGCATCGGGCGTCGATCGCTACCAGCCGGAGACGGTGCGAGAGGTCTACGTCGAGATGCTGAGCGAGGCGAAGCAGCTGCTCCGCCTGGGCCAGCACGTGGTCCTCGACGCCACCTGGCAATACGCGGACCTCCGCGAGGATGCACGCCGGGTGGCGTCCGAGACGTCGAGCGATCTCACCGAGTTGGTCTGCGATGCTCCTGGTGACCTCGCCGTTCGCCGCATCATCCGTCGTCGGGACCGCGGCGACGACCCTTCCGAAGCCACCGCAGCCGTCGCGAGCGCCATGGCCGCTCGGTTCGCTCCCTGGCCCGAAGCTCGGATGCTCGACACCGTCGTGCCCGTGCCGCAGACCACCCGCCACGCGCTGGCCGCCGTCGGCTGGCCCGCGACGGGCGCAGACCGATGACCAAGACCATGCGCGCCTGGATCGTCGACCGCCCCGGTCCCATCGGGTCGCATCCGCTGCGCCAGGTCGAACGACCCGTCCCCCGGCCAGGACCAGGGGAGATCCTCGTCCAGGTCTCAGTGTGTGGCGTGTGTCGGACCGACCTTCACCTGGCCGAGGGTGACCTTTCGCCAAAGCGACATGGGGTGGTTCCCGGCCACGAGGTCGTGGGTCGGGTGGTCGGTCTCGGCCAGGGCACCGATCGCTTCCGGCTGGACGACCGCGTTGGCGTCGCCTGGCTTCGCCACACCTGCGGCCGATGCCGCTTCTGCCTCACTGGGAAGGAGAACCTCTGCCTGGAGCCCCGGTTCACCGGCTGGGACGACGACGGGGGTTTCGCCGAGGCCGTCGTCGTCGATGCGCACTTCGCCTACCCGATCCCCGACGGCATCGACGACGAGACCGCCGCGCCCCTGCTGTGCGCCGGGATCATCGGCTATCGAGCCCTCTGCCGCGCCCACCTCCCCCCCGGAGGGCGCCTGGGCATCTACGGGTTCGGCGCCTCGGCCCACATCACCGCCCAGGTGGCCCTCCACCAGGGCGCCACCGTCCACGTCCTCACCCGCTCGCCGACGGCCCGCCAGCTCGCCCTCGACCTCGGTTGCGCCTCGGCCGGCCCGGCCGACGGGATGCCACCTGAGCTCCTCGATGCCGCCATCCTCTTCGCCCCCGCCGGCGACCTGGTCCCCGTCGCCCTTTCCGCCCTCGACCGGGGGGCCACCCTCGCCATCGCCGGCATCCACCTCTCCGACATCCCCCCTCTCCACTACGCCGAGCACCTGTTCCAGGAACGGAACCTCTGCAGCGTCACCGCCAACACCCGCTCCGACGGCGAGCGACTCCTCGCGCTGGCCGCCGAGATCCCGATCGTGCCCACGATGACGACCTACCCCTTCGACGCCACCGACCAGGCCCTCGCCGACCTCGCCGCCGACCGGGTCACCGGCGTCGCCGTCGTCCAGGTCGACGACCCGCCCGCCGAACCGGCAGGGCCTCGGTGAACACGGCCCGCACCATCGGGCTCATCGTGGCCGTCGTCGTGCTCACCACGGTCGGGGCGACTGCCGGGCTCGTTCTGATCATCGGCCTGCTCCGTGCTCTCGCCATCGCCACCGCGATCATCATGGTCGCAGTCGGCCTGTACCTGGCAGTGGTCCGCCCGTGGCACAGCCGTTGGGGAACGATCGGCGACGAGGCCGAACGGTCGCTCCCCGGTGACGACCTGGTCACCGATGCCTCCGTCTCGACCCGAGCCATCGCCATCGCGGCGCCTCCCGAAGATGTGTGGCCTTGGCTCCTCCAACTCGGATATGGCCGGGGCGGTTGGTACAGCTACGACTGGATCGACAACGACGGCCGGCCCAGCGCCACCTCCATCTGGCCCGACCTCCAGGATCTCGCAGTCGGCGATCGCATCGCCATGACGCCCGACATGGGCTTCGTGGTGCAGTCCATCGACCATGGCCACGATCTGCTCAGCCTGAGTGACGACGGCACCACATCGTGGTGCCTCCACCTCGAGCCCACCGACGACGGCCATGCCCGCCTCCTCAGCCGCTTTCGCGCCCACTTCGTCCTGACTCCAGCCTCTGCCCTGTGGATCGCCCTCGCCGACCCCGGCGTCTTCATCATGGAGCGCAAGATGCTCAAGGGCATCGCCGCCCGCGCCGAGACCAGGTTCGACGCCGTGGTCACCACGGACGACCCGCCCTCTCGCTGAGTGCAGCGAGGAGCCTGCGCCGGCCCAGCCACCCACTCTGCTCTGCGTGGGAACCGGTGTGGACCCCGACTCCGTCGTGTTGGTGAGTCCTCCGCCGGCCACCTAACGCCACCTCAGGTTGGCGAGCCCTACCGAACACTCGTTGCGATCGGCGCTTCTCGGCGGCGCCGCGCTCGCAGGGTCTTGTGGGCGGCGTCGGCGACGAGGACGGCGGGTGCGGCAAGCACAGCGACCAGGAGTGCCGGGAGGGGTGGCGGGGCCTGTTCCAGCAGGCGGGCGACGGGCGGGATGAAGAGGAAGCCGACGAGGGCGAGACCCGAGGTGGCAACGGCGCCGAGGAGCAGGCGATTGGTCGTCCAGCCCAGGCGGTGGGCCGGGCGGCTGGCGCTGCGGCAGGCGAAGGCGTTGGCGATCTGGCCGAAGATGACCGCGGCGAAAGCGGCTCCAGAGGCCGCGAGCAGGGCGTGGCCGGTGGGCATCGTTCGGCCCGGCCGCCATCCGGCCGCCAGGAGGGCGACCACGAAGGCGGTCATCTCCACCACCGCCTCGGTCGGGCCCAGCACGCCGAACACCCGTCGCAGCAGGCTGCGGTCTATGAGGTGGCGTCGCTCGGGAGGCCGGTCCATGACCTGCGGGTTGGCGGCCTCGCCCCCGAGAGCGAGAGCCGGGAAGAGGTCGGTGCCGATGTCGAGGCAGAGGATCTGCAGCACGCCGAGGGCCAGGGGGAACGACCCGCCGGACAGGGCCCAGACCACGAACGGGGTGAGCTCGGCCACGTTGTCGGTGAGGTGGTAGGTGAGGAAGCGGCGGATGTTGGCGAACGTGGCCCGGCCCTGCTCGACGGCAGCCACGATGGTGGCGAAGTCGTCGTCGAGCAGGACGAGGTCGGCGGCTTCTCGGGCCACGTCGGTGCCCGAGCGGCCCATGGCCACGCCGATGTCCGCCTCCCGGAGCGCCGGGGCGTCGTTGACCCCGTCTCCGGTCATGGCCACCACGTGTCCCCGGGCCTGAAGGGCGCGGGCGATCCGCAACTTGTCCTCGGGGGTGACCCGACTGACGACCACGCCGTCGTGGTCGAGCAGCTCGCCCAGCGCAGCGTCGTCCTCGGGGAGGTCGGAGCCCTGGAGGACGAGGCTCTCGGGCCCCAGCAGACCCACCTCGGCGGCGATGGCTCGAGCCGTCGCCGGGTGGTCACCGGTGACCATGGCGACCCGGATGCCCGCAGCCCGGCACCGGGCCAGCGCGTCGGACACCTCAGGCCGGGGGGGATCTTGAAGCGCGAGGAGGCCGACGAGCTGGAGGTCCCGCTCGATGTCGTCCGGGAAGTCACCCGGTGCGACCTCCGGGGCTCGACGGCGAGCCACAGCCAGCACACGGAGACCCCGGGCCGCCATCTCTTCGACGTGATCACCAGCGGGTCCGACATCGCGGCAACGGGGAAGGACCGAATCGGGCGCACCCTTCACCAGCAACCAACCGTCGGAGAGAGCCGAAGCCCGCCGGCGATCGGTGTCGAAGGAGAACCGCGCCTCGACCGCCTCCTCCCCCGGGTCGGCGCCGTCACCCAGACGGTGGGCCAGGGCGTCGATGGCCGCCTCCATGGGGTCGCCGACCGGCCGCCAGGCCCCGTCCCGCTTGACGGCACGTCCCTGCGAGCAGGTCCGCGCCACCCGCGCCGCCACCGTTGCCGCAGCCCGTCCCTCGGCGCTCCCGCCCACCGAGCCGGGGTTCGGCTCGTACCCCCGGCCCGAGATCGGCACGGAACCCTGCGGGGTCCAGACCTCGACCACGCTCATCTCGTTGCGGGTGATGGTGCCGGTCTTGTCGGTGCAGATGAACGTGGTGGAGCCGAGCGTCTCGACCGCTTCGAGGTGGCGAACCAAGGCGTTGTGACGCGCCATGCGCTGGGCGCCCATGGCCAGCGACAACGTGACCGTGGGCAGGAGGCCCTCGGGCACGAGCGCCACGGTGACCCCGATGGCGAAGAGGAACCCATCTTGGGCGGGGGTGCCGAAACCCAGAGCCACGGCGAAGAACGTGCTCCCCACCCCGATGGCCAGGACGGCGACGGTGCGAACGACGCGGTCGAGCTCGACGGCGAGGGGGCTCTTGGGCCGTTGGACCTCCGAGGTGAGGCGGGCGATGCCCGCCAGGCGGGTGCCGACGCCGATGGCGGTGACGAGTGCTTCGCCTTCGCCCGTCACGACGAAGCTGCCCGCGTACGCGGGCTCGTCCACCTCGACGGTGACCGGGACGCTCTCGCCGGTCAGCATCGACTGGTCGACGGTCAGCCCGTGAGCCTCCACCACGTCCACGTCGGCGGGCACGCGATCACCGGCGCTGAGCACCACGCAATCACCCACCACGACATCGACGGCATCGACGCGAACCAGGGTTCCGTCGCGACGGACGGTGACACCGACGGGAAGGAGGTCGCGCAACCGCTCGGTGGCCCGCTCCGAGCGCTGCTCCTGAACGAAGGCGAAGACACCGTTGACCACGACCACCACGAAGATGGCCACACCAAGTTGCGGCATGCCCGCCACCAGAGCCAGCGTCCCCGCTCCCCACAGGAGCAGGGCGAAGAAGTGCACCATCTGCCCGGCCAGCCGGCGCCAGGCCGGAACCCGCACCGGCGCAGGCAGGATGTTGGCGCCGTCACGCCGGCGACGGTCGGCCACCTCGTCCCGGGTCAGCCCCCGGACCGGGGAAGCGTTCAGGCCCTGACGGGCCACATCGGCGGTCATAGCTCCGAGCGCACGTCGATCGCGGAACGGGACCGCCACCGGAAGCCCTCGACCAGGTCGACCCGGAGCCGGACCCGGTGGAAGGGGCGGGCAGCGCCGCCGGGCGGGATGAGCGCCTCCGGCACCAGATCCTCCGCCGGCCCGGGGACGCGAGCCGCGGTGCGGCCCTGGACAAGGACCGTCCACGACTCTCCCTCCGGATCGTTGTGATCGACCTGGAAGGCGATCACCGCGTCATCGGTGGCCGCCGCCACCCCCGGATCGGAGGACACGCCCAGCACGATCGTCCCACCGACCACCTCGTAACGGATGGGAACGACGCGAGGCAGAGCCCCGACGCTCAAGGCCAGCCGTCCGAAGTCTTCTCCCTCGAGCAGCGCGAGGCATTCGTCCCTGGTGAGGGTCTCCCTCTCATCGCCATCCGGAGCCATGGGCCCAGTGTCAGGTCTCGGGGCCCGATCGAGCAGGGCCGAAGGTCACCCCGTCCCGGGGCGGAGGACCACCCATGCGCCGTCCGATGTCAGCTGGGG
Organism: uncultured Iamiaceae bacterium; assembly: GCA_964643485.1. Taxonomy (GTDB): domain Bacteria; phylum Actinomycetota; class Acidimicrobiia; order Acidimicrobiales; family Iamiaceae; genus Iamia. Next base: position 1,030 of record CAZXRA010000147.1, on the reverse strand, counting down.
GTGCAGGGCACCATCCAAGCCATCCGGGTGCCACCAGCGGCCGCCCCCTCGAGGAGGAACGTCCCATCGAGACGGGCGGCGCGCTCCTGCATGTTGGCCACCCCCCGACCTCCCCCACCCGGCTCACCCAAACCGACTCCATCGTCGACGAGGGAAAGGGTCAACTGGTCCGCAGCAGAGGTGAGGGTCAACTCCACCGTGGTGGCCCGGGCGTGGCGAGCGACGTTGGACAGTCCCTCGCGCACGACAGCCAGCAGGTGGTCCGCCACCTGATCATCGACCAGGGAGTCGATGGCGCCGTCGAAGTGCACGACGGGCTCGAATCCCAGGACCCGGCTGGACTCGGCGCACACCCCCAGCACCTCCTGGCGGAGGCTGCGGCCCGGCAGCCGGGGGGCGTGGAGCTCGAAGATCGACGAGCGCACCTCCCGGACGGTCTCGTCCAGATCGTCGACGGCGCGGTTGAGGCGGTCCACCACCTCGGGGGGGAGACTGCTCCGGGCGATGCCCTGCAAGCTCAGCCCGGTGGCGAAGAGCCTTTGGATCACCCGGTCGTGCAGATCACGAGCGATGCGCTCGCGATCCTCGAACAGGGCCAGCTCCCCGACACGGGAATGGAGCCGCGCCTGCTCGATGGCGATGCCGGCCGCCGCCGCGAGGGCGACGGCCATCTCCTCGTCGACGTCGGAGAAGACCTCATCACCGCGTCGATCGCACAGGTAGAGGTTGCCGAAGACCTGATCCCGGATCCGAATGGGCACCCCCAGGAACGACGTCATGGGCGGGTGGTTGGGCGGGAAGCCGTAGCTGTCGGGGTGTTCCTTCAGATCCGGGAGACGGATCGGCTTCGGGTCGACGATGAGCAGGCCGAGGATGCCATGACCCTCGGGAAGACGGCCGATGGCCCGACGTCCCTCCTCGTCGATCCCGACGGTGATGAAGTCCGAGAGCAGCTCCCTCGACTCGTCCAGGACGCCCAGCGCGCCGTATCTGGCATCGACCAGATCGGTGGCTGCCTCGGCGATGCGCC
>CAZXRA010000146.1:0-7880 GCA_964643485.1 uncultured Iamiaceae bacterium | reverse complement strand
GTCGTCGTGCACGGCGACGGGCAGCCCGGCCACGATGCGGGGCGCCGGCCGTCCGGCACCAGCGGCCGCGGCCCGGATGAGGGGCGCCACGTGGGAGGCGATGGCCTCGGCGTTGGCCATCCAGAGGATGGTGCCGGCGCTGTGCTGGCCCGCCACCCGGAGCAGCCGGGGCCCCAGGGCGGCCACGAGCACGGGGATGGTGGCCCCGTCGGGAAGTGCTGGCGGCCCGACGTCGACCCGGAGCTCCTCGCCGGCGAAGCGGACGGCCTCGCCCCGGAGCAGGGCGGTGAGCACCTGCACGTACTCGTCGGTGTGCCGTCCCGGCGTGGCGTAGGACAGGCCCAGGACATCCTCCACGGTGGGGCGGTGGGACGGGCCGACACCGAGCGTCAGCCGCTCCGTCCCCCCCAGGGCATCGGCCAGAGCCGCCACCCGGTGGGCCTGCAGCACGGGGTGGCAGGTGTAGGTCTGCAGCACCGACGTGCCCAGCTCGATGGTGGAGGTGGCCCGGCCGGCCAGGGCCATGGCCACCAACGGGTCGCCGGCCACGGCCGAGGCGTACCAGAGGCTGGTGAACCCGTCGGCCTCGGCCCGCTCGGCCTGGCGGACGATCTGGTCGACGGAGGCCCCGAGCCCGGGCAGGCCGATCCGCACGTCAGTCGATGGAGGGGGTCGGGAGGGCGGACTCGGCCTCGTCCAGCAGGGCGGCCAGGCTGGATCGCTCGGCCCGGGCCGGATCGGGGGCGACGAGCACGAGGGGGCAGCCGAAGCGCTCGGCGTCAGGCCGGGCCCGCTCGATGGGCTCCAACCCCTCGGGGGCGGAGAAGGGGCGCACGACGAGGCGGGCATCGTCGGCCACCGCCGCCCCCTCGATGGTGTCGAGGCCGGCCTCCTCGATGCGGCCCGGCCGGCCCAGGGGCCCGAGTCGGTCGAGCACCTCCCGGTAGGGGCGGAGGCTGCGGGCCTTGCCGGCCAGGCCGACGAAGACCGGGCCCTCCGTTCCGGCCAGGGCGAAGCGCACCCCGGCCTCCATGGCGGCCTGGCCCGGGAGACCCTCGCCCGCCTCCACGACGGGAGGACCGGTGCGCTCGGGGGCATCGGCGCGGGGCCGGGGGGCGACCACGACGTAGATGTCGGCCGGGTTGGAGGCGATGAGCCCGTCGACGGTGGCCACCCAGTCGGGGTCGTCGCGGCGGTCACCCACGACGAGGGCGTGGGCGCTGACCTGCTCGGCGTGGGCCACGATGTCGGCCACCAGGTCGGTGCTGCGCTGGGAGGTGGACTGGGCGGTGAGCCCCCGGGCCTGCACGATCTCCTCCAGCCCCCGGAGCGAGTCGAGCTCCGAGGCGATGGCATCGAGGATGTGGAACGCTCCCTTGGTCGCGGCGTCCTGCTTCTCGAACGACGCCAGGACCACCTCGGCCGGCTGCTGCGATGCGGCCAGGTCGGCGGCCACCCGGACCAATGGCTCGGCCGTGGCCGGGTCGTCGATGGCGACCAGCACCCGGAAGAGGACGCCGTCGCCGAGGGCGGCCCGCTCGGCCTCGGAGAGGTCCCGATCGGCGATGCGCGCCCCGTAGGCGGCCCGGGCCCCGTCGTCGTCCACGTCGGCCAGGGTGTCGTCGGCCTCGGTCTCGCCCCGGGCCTCGGCGACGGCCACCGGCCCGAGGGCCCGCACCATGGCCGGGCCGGCGATGATCGAGGTGACGATGGCCATCACCACCAGGGCGACGAAGACCTCGTCGGAGATGATGCCGGCCTGGCGCCCGGTGGCGGCCAGGATGATGCCGGTGGCGCCGCGGGCGTTGAGGCCCCAGGCCATGGCCCACGCCTCGCGGCCGATGGGCAGCCCTGCCGCCCGCACGCCGAGCAGCACGCTGACGAGCTTGCCGCCCAGGGCCACGGCGATCACGAGCAGCACGAGGGCCGGGTCGAAGGCCTCGACGAAGTCGGTGTTGAGGGCCATGGTGACGAAGAACAGGGGGGCGAAGAACCCGATGGCCACCGCGGTGAAGGCCTTGTGCCCCTGGGCGCCCTGGCCCGAGGCCACGCCGCTGAAGGCCACGCCCACGAGGAAGGCGCCGAGGAAGGCCTGGACGCCGATGGCCTCGGACGCCGCGGCCACGGCCAGCAGGGCCACGCCGGCGATGGCGATGTAGCCGGTGGGCCAGGCCATGTGCTTCCGGCCCCAGCCCACGGCGTGGGGGGCGAGCCACCGCACGCCCACCAGGACCACCACGAACAGCAGGGCCACGAGCAGCAGGTCGACGGGGAGGCTGCGGTCCGATCCGCTGCTGCCGGCCGTCGTGATGGAGCCGAGGATGATGGCGTACAGCGTCCAGTTGATGAGGTCGTCGACGATCGTCGCCGTCATCATCACGGTGGCGATGCGGCTCTTCATCATCCCCAGGTCGATGAGGATGCGGGCCAGCACCGGGTTGGCCGAGTTGGCCATGTTCATGCCGATGAACAGCGCGAAGGGCAGCCGGTCGATGCCCACGGACTCGCCCCAGAGCGACACGGGGCTGGCGTAGACGGCGGCGACGCCGATGGCGATCGGGAGGGTGGTGCCCACGACGCCGATGATGAGGCTGCGGCGCCCGAGCGTCTTGATGTCGGACAGGTCGACCTCCGACCCGGCGACGTAGAGGAACAGCATCGTGCCGATCTTGATGATGGCGTCGCGGCCGGTGGTCACGGCCTCGCTGTCGGGGAAGATCCACTCGTAGACGCCCGGGGCCAAGGAGCCGAGGACGGTGACCCCGAGCAGGATCCCGGCAGCCATCTCGCCGACCACGCTGGGCTGCTTGAGCCGGCGCATGGCGTAACCCAGGCCGGCGCCGGCCAGCAGCATCACCCCTAGCTGGACGAGCAGGTCGACGAAGTCGGCTGATTTCATGCTCTCACCTCACCTCGAGGGCTGCGCCCCGCAGCTCGTCGCTGGGGCCGGACTGTAGGCCTCGGACGGGGCCCGCGTCGCCGATGCCAGGCCGGTCCGGGGAGGGTGCCCCGGCACGGCCCGGCGGGGAGGGCCAGACTGGGCACGAGCCACGTCCACGAGGGGGACAGCCATGCCGTACAACAGCACCGGGCGGGTCGTCCACGACGCCGACGCCCACATCATGGAGACGCCGACGTGGCTGCGCGACCACGCCGACCCCGGCATCCGGGAGCGCATCGAGCCCCTGCGCTACCCGGGCGGCAACGAGCTGCGCCAGACCGGCGACCCGGCCGACCAGCAGCGCGACCTCCTGGCTGCCTTCGACGCCCTGGCCGAGCGGCACCGGTCGGAGGAGTACCGGGCCGACGAGGAGGCGGAGATCATCCGGCGCAAGAACTTCGCCGCCACCGGCTCCTTCCTCTCCGAGGACCGGCCCCGGGCCCTCGACCTGCTCGGTTTCTCCAGCCAGCTCGTGTTCAACACCTTCCACAACCGGCGCCTGCACGACTGGGAGCACAGCGGCGACCTCGACCTGGCCTACGGGACGGCCCGGGCCCACAACCGGGGCATGGTCGAGTTCTGCGCCGTCGACCCCCGGCTCCTGTCCACCTGCTATGTGCCGCTCGTCGACCTCGACCGGGCCGCGGCCATGGTCGACGAGGCCATCACCTCAGGGGCTGCCGCCCTCCTCGTCGCCTCCGGATGCCCGCCGGGCCACTCGCCCAGCCACGTCGGCCTCGACCCGGTGTGGGCCCGGGCCCAGGAGGCCGGCGTCCCCGTCGTCTTCCACGTCGGCGGCACCGACGAGCTCATCGACCCGGCCTACTTCCGCAACGGCCTCCCCGTGCCCCCCGACTTCCACGGCGGCGAGGAGAATTTCCGCTCCGTCGACTACATGGGCATCCCCGGCCCGCCGGCCCAGACCCTCGCCACCATGCTCTTCGACGGGGTGTTCGAGCGTTTCCCCGACCTGCGGATCGGCGTGATCGAGCAGGGCGCCATCTGGGTGCCGTCGTGGACCCGGCAGATGGAGTCGGCCTTCGAGGCCTTCCACCGCCACGAGGAGCGCCTCCAGAAGCTGTCCCTGCGGCCCACGGAATACGTGCAGCGCCAGATGCGGTTCACGCCCTACCCGACCGAGGACGTGGGGTGGATCATCGAGCAGGCCGGCCCCGACGTCTGCCTGTTCTCCTCCGACTACCCCCACGTCGAGGGAGGCCGCCGGCCCATCGAGCGCTTCGAGGCCTCCCTCGGCGACGCCTCCGACGACGTGCGCCGCCGCTTCTACTGCGACAACTTCCTCGACCTCATGGGCCCCGTCGCGGCCGGCCTGGCGGCCTGACCGCTACGGGCGGACGAGCACCGAGAGCAGGGCCTGGAGCTTGGCCCGGGTCTCGATCAGCTCCGTCGGCGGGTCGCTGTCGGCCACGATGCCGTTGCCGCCGAAGACGCGGGCCTCGGTCCCGTCCACCACGGCGCTGCGGATGGCCACTGCCCACGTGCCGTTGCCGTGGCGGTCGGTCCACCCGACGGCCCCGGCGTAGAGGCCCCGGGTGAAGCCCTCCAGCTCGGCGATGGCGGCCAGGGCGGCGTCGCGGGGGCGGCCGCACACGGCCGGCGTGGGGTGCAGGGCGGCCACCAGGTCGAGCACCGGTGCCGGTGGGGATGAGAGGACGCCGGCCACCGTCGTGGCCAGGTGGGTCACGTTGGGGAGGGCCACCACCGACGGCTCGGCCTCGAAGTCGAGGAACGAGCAGAAGGGCAGGAGGACGTCGTAGACGGCGTCGATGGTGACCTGGTGCTCGTGCCGGTATGACGGGGAGGCCAGGAGCCCGGCCACGGCGTCAGCGTCGGCCACCGGGTCGTTCCGCCGGGGGGCGGTGCCGGCCATGGGCTGGGCCTGCACCCGGTCGCCGGCCCGGCCCACCAGCAGCTCGGGGCTGGCCCCGAGGAAGCCGTCGACCGACCACACGTGGCAGCCCGGGAACCCGAGGGCCAGGCGGCGCAGGACGGCGGCCACGTCGAAGGGGGCGTCGGCCGTGACCCGCACCTCCCGGGCCAGGACCACCTTGTCGAGCCCCCCCTCCCGGATGCGGGCGGTGGCCTCGGCCACGGCGTCGCACCACTCGGCCGGTGGGCGGACGCTCTCGACCGAGAACGAGCCCGGACCGGGGCTCCGGTCGTCCGGGGCGACGAGCTCCTCGCCGTGCAGGGTCGCCGGGTCGGGTGGCGGTGCGTCCTCGGTGCCGACCGTGGTCACCCACGCCGCCCCGTCGGCGGCCCGACCCACGATGAGGGACGGCACCACCAGCGTCCCCTCCTCGTCAGGGTGGAAGGGGAGGGCGCCGAGAGCCACGGGACCGGTGCCGGGACGGTCCACCGGGTCGTCGACCCGGGCCACGGCCAGGGCGGCGGCGGCGTCGGCGGGGGAGAGGCGGGCGGCCACGCCCCGCCCGGCCAGAGCCTCACCCCCGGGGGCGGTGAAGAGCAGCCCGTCCCCCCCGGCCACAGCCAGGGGCTCCGGGGCCACGTCGAGGGCGACGGTGCGGGCGACCAGGGGGAGGGAGGTCACCGGGCCTCGGCGTCGGGGCCGCGGGTGGCGGTGACCAGGCGGGCGATCCCGAACGACAGGAGGTCGTGGCGGGCGTCCCGGAAGCCGGCCTGCACCAGCATCGCCAACATCTCGGGGGCAGGAGGCAGGTACGACACCGACTTGGGCAGGTAGCGATAGGCGGCCGGGTCGGACAGCAGCCCGCCGATGCGGGGCACCACCTTCCCGAAGTAGATCGAGTGCCCGAAGCGCAGCAGCGGGTTGGGAGACTCGGCCACCTCCAGCAGCGAGATGCGGCCTCCGGGGCGCAACACCCGGGCCAGCTCGGCGAAGAAGCGGGGCAGCTCCTCCAGGTTCCGCAGGGCGAATCCGCAGGTGACGCCGTCGACGGAGCCGTCGGCCACCGGCAGGCGCAGGACGTCGGCGTGGACGAGGGGGGCGTCGGTGCGGGCCGCGGCCAGCATCCCGAACGACAGGTCGACGCCCACCGGCCGGTGCCCGGCGCCGGCCAGCTCGACGCACAGGTCGCCGGTGCCGCAGGCCAGGTCGAGCACCCGGGACCGGGCCGGGAGGCCGAGGGCCCGCACGCTGCGCCGCCGCCATCCCACGTCCATCCGGAACGTCATGATCCGGTTCACCAGGTCGTAGCGGGGGGCGATGGTGTCGAACATCACCCGCACCGCCTGCACCTTCTCCTCCCCGGTGGGCAGGTGGTCGGCGTCGGGCAGCTCCCCCTGGGCGAGGGGCGGGCCGGAGCGGGCGGCGGCAGGGCTCACGGGGCGAGGATACGGGCCGGTCGGCGGGCGCTCCTCTTCGTCACGGCCGAGGGGGCCACGGTGAGCCACGGGTCTACGGTTCGCCCATGGACCTGTCCTCCCGCGCATCGACCGACGCCGGCCAGACCTTTGCCTTCGCCGACATGGGTTCCGGCCCGCTGGTGGTGATGGTCCACGGCTTCCCCGACACGCCCCACGGCTGGGAGGCCATCGCGACGAGCGTCTCCGCGGCCGGGTACCGGGTGGTCGTCCCGTGGCTTCGTGGCTACCACCCCGACACCCACGTCGCCGGCCGAGGGTTCGGCGCCGAGGCGATCTCGGCCGACCTCGTCGCCCTGCTCGACGCCCTCGACGCGCCGTCGGCCGTGCTGGTCGGCCACGACTGGGGGGCCTCGATGGTCTACGGCGCCGCCAACCTGGCGCCGGAGCGGGTGCGGGCCATCGTCCCCATCGACATCCCGCACCCGAGCCTGATCAAGCCCAGCCCCGGCGCGGCGTGGGCTGCCCGGCACTTCCTCGCCCTGCGCATGCCGTGGGCCGAGCGCACGGTGTCCCGCAACGGCTTTGCCTACCTCGACCGGCTCTACTCCCGCTGGGCGCCGGACTGGTCGGGCGCCCAGCGGGAGGCCTGCCTGCGCCGGGCCCGGGAGTGCTTCTCCGAGCCGGCGTCGCTCACCGCCGCCGTCGACCACTACCGGGCCCTCTCGCCCCGCCCGACCCCGGCGGTGGCCGCCGTCCCCGAGGTGCCGGCGCTGGTCGTCGGGGGCGGGGGCTTCCTCGATCCCGAGCTCTACCACCGCACGGCGGCGGCGACGGGCCCGGGCAGCCGGGCTCTCGTCGTCGACGGTGTCGGCCACTGGCCCCACCGGGAGGCCGAAGCGGCCTTCACCGAAGCCCTGCTGGCCTTCCTCGCCTCCCTCGACGAGCAGGGCTGAGATCGCCAGCAGCGGGGCTCAGGCCGGGGTCAGCTCCCGGTCGACGTCGGGGTCGTCGTCCCGGTCGACGGGATCGGCGCGGCCCTCCACGTCGATGTTGGGGAGGAGGCGGTCGAGCCAGCGGGGGAGCCACCAGTTCTTGTCGCCCAGGAGCTCCATGGTGGCCGGCACCAGCAGCATGCGGACGATGGTGGCGTCGAGGAAGATGGCGGTGGCCAGGCCGATGCCCATCAGCTTGAGGGCGCGGTCGTTCTCCAGCAGGAAGCTGCCGAAGACGACGACCATGATGGCGGCGGCGGCGGTGATCACCTTGGCCGTGGCGGCGAGCCCGTCGGCGACCGACGTGCGGCTGTCGCCGCTGCGGTGCCACTCCTCCCGGATCCGCGAGAGCAGGAACACCTCGTAGTCCATCGACAGGCCGAAGACGATGGCGAAGAGCATCATCGGCGCCCACGGCTCGATGGGCGCCGGCTGCACGCCGGTGAGGTCGCTCAGCCAGCCCCACTGGAACAGCGCCACCACGATCCCGTAGGCCGCGCTGATCGAGAGCAGGTTCATGACCACGGCCTTCACCGGCACCAGCACCGACCGGAACACGACCATCAGCAGCAGGAACGACAGGCTGAGCACCGCTCCGAAGAACAGCAGCAGCCGCTCCGAGAGGTACTCCGAGAAGT
>CAZXRA010000145.1:0-2948 GCA_964643485.1 uncultured Iamiaceae bacterium | reverse complement strand
TGGGGTGGGACGCCCTGAGCCGCATGGGGACGGAAGGGCTCGCCCTCGCCCCCCACTCCCGCACCCACCCCTTCCTCCCCGGCCTGCGGGCCGATCACCTGGACGACGAGGTGCAGGGCTCGTGGTCCGACCTGGTGCGCCGCGTCGGGGACGCAGCCGAGCCGATCTTCGCCGCCCCGGGCGGGGCCACCGACGAGAGGGTCCGGGCCGCGGCCCGGCGCGCGGGGATGGCCATCGGGATGACGACCGAGCGGGGCGTCAACGACGGGGCCCGACCCCGCTGGGACGCTCTCTGCCGCATCAACGTGGGCCCCCGGGCCACCGAGGGCCTGGTGCGCCTCCAGCTGCACCCGGCCCCCCACAGGGCGCGCGCCGGCGCCCTCGCCGCACGCGCCCGCGTGCGTCCGTCTCACCCGGCGCGAGGAGGTCGGACGTGGAGCTGAACGGATTGCTGCCTGTGCTGCGGCGCTGGGTCTTCGCCATCGTCATCGCCACCGGTGTGGCCGCTCTCATCGGCTGGCGCTTCTCGGCGTCGACCGACGAGGGCTACGAGTCGACGGCGGTGATCCTCGTCGGCCCGCTCAACACCGACAGCGACACCATGCGGGCCTCGTCGACGTTGGCCCAGACCTACGCCGAGCTGGCCACCAGCGAGTCGCTGCTCGACCGGGTGGCCGAGGAGACCGGCGTGGCCTCGGCCGTGCTCGAAGGGGGCGTGCGGGCCACGGCCAACGGCACGACCCGCTTCCTTACCATCCGGGCCCGGGCCGACCGGGCCGACACGGCCCGTGCCGTGGCCGACGCCGTCACCGCCGACCTGGTCCGGCAGAGCCGGGAGGGCACCGTCCGGCCCGAGGGCCAGCTGCGCCTGATCGACCCGGCCAGCGCCCCCGAGCGACCGGTCTCCCCCCAGAGCGGCCTCGTCGTCCCCCTCGCCGCCCTGGCCGGCCTCCTCGGGTCGGCCGCCGTGGTGCTCCTGTACGAGTTCGTCAGCGACAGCGCCGAGACGGCGGCCCGGGTCGGTGAGGCCACCGGCATCCCCGCCCTCGCCCTGGCCCGGCCCCGTTCGTGGTCGACGCGGCGCCGCCACCCCGACCCGCTGCGGGTCGTGGCCACGCAGGTGGAGCTGGCCAGCCCGTCCATGCGGTGCATCGCCGTCACCGGGGCGGCCGATCGGGACGGGTCGGCCGGCATCGCCCTGGCCCTCGCCCGGATCTGGGGCGAGCGGCGCCCGTCGGTGACGGTGCTCGACGCCACCGGCGAGGTCCTGCACCCGTGGGGCACGCCGCCCGAGACCGGGGCCCCGGCCAGCGCCGCCGTCACCGAGGATCTGGCGCGCGCCCTCGTGGAGGAGCACACCGCCGACGGGGGCCTCCTCGTCGTGGTCACCTCCTCCGCCCTGACCAGCACCGCCGCCCTGGTGTGGGCCCATGTTGCCGACGTCACCCTGCTCGGCGTCCGCCGCTTCACCACCCGGCTGGCCCACGTCCGCGACACCGCGGGCAACCTCCAGGCGACCGGGGCGGAGATCCCGTTCGTCTTGCTCCACGACGGCCACCTGACAGTCGAGCCCGAGCCCGAGCCCGAGCCCGTGCCCGCCGGGGCGTCGGCGGCCCCGGCGCCGGCGAAGGCGCCACCGAAGAACGGGGCCGGTCGGCCCTCCGGAGGGACTGACCGGCCCAAGGCCAAGGGGGGCGGGCGGGCCACGCGACCGCCGGCCGAGGCGGCGACGGGGTGATCGCCACGGTTCGGGTGGCCTACGTCGTCTCCCGCTTCCCGCGCCTCACCGAGACCTTCGTGGTCGACGAGGCCCTCGCCGTGATGGCGGCCGGCGCGGACGTCGTGCTCCACCCCCTCCACCGGGAACGGGCCGACGTGGTCCAGCCCACCGTCGCCGCCCTGGACGGGCACGTGGAGCACCGCCGGCTCGGGTCGCCGGCGGTCCTGCTGGGCTGCGGGCGCGGGCTCGTCCGGCACCCGAGGGCGGTGGTGGGGGCGTTGGTGACGATCGTGCGGGAGACGGGGCGCAGCCGGCGGCTGCTCGTCGGGGCCCTGGCCGCCTTCCCGTTCGCCGTCGATCTCGCCGGCCGCCTCGCCGGTGCCGGTGTCGACCACGTGCACGCCCACTTCGCCACGCACCCGGCCGCCGTCGCCTGGGTGGTGCACCGGCTGTCGGGCCTCCCGTACAGCTTCACCGCCCACGGCTCCGATCTCCACCGCGACCGGAGCATGCTCCGCACCAAGGTGCGAGATGCCGCCTTCGTCGTCACCGTCTCCGAGGCGAACAGCGACGTCATCGTGGCCGAGTGCGGGCCGTCGGCCCGGCACAAGGTCTACGTGGTCCGCTGCGGGATCGACCCGGCTCAGTTGCCGCGTCGCGCCCCGCGGCCGGTCGCCGCCGGTGACGGTCCCGTGCGGGTCTGCTGCGTGGGGACGTTGCACGAGGTGAAGGGACAGGCGGTCCTCGTCGAGGCCTGCCGCCGCCTGGTCGCCGCCGGCCGGGACGTCCACTGCACCTTCGTCGGCGACGGCCCCGACCGGGCCGCCCTCGTGGAGCAGGCCCGGGTCGCCGGGCTGGGCGACCGGGTGCACGTCACCGGCCGCGTGCCGCGCCCGGACGTCGCCGCCACCCTCGCCCGGGCCGACGTCCTGGTGGCCCCGAGCGTGCCGTCGGCCGACGGCCGGCGCGAGGGGCTGCCCGTCGTCGTGCTCGAAGCCATGGCGGTGGGGGTGCCGGTGGTCGCCAGCCGGTTGTCGGGGATCCCCGAGGCCGTCGAGGACGGCGTCACCGGCCTCTTGGTCGAGCCGGGCGATGCCCAGGGCGTGGCCGAGGCCATCGGTCGGGTGGTCGACGACCCCGCGGGCGCCCCGGCCCGCGCCCCCCCGGGCCCCGCCCCCGGGGGCGCCGAGGTCGAGAACGCCCCGGGCGCCCCCCCCCCCCCCGGCCG
>CAZXRA010000144.1:0-12903 GCA_964643485.1 uncultured Iamiaceae bacterium | reverse complement strand
GCGGCCACCCCGGCTACCTGGTGCGCCGGGACCCCGTCGACGGCGACATCGAGGGCGAGCGGGCCACCTACCAGCAGGACCTCTGGCACTACACCATCGCCCGCATGGTCGACGCCTGCGCCGCCAACGGCATCCTCCCCTTCTACGGCCCCTTCGGCGACATCAAGGACACCGTCGCCTGCGAGGACCAGTTCCGCAACGCCTTCCTCCTCGGCTGCGTCGGTGCCTGGAGCCTCCACCCCGTGCAGATCGACATCGCCAAGCGGGTCTTCTCCCCCGACCCGGCCGACGTCGCCCACGCCCTCCACGTCATCGAGGAGATGGGAGACGGCACCGGCGCGGTGATGATCGACGGGAAGATGGAGGACGACGCCTCGGTCAAGCAGTGCCACGTGATGGTCGACCTGGCCAGGGCCCTGGCCGAGCGCGACCCCGAGCTGGCCGAGCGCTACGGCTTCGCCGGGACGGGGGCCTGACATGAGCGAGATCCGGCCTCGTCGCTCCGTCCTCTACATGCCCGGCGCCAACGAGCGGGCCCTGGAGAAGGCCAAGGGCCTGGCCGCCGACGCCCTCATCCTCGACCTGGAGGACGCCGTCGCCCCCGATGCCAAGGCCGAGGCCCGCGACCGGGTGTGCGCCGCTGTGACCTCGGGCGCGTACGGCGCCCGGGAGCTGACCATCCGGGTCAACGGCCTCGACACCCAGTGGCACGCCGACGACATCGCCGCCGCCGGCGCCGCTGGTCCCGCGGCCGTGGTGGTGCCCAAGGTCGGCTCGGTGGCCGACGTGGCCGCCATCGAGAAGAGCCTGGAGGCGGCCGGCGCCCCCGACCACACCAAGATCTGGGCCATGGTCGAGACCCCGGTCGCCATGCTCCACGCCGAGGAGATCGCCGCCGCCTCCGAGCGCCTCACCGTGCTGGTGATGGGCACTAACGACCTGGCCAAGGAGCTGCACGCCGAGCACGTCCCCGGCCGACAGCCCCTCCTCACCGGCCTGGGCCTCTGCCTCCTCGCCGCCCGGGCCACGGGCAAGGTCATCCTCGACGGCGTCTACAACGACATCAAGGATCCCGACGGCTTCGAAGCCGAGTGCGTGCAGGGCCGCCAGATGGGCTTCGACGGCAAGACCCTCATCCACCCCAGCCAGCTCGAGCCGGCCAACCGGGTGTGGGCCCCCAGCGCGGAGGCCGTCGAGGACGCCCGGGCCCTCATCGCCACCTTCGAGGAGGGCATCGCCGCCGGCAAGGGCGTCGTCACCCACAACGGGCGCATGATCGAGAACATGCACGTCGACAACGCTCGCCGCCTCATCGCCCTGTCCGACGCCATCGCCGCCCTCGACGAGGGCTGAACCGGCCGCTCCCGGCGGAGGGAACGCCATGCTCATCGCCGTCGTCATCCCCGTCTACGGCCAGCACCACCTGACCGAGACCGTCCTGGCCGACCTCACGGCCCAGGGCCCCGTCCCCGGCGTGGAGCTGGCCGTGTACCTCGTCGACAACGGGGACGACTGGGAGGGGCCGCACCCCGACGGCACCCGCGTCGTCCGCCCCGGCGAGAACCTGGGCTGGACCCGGGGCACCAACCTGGGCCTGGAGACGGCGGCGGCGGAGCGGGACGTCGACGTCTTCATGTGCCTCAACAACGACGTGCGCCTCGACCCCCGGTTCGTCGAGGGCCTGGCCGGCGCCCTCCGCGCCTACCCGCGGGCCGGGCTGCTGGCCCCCCTCTACGACGACGTGTGGGCCCACCAGAAGGGGCCGTACCTCGGGCCCGCCGCCGACTACGTGCGCCCCGATCCTCCCACCGAGCGGGAGGTGGGCTTCGTCGACGGCACCTGCATGCTCATCACCCACCGGGCGTGGAACCGCCTCGGCCCCTTCGACGAGGAGCACTTCGGCGCCCACGGCTGGGGGGCCGACATCGACTACGGCTGCCGCGCCGTCGCCGCCGGCCTGAAGGTGCTCGTCACCGACCGGGCTTACCTCAACCACGAGCACCAGGGCACGGCCAAGCACATGGGCATCGACTGGAACGCCGCGGCCGAGGCCGAGCTCCAGGCGGGCATGACGGCCAAGTACGGCCCCACCTGGCGCGAGGATCTGACCGGCGGCTGAATCAGGTCGAGCTGGGCCGGGCCCGGTGGCCCAAGGTGGTCGCTGCGTCCCGGCCGTCCAGCAGGTACTGGGCCCCGCTCACCAGGGTGAAGCCCACGGCCACCCACAGCGCGGCGTCGGCCCAGCCCGGGTGGTCGACGGTGAGGGGCACCAGGGCCAGGGCCACGGCCAGCTCCTGCACCACGGTCTTGGCCTTGGCCAGGGGACGGGCGGGCACGGCCAGGCCCGAGCGGCCCAGGTGGGTGCGGTAGGCCGACACCGCCACCTCCCGCGCGGTGATGATCACGACGGGCAGCCACGAGAACCGGTCGGCGGCGACGAGGGCGTAGAGGGCCCCCAGCACCAGAACCTTGTCGGCCAGCGGGTCGAGGAAGGCCCCGGAGCGGGTGGTGCCGTGCCGGCGGGCCAGGGCCCCATCGATGCCGTCGGTGACGGCCAGGGCGAACCACATGCCGGCGGCCAGCCACGACGCCGGCTCCCGCACGATCATCACCAGCAGGGCCGGTGAGAACAGCAGGCGGATGGCAGTGACGGCGTTGGCCGGGGTCATCAGGGCCGATGGCCCGTACCGGCCCGCGGCCACGTCGTCCGATCCCACGGGGCCCTCGTCCTGCCTCGTCACCGGAGCCCCGGCCCGCGCGCCACGTCGACCATGCACCTGTGATCCTGGCACGCAGCCGTGGTCAGCACGACCTTTCGACCCGAGAGGGCCCACGGAGGTGACATCGACCCCTCAGGCCCGGGCCGCGAACTCGGGGCGGCCTATGAGCTGAGCCAGGAGGCCGGACCGATCACCGGTGCGGCGCAGGAAGGCGATGCCAGCGGCGGCCTCCTCCGCCGTGGGAGCCCGATCGAGCAAGGTGTAGTGGGCCAGGGTGACCAGACGCCCGAGCGGTTCGTCCAGGGTGGCCACGGCCCGGACCAGGACCCGCCGGGATGCGCCGTCGGCGTAGCGGTCGAGCCAGTACGCCATCCCCCGGGCGTCCGGGGCCCGGTCGAGGAGGCGCTCGTAGATCCGGGTGACGAAGCCGTCGTCGGTCCCCCCGGACCGGGTCCACAGCTCGGGCGAGGCCCCCAGGTCGGCGAGGAGCTGGTCGTAACGCCCGTGGGCCTGCAACCGCCGCACCCAAAAGGTGCGACCGGCGGGATCGGCGGGACGGTCCAACAACGTCCGGTAGGCGTCGTCGACGACCTTCCCCACGGCCTCCGGGGTGCGGGCGATGGTCGCGGCGAAGGCCTCCCTCGAGGTTCCGCCGTCCAGGCGCCCGACCCAGTGGTCGAGCCCGGCCCGATCCGGGCACCGGCCCAGCAGGGTCATGTACACGAGGCGCACCACCGCCGCCGTCCGCCCGGTGACGGGCCCGGGGCAGACGGCCACGGCCACCACGTCGTGGGCGACGCTGCGGGTCTGGGCCCGCGCCTCGCCAGGGACACCGGCATAGCGCACCCCCAAGATGTGGCGACCGGCCCCGAGAGCCGTCGTCACGACCCGGGCCGTGCCCGCCCCGTCGAGCGTGACCGTGCCCAGCAGGATGCTGCCAGCCCGCGAGGAGGCGAAGAACTGCACGGAACCCGACGCCGGCACCACCCCACCGCCCCGGGGCCAGGTCACCGTGACGGCCATGGTGACCGCCTCTCCCTCCGTCGACCACGGCCCCGGATCGACGGTCAGGACGACGACGCTGTCGCCCTCCGCCGATCGCGGGGTCGAGGCCGAGACCGGGTGACCGGCAGCCCCACCCATGAGGGCCAGGGCGAGGATCGACGTGATGCCCACGATGCGGACCAGGTGCCGAAACAACTTGGACTCCCAGATAGCTGGCAAGACTCTGCCCGACCCCGGCTTGCCTCTCCTGCGCGACGTCGCCTCGGGCGAATGCCCAGGTCAGGCTGCGTCCAGATCGGGGCCGGCCGCCCCCGTCACCACCAGCGAAGCGATCTCGCCCACCGGCAGGTCGGCAGGCACGGTGACCACGCCGTCGATCTCGGGCGCCTCCCGGTGGGTGCGGCCCACCCCCGGGGCGTCGACGAGCACCTCGACCCGCTCGCCCACCAGGGCGGCCCGGCGGCGCTCGGTGATGGCGTCCTGCACCTCCCGCAGCTCGGCCAGGCGCTCGGCCATCAGCGCCGGGTCGACCGCCCCCTCGAGGTCGGCGGCGTAGGTGCCGTCCTCCCGGGAGTAGGAGAAGAAGCCGCACCAGTCGAGCTCCACCTCCTCCACGAAGCGGAGCAGGGTGTCGTGGTCGTCCTCGGTCTCGCCCGGGTAACCCACGATGAAGTTCGACCGGAGGGCGGCATCGGGCTCCCGCCGGCGGATGTCGGCGATGCGGGCCCGGAAGCGGTCACCGTCGCCCCACCGCCGCATGCGCCGCAGCAGCGGCCGGGACACGTGTTGGAGGGACAGGTCGAAGTAGGGCACGCCCGAGACGCAGATGGCGTCGACCAGGGCATCGGTGAGATCCGAGGGATAGAGGTAGAGGAGGCGCACCCGGGCCACCCGCTCGGCCACCCGGCCGACGAGCGGCACCAGGCCCCGCTCCCCCACGCCCTGGTCCCGGCCGTAGGACGCCAGATCCTGGGCCACGAGGACGATCTCGGCCGCCCCGAGCTGGTCGACCTCGGCCAGGATCGCCTCGGCGCTCCGGCTGCGCTGCGGGCCCCGGAACGACGGGATGGCACAGAAGCCGCAGGCCCGGTCGCAGCCCTCGGCCACCTTCACGTAGGCCCACGGGGCGGTGGCGGCCGGGCGGGGCAGGTTGAGGAGGTCGAAGTCGGGGACGACGGGGTCGGCCGCGCCGCCGCCGACACGGGGGCGGAGCAGCACCGGGACGCTCGTGCCCAAATCCTGCCCGAAGCCCACCACGGCGTCGACCTCGGGCAGCTCGGCCGCCAGCTCGTCGCCGTAGCGCTCGGCCAGGCAGCCGGTCACCACCAGGCGGGCTCCCTCGCGGCGGGCATCGGCCAGGCCCAGGATGGTGTCGATCGACTCCTGGCGGGCCTCGTCGATGAAGGCGCAGGTGTTCACCACGACGACGTCGGCCTCGGCCGGGTCGGCGGCCGCCGTCAGCCCGTCGGCCACCAGCCGCCCGGTGAGCTTGTCCGAGTCGACGGCGTTCTTGGGGCAGCCGAGCGTCTCCACCCAGTAGGTGGGCGCCGCCGGGTCGGGGCGTCCGGGCACGGCGGACCAGGCTACCGGTGCGCCCCGCCGCGACCCTCAGCCGCTGGGCGCCAACCGGGAAGAGATGTCGGCGCACTCCCGACAGACACCCTCGGGGATGACCCCCACCCGCATCAGCCGGGCGAAGATCCAGCAGCCGAGGCAGAAGCCGAGGCCCGACTCCAGGGTGGCGGCGACAGTGATCATGGTCACCAGCACCTGGCCGGCGCCCACGGCGCCGAACCCAAAGGTGGCCACGGCGGCGGCGACCGACAAGGCGGCGCCGATGCCCTGGGCGAAGCGCTTGGGCGGGCCGGGCGTGGGGCGAGCGTCGACGGGCAGGGCGGGACGAACGGCGCGGGTGACGAGCTGTCCCAAGGGGCTGAGGGTGGGACCACTGAGGACCCGGGCCACGAAGCCGTAGGCCAGCAGCACGAGGAACGGCCACCACGTCGTGACGACGTAGGCCGCCGACAGCACGACCACCCCGGCGGCAACGAGCCGGGCCGACACGTCGTCCACGGGGTTCGGGAAGCGGAACACGGACCTCACGGCCAAAACCCTACCGGTTGGGTCGGGTTTTCCTCCCGGCCCGTCACATCAAGGGGTCGTCGCCCATGCCCTCGGAGCGGGATCCGGCCACCGCGGGCTCGCCCCCACCCCCGCCACTCCCCGCCCCGCCGAGCTCGTCGACGGTCATGAGCACGTCACGGGCCTTCGAGCCGACCGACGGACCCACCACCCCTCGCTGCTCCAACAGGTCCATGATCCGTCCGGCCCGAGCGAAGCCCACCTTCAGCTTGCGCTGGAGCATCGACGTGGAGCCGAGCTGGCTGCGCACCACCAACTCCGTGGCCTGGGCCAGCAGGTCGTCGTCCTCGTCGCCGCCGCCTCCGCCCCCACCAGCGCTGCCACCCGATCCGGCCGCCGCCCCCTCGGTCAGGACGGTGTCGTCGTAGCTCACCTCGGGCGACTGGCGCCGCCAGTGGGCCACCACCTGGCGCACCTCGTCCTCGGTGACCCACGAGCCCTGCACCCGGTGGGGCACGCTCGACGACGGGCCGAGAAGGAGCATGTCACCCTTGCCCAGGAGGCGCTCGGCCCCCTGCTGGTCGAGGATCACCCGGCTGTCGGTGCTGCTCGACACGGCGAAGGCCCAGCGGCTGGGGACGTTGGCCTTGATCAGGCCGGTGATGACGTTCACCGAGGGACGCTGGGTGGCGATCACCAGGTGGATGCCCACGGCCCGGGCCTTCTGGGCGATGCGGGTGATCGACTCCTCCACGTCGCGGGCCGCCACCATCATCAGGTCGGCCAGCTCGTCGATGACCACCAGGATGAACGGCAGCCGGGGCAGCACGGGATCGAGCTCGCTCTCGGGCTGGAGCTCCCCCCGGTCGTAAGCGGCGTTGTAGCCGGTGATGTCGCGGAAGCCCACGTTGGCCAGCAGGTCGTAGCGGCGCTCCATCTCCCGCACCGCCCAGGCCAGGGCGTTGGCCGCCTTCTTGGGGTCGGTCACCACCTCGGTGAGCAGGTGGGGCAGCCGGTTGTACTGGCCCATCTCGACCTGCTTGGGGTCGACGAGGATCATGCGCACCTGGTCGGGCGTGGCCCGCATGAGAACCGACGTGAGCAGCGAGTTGATGCACGACGACTTGCCGGCACCGGTGGCCCCGGCGATGAGCACGTGGGGCATGGAGGCCAGCGGCGCCATCACCGCCTTGCCGTCGATGTCGCGCCCGACGGCCACCTCCAGCGGGTGGGTGGCGGCCCGGGCCTCGGGACTGGCGAGGATGTCGCCCACGGTGACGAGCTGCTTGTCGACGTTGGGGATCTCCACGCCGATGGCCTGCTTGCCCGGGATAGGGGCGAGGATGCGGACGTCGGCCGTGGCCATGGCGTAGGCGATGTCGCGGTGGAGGGAGGTGACCCGGGCCACCTTCACGCCCGGCCCCAGCTCCAGCTCGTAGCGGGTGACGGTGGGACCGACGGTCATGCCCACGAGACGGGTCTCCACGCCGTGCTCGGCCAGGGCGTGCTCCAGGTGGCGACCGACGTCCTCGACCTTCTTGCGGTCGACGGCCCGGTTGCCAGTCCGGTCGAGGAGCTTGGCCGGGGGCAGCTTCCACGCCGACGGCTCGGCTCCGGGCCCCAGGTCGAGGTCGAGCTGCTCGGGTTCCACCGTCGGGTCGGGCTTCGGCTTCGATCGACGGCTGCGCCGCTTCGGAGCGGGGGCCACATCGCCCTCGGACTCGAAGTCGTAGAGGGCCGGGGCGTCGTCATCGGTGAGGTCGACCAGGTCGCCCTCCCCGCTCGTCTCCCGATCGAGGCGGAAGAGGGAGCGGAAGGCGCTCCAGGTGCGGGACAGGGCGGGACGGCCCCCGGCCGCGACCCCCGAGGCGACCCGGTGGGACGCCGAGCGCAGGGTGAGGTCGGCCACCAGGATCACGCCGGCGACCACCAGGAGGACCAGGGCGGCGACGGCGCCGGCCGTGGCCACCAGGCGCTGGAGCGGCTCGCCCACGAGGGCGCCGAGGGCCCCGGCGGCATCGACCAGCTCGTCGCCCGAGGCACTGATGGACGGCGACCCCGTGGCCAGGTGCAGCAGGCCCAGCCCGGCCACGACGAGGAGCGTGGCCCCGAGGGCCCGGCGCACGGGACCATGGGCCGACCGGGGGATCTCGCCCGTCTCGGGATCGGGCTCGGGCGGCGGGGCGACCCGGCCCCGGATGAGGAGGGCACCGGCGAGGGCCAGCGCGGGGGGCACGAGGAGGCGCGCCGCGCCGACCAGGAGTCCCGCGCCCCGGGCCACGGCCCGGCCCAGGGCTCCCCCCGCGTCGCCGCCGTAGACGCCCAGGGCGGCCACCACGGCCAGGAGCAGCAGGACCAGCCCGGCCAGGTCGGCCCGGTGGCCCTCGGTGGCGCGCGACGTGGCCCGGGCCGCCCGGACCAGGGTGGGGTCGGTGGCCGTCGTCGTCCGCTTGGCTCCCGAACGGGACGGGCCCGAGCGCGCTCCCTTGGACGAGCCTCGACCCGTCGCGGGGCGTCGACGCGGGGTGGTCACAATGCCCTGACGCTACCAGCGGCCCCCTCGCCCCAGGCGGACACCCGCGCGCCCCTACCTCCGACCGGGCGCCAAGGTGAACGTGGCCTGACCGGAGGGTGACGGGGGCGTAACGTCGCCCGACGTGGGCCACGGACGACACGGCATCGATCGACGACAACTCCTGGTGGGCGGGGCGGCAGCGGCCGCGGCCTGGCGTCTGGGTGGGATCCCGGTCGTCGGCGCGGCCGGGCGCTCGGCCCGCCACCTCCCCCTGGCCGTCGTCACCGACCCGGCCGGCACCACCCTCCGGGCCACCATCGCCCGGGCCCCGGGCGCCGGCTACCAGCGCCTCGTCGAGGGCCCCGGCCAGCCCCTCGTGGTCCGGAGCGAGCTCGGCGCCCCCAAGGACGGCCGCGAGGACCGGCGCCGTCCGATGGCCTCGGTCGTCCAGTTCAGCGACACCCACCTGGTCGACGCCCAGAGCCCCGGGCGGGTCGAGCTGCTCGACCGGCTCGGCGGGCCCTTCACCGCGGCGTGGCGCCCCCAGGAGACGCTCTCCACCCAGGTGGTGGCGGCCATGGTCGGCCACGTCAACGGCCTGGCCCGCGGGCCCGTGACCGGCCGCCCCTTCGACGCCCTCGTCTGCACCGGCGACAACACCGACAACGGCCAGGTCAACGAGCTCGACTGGTTCGTCCGCGTCCTCGACGGCGGATCGTTGACACCCGACAGCGGCGAGCGCGGCACCTTCGAGGGCGTGCAGGACGACGTCGCCCCTGACCCCGCCTACTGGCACCCCGAGGCCGCCATCGCCGACACGTGGAAGGCCGACCGCGGCTTCCCGTCCATCGACGGGCTCCTCGCCGATGCCATCGCCCCCTTCGACGCCCCGGCCCTGGACGTCCCCTGGTGGGCCACCTACGGGAACCACGACGGGCTCCTCCAGGGCAACGTCGCCCCCAACGGGCCCTACGACGAGATCCTCCTCGGCAGCCGCAAGATCACCGGCCTGCCCCCGGGCGTCGACTCGGGCACCTTCGTCAGCATCCTCTTCACCGACGCCGCCGCCGTGGCCGCCGGGCTGGCCCGCGGCGACTATCACCACCGGGAGGTCACCCCGGACGAGGACCGGCGCTCGGCCCACCGCCCCGACTGGATCCGTCGGATGCTCGACTCCGCCGAGGGGCACGGCTACGTCTCCGACGACCTCGACGCCACCAAGACCTGGTACCGCTTCGCCGTGGCCGACGGCGTCGTCGGCCTCAGCCTCGACACCTGCGCCCACGGCGGGTCGGCCAGCGGCTGCATCACCGAGGGGCAACTCCGATGGCTGGAGGAGGAGCTGGCCTCGGTCCACTCCGCCCACATCGCCGCCGACGGGACGGTGGCCCGCACCGGGGGCGACGACCAGCTCGTGCTGGTGTTCAGCCACCACACCTCGGGGACCATGGACGCCGACCTGCCCGACCCCGCCTTCCCCGACGAGCGCCGGGTCCAGGGGGAGGAGCTGGTGGCCACCCTGCTCCGCTTCCCCAACGTGGTCGCCTGGGTGAACGGCCACACCCACACCCACGGGGTCACGGCCCACACCGACCCCCGGGGCCTGGCGCCGGGGTTCTGGGAGGTCACCACGGCCAGCCACATCGACTTCCCCCAGCAGTCCCGCGTGCTGGAGCTGGTCGACAACGCCGACGGCACCCACTCCCTCTTCGGGGTGGTGATCGACCACGACGCCCCCCTCGTCGCCGACCCGTCCGACCGCAGCCTGGCCGGGCTCGTGGCCATCAGCCGGGAGCTGTCGGCCAACGACCCGCAGGGCCACTCGGCCGCCTTCTCCGACCCCGGCGTGTTCAACGTCGAGCTGGTGCGACCGGCGCCGCACGTGAAGGGAGCCCCGCTGCCCCCACCGCGACTGGGCACCACCGTGCCCGGCGTCCCGAACGGGACAGAGCCGGCCGCGGCGTCAAGCTCGTCGGGCTCCGACGCCACCCTGCCCCTGGCCGGCGTGGGAGCTGCCGTCGTGGTGGGCGGGGCAGCCGCGGCCGCCGCCCTCCGCCTCCGGCGCCGCCGCGAGATGGCCGGGGCCCCGAGCGGGGACGAGGGTCCGGGCCCGGACGAGGCCTGAGGGAGGGCCTCAGGCCTCCATCACGACGGGGACGATCATGGGCCGGCGCCGGGTGCGGTCGTTGACGAAGCGCCCAGCCGAGCGGCGCACCACCTTGGCCAGCTGCTCGGCGTCGCCGCTGGGATCGGCAGCCAGGGCCTCCTTCAGCTCCTGACCGATCATCTGGCGGCACTCATCGAGGAGATCCTCGGCCTCGGCCGCGTGCACCCACCCTCGGGTGATGACCTCGGGTCCCATCACGACCGACGCCGAGTCGATGTCGACCCCGGCGATCACCACGACCACGCCCTCCTCGGCCAGCACCCGGCGGTCGCGCAGCACGCCGTGGCCGATGTCGCCGATGCCGAGGCCGTCGACGTAGAGGTAGCCAGCCGGCACCCGGGCCACCTTGCGGATGCCGTCGCCGGTGATCTCCAGGCGGTCACCGTCCTCGCACACCAGCACCCGCTCGGCCGGCACGCCCATGCGGCGGCCCAGAGCGGCATGGCTGACGAGGTGGCGGTACTCACCGTGGACGGGGACGAACCACTCGGGCTTGGCGATCGACAGGTAGGTCTTGAGCTCCTCCTGCTTGGCGTGACCGGTGGCGTGGACGTCCTCGATGCCCGAGTGCACCACGTCGACCCCGAGGCGCATGAGCCCGTCGATCACCTTGGTGACGTTCATCTCGTTGCCGGGGATCGGGTGCGAGCTGAGGATCACCGTGTCGTTTCCGTCCAGCTTCAGGAACTTCGACGCCTGGTTGGCCATCAGGGACAGGGCCGACATGGGCTCGCCCTGGGATCCGGTGGAGATCACGCACACCTTG
The DNA here is from genome assembly GCA_964643485.1 of uncultured Iamiaceae bacterium. Classification (GTDB taxonomy): domain Bacteria; phylum Actinomycetota; class Acidimicrobiia; order Acidimicrobiales; family Iamiaceae; genus Iamia. The sequence goes on along the minus strand of CAZXRA010000144.1, from coordinate 1,648 downwards.
CCGGGGTCGAGGTCGCCCACCTCGTCGATGTCGCGCAGGTGCGAATCGGGGATGGTGAGGATGCCCATCTCCCGGGCCAGGCGGACGTTCTTCTTCATCGACAGGCCCAGGGTGGCCACCACCCGGTCGAAGGCGATGGCGGCGTCGGCGATCTGCTGGATGCGGTGGATGTGGCTGGCGAAGCAGGTGGTGACGATGCGCCGGCCCTCGTGGGCGTGGAACAGGTCGTAGAGCACCTGGCCCACGCTCGTCTCCGAGCGGGAGTGGCCGTGCTGGTCGGCGTTGGTGCTGTCGGCCAGGAGGAGGCGGATGCCCTCGTCCTCGGCGATGGCCCCGATGGCGGCCAGGTCGGTGACCCGCCCGTCGACGGGCGTGAGGTCGAGCTTGAAGTCGCCGCTGTGGAGGATGGTGCCCTGCGGGGTGTGGATGGCCACGGCGAGGGCGTGGGGCACCGAGTGGGTGACGGGGATGAACTCGCAGTCGAAGGGACCGAACTGGCGCCGGTCGCGGTCACCCACCGGGACCAGCTCGGTGCGGTCGATCAGGCCGGCCTCGTCGATGCGGTTGCGGGCCAGGGCGAGGGTGAGGGGGGTGCCGATGATGGGGAACGACAGCTCCCGCAGCAGGAACGACAGGGCGCCGTGATGATCCTCGTGGCCATGGGTGACGATGCACCCCTCGATGCGGTGGCCGTTCTCCCGCAGCCAGGTGAAGTCGGGGAGCACCAGGTCGACACCGAGCATGTCGGCGTCGGGGAACATCAGACCGCAGTCGATGAGGAGGATGCGATCGTCGACCTCGATGGCGGCGCAGTTCCGGCCGATCTCACCGAGGCCACCGAGGAAGGTGACGTGAACGGGCCCAGGAGTGGTCATCGTGCGGCGAGCCTACGTCGCCCGGCCCGCCCACCCCACGCCGGGTGGTCAGGACAGCAGGCCGAGAGCGGAGGCCACGTCACGGGCGGCCACGTCGGTGCCGGCCGGGGCCGGGCCCAGAGGGAGGCGACACTCCCCGACGGGCAGGCCCAGGACGCCGAGCATGACCTTCACCGACTGGGAGAACACGCAGGTATCGGAGTTCATGTAGCGGAACGACGGGAGGAGGCGGGCGTTGATCTCCCGGGCCATGGTCACGTCGCCCTTCTCGAAGGCGGCGATCATCTCGGCCTGGTGGGCGGCCGTCCAGTGGCTGGCCACGCCGACCACGCCCACGGCCCCGTAGGCCAGGAAGGCCAGGGTGAGGGGCTCGTCGCCGCTGTAGACCTCGAAGCCCCCGGGGGCCTCGGCCACGAGGCGGGCCGTCTCGGCCGGATCGCCTCCGGCGTCCTTGAGGGCCACCACGGTGGGCACCTCGCGAGCGAGGGTGAGGGTGGTCTCGGTGGCGATCTTGCGCCCGGTGCGCCCGGGCACGTCGTAGAGCATCACCGGCAGGTCACTGGCGGCGGCGATGGCCTCGAAGTGGGCGACCAGGCCGGCCTGGGTCGGCTTGTTGTAGTAGGGGGTGACGGCCAGGATGGCGTCCATCCCCGCCTCGGCCGCGGCGGCGGTCATCTCCACGCTGTGGGCCGTGTCGTTGGTGGTGGCCCCGGCGATGACGGGCACGTCGACGGCGGCCCGGACGGCCCGGAACAGCTCGACCCGCTCCTCGT
>CAZXRA010000143.1:0-16853 GCA_964643485.1 uncultured Iamiaceae bacterium | reverse complement strand
TCCACACACGTCGAAACAACATCTTGAGGGATCCCCCCTGTCGAAGAACAACCAACCACGGCACCACCACAACAACACCGCAGCCGTGATGACACCACCCGACACCCTCCCAAACCAAACCTTGCTGAACATGCGCGATATAGGTCAGCAACAGCGAGCTCCTTCGCCTCGCCACGATCGAAAGGGCACTCTGCTACCGCATAGGTAGAAGAAGTGACCTTTCGATCGAGGGGCCGCCCCGCGCCGAGGTCAGCCCACTTGACCCACCGGTCAGTTTCCTGGGCTAGGGTCCCGGGGCTCGTTCGCCGTCCTCAGGGGAAACGTCAATGAAGGCAGCCGTTCTCACCGGTGTCGGAGCTCCGCTGGAGGTCTTCGACGACATCGAGGTCGCCCCGCCGGGGCCGGGCGAGGTCCGGGTCCGCATGGAGGCCTCCGGCGTCTGCCACTCGGACCTGTCCGTCCAGAACGGCACCATCCCCCAGCCCGCCCCCATCGTCCTCGGGCACGAGGGCGCCGGCGTGGTCGAGGAGATCGGCGAGGGCGTCACCACCGTGGCCCCCGGCGACCACGTCGTCCTCTCCTTCGTCCCCCGCTGCGGCGAGTGCGAGCAGTGCCTGCGGGGCCAGCCCTTCCTCTGCGACAAGGCCGGCGCCACCGCCGGCGGCAGCCTCCTCGACGGCACCACCCGCCTCACCTCCGGCGGCGCCCCCGTGTTCCAGATGGCCGCCCTCGGCACCTACGGCCAGATCGCCATCGTGCCCGAGATCAGCACGGTGAAGATCCCTACCGACGTGCCCCTCAAGGTCGCTGCCCTCATCGGCTGCGGCGTCCTCACCGGCGTCGGCGCCGCCCTCAACACCGCCAACATCCGCGAGGGCGACACCGTGGCCGTCATCGGCTGCGGCGGCGTCGGCCTCAACATCATCCAGGGCGCCCGCATCGCCGGCGCCAGCCGGATCATCGCCATCGACAAGTTCGCCTCCAAGCTCGACATGGCCAAGCAGTTCGGGGCCACCGACGTGGTCAACCCCGACGACGGCGACGCCGTCGGCCAGGTCATGGCCCTCACCCAGAAGGGTGTCCACGTCGCCTTCGAGGCGATCGGCCTGGAGCCGACGATCATGCAGGCCATCAACATGACCCGCTCCGGCGGCGAGGCCGTCATCGTCGGCGTGCCCCGCATGGACGTCATGCTCACCATGAACGCCGCCTTCACCTTCCTCTACCAGGCCAAGACCATCAAGGGCTGCTGGTACGGGTCGGCCGACGTGCACCGCGACGTCCCCAAGCTGATCCAGCTCTGGCAGGACGGCGAGCTGAAGCTCGAGGAGCTCATCAGCCGGGAGATCACGGTCCACGAGGTCAACGAGGCCTTCGCGGCCATGGAGTCGGGCGAGGTCGCCCGCTCGGTCATCGCCCACACCCACTGATCACTGTCGAGGCCCGGGGTTCGGTCCGCCGATCCCCGGGCCTCGTCGCGTCACCACCCGCCCGGGCGTCAACGCAGCCGGTAGCTTTCCGCCATGACGCCCCGCCTCCCCGCGGCCGCCCGGCGGCGCCAGCTTCTCGACGTCGCCCTCGCCGAGTTCGCCGAGCAGGGCTACAACGGCGTGTCGATGGACCAGGTGGCCGAGGCCGCCGGTGTCACCAAGCCCGTGCTCTACCAACACTTCCGCTCCAAGCGGGCCCTCTACCTGGAGCTCGTCGACGACGTGGCCGACAGCCTGGCCGACGCCGTCCTCAAGGCCACGGCCGACGCCGCCTCCCCCCGCGAGCAGGTCGAGGCCGGCTTCCGGGTCTACTTCCGGTTCGTCACCGAGCACCGCGATGCCTTCCGCCTGCTGTTCATGGCCGACAGCCGGCGCGACCGCGATCTCACCGACGCCCTCCTCCGCGTGGAGGAGGCCTTCGCCCACACCGTGGCCGAGCTCATCGACGTGGCCGGCCTCTCCGACGCCGATCGCCTCCTCCTCGCCCGGGGCATCGTCGGCATCGCCGAGGTGACCAGCCGCCACACCCTCACCGAGGCCGCCCCCGATCCCGACGCCACCGCCCACCGGGTGGCCAACCTGGCCTGGGCCGGCCTGCGGGGTATCCGAGGCAGCTGAATCGTCGGGCAAGCGGCCCTCCGGCCGTCGTGCGGGGGGATGTCCCGCACCCCCAGCGACAGAGCCGGACACACCCAACGGGCAACGGAGGCCGTCGAGACCCGAGCTCGGGGCATGATGGGGCCATGCCGGACGCTCCCCCGTCAGACCTCCACGCCCTCGCCGACGAGTACTGGGAAGCCCTCATGCGGGTATCGCCCAGCTACGCCACCTTCCTCGGCGACCGCCGCTTCGACAGCGAGATCGAGGACGTCAGCGTCACCGCCGAGAGCGAGCAGGAGGCCCGCTGGCGCGACCTGCGGGAGCGGGTGGCCGCCCTGCCCGTCGACGACATGGCTCTCTCCGACCGGGTCACCCGCGATCTCCTGATCGAGACGCTGGACGACGCCCTGGGCCACATCGCCCACCGCAGCATCGAGATGGCCTACGACCAGATGAACGGCGTGGCCGCCGGCCTCCTCACCGCCGCTCCCCAGGTCAACGCGCCCGAGCCCCAAAACGCCCTCGACCTGGTGCAGCGGCACCGCAAGACCGACCAGCTCCTCGACGGAGCCGTCAAGCGCTTCCGGGCCGGGCTGGCCGCCGGACGCACCCCGCCCCGCATCGTCGTCGAGCGGGCCCTGAACCAGCTCGACGGCTACCTCGCCTCCCCGCTGGACGACGATCCCTTCGTCACCTTCCCCGGCCCCGACGACTGGGACGGCGAGGACGCCTGGCGGGCCGACCTGCGCGCCGCCGTCGAGGACGTCGTCCGTCCCGCCTTCGCCCGCTACGCCGAGGCCCTCCGCACCGAGCTGCTCCCCGTCGCCCGGCCCGACGAGACGGCGGGGCTGAGCCACATCCCCGGCGGCGACGAGCTGTACCGCTTCCTCGTCCGCTCCAACACCGGCCTCGACCTCGACCCCGCCGCCGTCCACCAGATCGGGCTCGACGAGGTGGCCCGCACCGACGAGATGATCGCCGAGGTCGGCCACCGCCTCTTCGGCACCACCGACCGGAACGAGATCTTCGACCGGCTGCGCCAGGACCAGGCCCTGCGCTACGACGCCGAGCGGCCCGAGGAGATGCTGGACGACGCCCGCCGCTGCGTCGACGCCGCCGCCGCCGTCATGGGCGACTGGTTCGGCCGCCTGCCCCAAAGTCCGTGCGACGTGAAGGAGGTGCCCGCCGCCTTGGGCGCCGACGCCCCGGCCGCCTACTACTTCCCCCCCGCGGCCGACGGCAGCCGCCCCGGCGCCTACTTCGTTAACACCTACGATCCCGGCGGACGCAACCGCTTCGACACGGCGTCGGTGGCGTACCACGAGGCCATCCCGGGGCACCACCTCCAGCTCTCGATCGCCTCGGAGCTCACCGACCTCTCGGCCTTCCAGCGCTTCAGCTTCGGCCACACCGCCTTCGTGGAGGGCTGGGCCCTCTACACCGAGCGTCTGGCCGACGAGATGGGCCTGTACGGGAGCGACCTCGATCGCATCGGCATGCTCGTGAACGACGCCTGGCGGGGTTGCCGCCTGGTGGTCGACACCGGGATGCACGCCCTGGGCTGGACCCGCCAGCAGGCCGTCGACTTCATGGCCGCCCACATGCCGGTGGGCGTGGACGAGATCACCGTCGAGGTCGACCGCTACCTCGCCATCCCCGCCCAGGCCCTCAGCTACAAGGTGGGCCAGCGGGAGATCCTGCGCCTCCGCCAGCACGCCACCGAGACCCTGGGCGACGCCTTCGACATCAAGGGCTTCCACGACGCCGTGCTCGGCTCGTCGACGGTGAGCCTGCCCGTCCTGGGCGTCATCGTCGACGACTGGATCACCTCCCGGTCGGCCGCCTGACCGTGGGGGCCGGCGGCGACGGGTCGGACATCGCAACATCCGCGTCCGACCCCTTCGGAAGCGACGCTCCGTCTCGTGCCGGTGGGCGGGCCGTTGATGCCTCTCGGATCGCCGGATCCCCGGGTCCCGACCGGTCCTCCCCGACCGGGCCGAGCGCCATCACCCCTGGTGCCGGCCCGGCCGAGACCGAGGCCTCAGCCGCCTCGGCACCGCCCACCATCCCTGCCTTGGCCACCAGGTTCGGGCTCGACCCCGACGGTGCGGAGGAGATCCGCGCCGCCAGCCGACACGTGGTCCGCTTCCCGGCGTCGCGGGTGCTCACCGTGGCCTCGGTGGGTGACGAGGCCGGCCCCCGTCGGGAGGCGGCCGTGGCCGCCCTGCTCGCCGAGGCCGGAGTCCCGGCCACGCGGTGCCTCGCCGGCGCGGTCGACCTCGACGGCTGGATGGTGACGGCCTGGCGGGAGGTCGTCCCCTCCGATGCCGAGGCGAAGGCCGACGCCGCCACGCTCGGCGGCCTGGCCGCCGAGTTCCACCGGGCGACCGAGGGCCTCGACCCCCGCGGCGTCGTCGCCTGCGATCCCGTCGGTGCCGCCCGCGAGCAGCTCGCCGGCGCCGTCGATGTCGGGGCCACGAGCGAAGAGGAGATCGGGGTTCTCCGCCGCCACGCCGCCCGCCTGGAGGACGTGTGGCAGGCCGCCCTCTCTGCGGCCGCCGCCAACGGTGACGACCTCCGCACCGGGGCCGTCGTCCACGGTGATCTTCACGTCGACAACGTCGTCGTCGGCCGGGACGGCCCCATCGCCATCGACCTGGAGCTGGCTGGTTGGGGCCCCCGGGCCTATGACGCCGCCCCCACCGTGGCCTTCGTCCGCTGGTACGGGCGACCGGCCTCCGATCTGGCCGCCTTCGACGACACCTACGGTGCCCCCCTCACCGGGATGGCCCGCGAGCTCGGCCTCGACGAGGTGTGGGGCCTGTGGTCGGCGGCGTGGGCCGTGGCCAACCGCCACCGCTCCCCGGAGGCCGAGGACGAGGCCGCCGTCCGCCTGTCCACCCTCGCCACCGGAGACCTGCCCCGACCCTGGCGCCTGCGCTGACCCGAGGACTCCGGTCCGTTTCTCGGCGCGAAACGTCGCTCTCCGAGCGATACCCGGGCGCAAGAACAGATCGGGGCCGACCGAGGATCTTTCTTGCGCCGAAACGTCGTGGCCTGAGCGACATCCGGGCGCAAGAACGGGGGGGACGATCTCACCAGTCCGGCGGGCCGAGGGCTCCGAACCGTCGACGTGCCCCCGTCACGCCTGCGCCTCGCCCGTCTCCGGCCCTCTCCGGGGACGGCCCGGGCCGTGGTGGCCGGCCTGCTGGCCGCGGGCGCGGGTGTGGCGGTGGGCGAGCTGGTGGGCGGCATCGTCCGCTCGGCCGGCTCTCCGGTGGTGGCCGTCGGCGGCGAGGTGATCGACCGGGCGCCGAAGCCCATGAAGGACTTCGCCATCGACACCTTCGGCACCAACGACAAGCCCGCCCTCATCATCGGCACCCTCGTCCTCCTGCTCCTCCTCGGCGCCGCCCTGGGCCCACTGGCCCGACGCCGCCCCCGCCCGGCCGGCGCCATCGTCGCCGTGGTCGCCCTGCTCGGCGTGCTGGCCACCCGGCGCCAGGAAGCCGTCGGCCTCGTCGTCGCCGTCTGGCCGTCGCTCCTCGGGGCGGTGGCCGCCGTCGCCGTCATCGTCCGGCTCCGCCCTCCAGCCGTCGCCCGCCGTGCGTCCACCGTGGAACCGGGCGACAACCACGAACCCGTGCCCTTCGACGAGCTCCCGCCCCGGCGCCAGTTCTTCATCGGGACGGGAACGGTCCTCGTCCTGGCCGGCGCCACCGCCGCCGCCGGCCGCTACCTGCAGGGCCGGGGCTCGGCTGCCGGCGACCGGGCCGCCCTGGTGCTCCCCCGCCCCGTCGACCCCCTGCCCCCGATCCCTCCCGACGTCGCCCCCGACCCCCAGGGCGTCGCCTCCTTCACCACCCCCAACCGCGACTTCTATCGGATCGACACCGCCATCGCCGTGCCCCAGCTCACCACCGGCGACTACCGACTGAAGGTCACGGGCATGGTCGACCGGGAGCTGGACATCACGTGGAACGAGCTCGTCGACCGCGACCTCCACGAGTACGACATCACCCTCACCTGCGTCTCCAACCAGATCGGCGACAAGCTCGTCGGCAACGCCCGCTGGCTCGGCTTCCCCCTCCGCGACCTCCTGGACGAAGCCGGCGTGCAGGACGGCGCCGACCAGGTCGTGGGCCGCTCCGACGACCGCTACACCGGCGGCTTCCCCCTGGAGGCGGCCTACGACCGCGACTGCATCGTCGCCGTGGGCATGAACGGCGAGCCCCTCCCCCTCACCCACGGCTACCCGGTGCGCCTCGTCACCCCCGGCATCTACGGCTACCTGTCGGCGGTGAAGTGGCTGGTCGAGGTGGAGCTGACCACCTTCGACGCCTTCGACAGCTACTGGGTGCCCCGGGGCTACGGCGAGAAGGCCCCCATCCGCACCATGAGCCGCATCGACACGCCCCGCAGCCTGCGGACCTACCCCGCGGGCACCCTCATGGTCGGCGGTGTGGCCTGGGCCCAGACCCGGGGCATCGAGAAGGTGGAGCTCCGCATCGACGACGGCGAGTGGCGGGCCTGCGAGCTCTCCGACGAGCTGAACAAGGACACCTGGCGCCAGTGGACCTACCGCTGGGACGACGCCTCACCCGGCGGCCACACCCTCGAGGCGCGGGCCACCGACGGCACCGGCGAGACCCAGGACGAAGAGCGCCGGCCACCCCTCCCCGACGGGGCGACGGGCTGGCACAAGGTCCGCATGACCATCGGCGACGGGTGATCCCGCCAATCCGCCGGGCGGTCGGCACCGAACCATCTCCCGGCGACCGACGTGTCGCCATCACCCACCCCCCCGAGAGGAACCTCCTCATGCGCACCAAGAAGCCCTTGCTCTCCCTCCTGGCCCTCCTGGCCTCCCTGTCGCTGATCGCCGCCGCCTGTGGCGACGACGACGGTGACGACACCAGCTCCGGCAACACCACCGAGCAGCCGGCCGACGACAGTGCCGCCCCCGCCGGCGACGCCAGCTCCGACACCACCACGGGCGACGACATGGGCGACGAAGGCGACGTTCCCGAGCCCGTGGGCGATGCCTGCTCCCAGATCCCCGCTGACGGCGACGGCAGCAGCGCCGGCATGGCCGAGGACCCGGCCGCCACCGCGGCCAGCAACAACCCCCTGCTCTCCACCCTGGTCGCCGCGGTCACCGCCGCCGACCTGGGCGACGCCCTCAACGACACCTCGGCCGAGTACACGATCTTCGCCCCGATCAACTCGGCCTTCGAGGCCCTGCCCGCCGGCACGGTCGAGAGCCTGACCACCGACCCCGAGCAGATGGACACCCTCGTGAACATCCTCCAGCAGCACGTGGTCGAGGGGAAGATGGACGTCGACGAGCTGATCGCCGCCGGTGAGGTCACCGCCCTGAACGGCGGCGTCGACACCATCGAGGCCGAGGGCGACACCTTCACCATCAACGGCGAAGCCACCGTCGTGTGCGGCAACGTGGCCACCGCCAACGCCACGGTCCACCTCATCGACACGGTGTTGATGCCGGCTGAGTGATCTGGCCGCCATCGCCCTGCGATGGCGATCGTGGTGTCAGGGACCGGGCCCGACGGGGCCCGGTCCCTGTCGCGTCAGGCCGGCGAGAGGCAGGGCCGACCCGGCGCGCACGGCGGCGGTATGCCAGGCGACGCCTGGCGATACGTGCGCGGCGACACGCGGTGGACCTACACGCGCAGGTCCCTGGCCGCGGTGGCGCGGAGGCCGGCGATGGCGGCGGTGAGGACGGCCTCGATGAACTCGGGGGTGGCGTCGCGCCGTTCGACCAGGCGCCGGTAGCTGAAGGGACCGATCACCAGGGCCATGGCCGTGTCGAGGTCGAGGTCGGGGCTGATCTCGCCCCGGAGCTGGGCGAGCTGGAGGACGGTGCGGATGGGCCGCTTCCGCTCGGCCAGGATCGACGCCACCAGGGCCTCCATCTCCGGGTCGCGCTTGGCCGCGTCGATGAGAAGGGGCAGGAGGTCGGTCATCCGCCGCTCCTCCTCCTGCTCGGCGAAGCGGCCGAACAGATAGCGCAGGTCGTCGGCCAGGGAGCCGGTGTCGGGGGTGGGGTGCTCGACGAGGCAGCACCGGGCAGCCTGGGCGATCAGGTTCTCCCGAGTGGAGAAGTGGCGGTAGAGAGTGGACTTGGCCACACCGGACCGGGCCGCCACCTCCTCCACGGTGACCCCCTCGACCCCGGCATCGAGGAGCAGCTCGACGGTGGCGTCGAGCGCCGCCTTGTGCGCCTCCTGGCTGCGGGGTCGTGCCATGGGGCGAACCGTAGCGAAAGTCGCATGACTTCCCGCCCACCCCTCTCTCTACGTGCCCGAAGTCACGGCAAAATCTGGAAATCCCCTGGCGAAGGCGCCGAGTCGGGGCTCTACAGTTCAGAGACGTTGTCGTAGCGAAACCCAGCGACGGGTTCGGGACAGGAGACCAGCGTGCAGACCCACACCGAACCGGGGATCGCCGACGACCACGGGATCGACCCCGACGTCTACGCCCGGCGCTGGAAGACGCTGGCGGTGCTGTGCACCAGCCTGCTGATCGTCGTCATCGGCAACACCAGCCTCAACGTGGCCCTCCCCACCCTGGCCCGCGAGCTCGACGCCTCCACCAGCTCCCTGCAGTGGATGGTCGACGCCTACGCATTGGTGTTCGCCGGCCTCCTCTTCACCGCCGGCACCCTCGGCGACCGCTTCGGCCGCAAGGGCGCCCTCCAGGCCGGGCTGGTCGTCTTCCTCGTCGGGGCCGCCCTGGCCACCGTGGCCGACAGCGCCGGCACCGTCATCGCCGCCCGGGCCGTCATGGGCATCGCCGCCGCCTTCGTCATGCCCTCCACCCTGTCGATCCTCACCAACGTCTTCCCCGCCCACGAGCGGCCCCGGGCCATCGCCATCTGGGCCGGCCTCTCCGGCGGTGGCGCCGCCATCGGCCCCATCGCCTCGGGCTGGCTCATCGAGCACTTCTGGTGGGGCTCGGTCTTCCTCATCAACGTGCCGGTGATCCTCGTCGCCCTGGCCGCCGGGGCCGTCCTCGTGCCCCGCTCCAAGGATCCCGAGAAGCAACCCCTCGACTTCCTGGGTGCCGGCCTCTCGATCATCGGCCTCGGTGCCCTCGTCTACGGGATCATCGAGGGCCCGCACCACGGCTGGCTGTCGATGGAGAGCGGCCTGACCTTCGGCGTCGCCCTCGTCGCCCTGGCCGCCTTCGCCGCGTGGGAGCTGGCCGCCCGCTACCCCATGCTCGACCTGCGCCTGTTCCGCGACCGCCGTTTCAGCGTGGCCTCGGCCGGCATGTCCCTCACCTTCTTCGCCATGTTCGGCACGTTCTTCCTTGTGGCCCAGTACTTCCAGCTCGTGCTGGGTTACTCGGCCCTCGAATCGGGCCTGCTCCAGCTCCCGATGGCCGCGGTGATCATGACCGTCGCCCCCCAGGTGCCCCGGTTCGTGCAGCGCTTCGGTGCCGCCCGCGTGGTCCCCGTGGGCCTCAGCCTCACCGCCCTGGGCCTGGCCATCTTCTCCCAGGTGGGCGTGAGCAGCTCGATCTGGATGGTGTACACGTCGGTGATACCGCTGGCCCTGGGCATGGCCATCACCATCAGCCCGCTGACGACGCTCATCATGTCGGCCGTGCCCCTGGGCCGAGCCGGCGTGGGCTCGGCCATGAACGACACCACCCGGGAGCTGGGCGGCGCCCTGGGCGTGGCCGTCCTCGGCTCGCTGGTGACGTCCCGGTTCACCTCCAGCCTGGGCCCAGCCCTCACCGGCCTGCCCGAGCGAGCGCGGGTCGCGGCCGAGTCCGGCCTCACCGGCACGCTCGAGGTGGCCGGGGAGCTGGGCGGAGCCCCGGGGGAGGCGCTGCGGGCGGCCGGCCAGCAGGCCTTCGTCGACGGCCTGGGCCTGGCCGCCGTGGTGGGCGCCGTCGTGGTGTTCACCGCCGCCGCCGCCACCTGGTTCCTCCTCCCCCGCCCGGCCGACGCCCCGACTCCGGTCACCTCGGCTCCCGACCCCACCGTCTCCGACTCGGCCGGGGGCGACGTCGTCGACGCCGGCATCCTCGAACCCGCCCCCGCCGCCCTCGACTGACGCCTCACCTCCCCCCGGGTCAGTTCTTGCGCGGTGGGAGAGCGTTGACGCCTTCCCATCGCGCAGGAGCCGCCCCGATCCTCTTCTTGCGCGGTGGGAAAGCGCTACCGCTCCCCTCGCGCGCGAGAAGGGAGAGGCCCCGGAGGCGGAAGCGGCCAACTCCCGGGGCGCCGGTCAGCGATGTCACACCCCATCGTCACCATGGCCGCATGAGATACGAGACCGACCGCCGCATCGCCGACCTCGCTCGCTCACAACATGGTCTGATCACCCGAGCCCAGCTCGGCCACCTCGGCGTGGCCGCATCGACCATTCGCCGTCGCGAAGCTGCCGGGCTCCTCATCCCCTCCGGGGTCAGCACCTGGCGCCTGTCGATGGTCCCATCGACCGAGCGGACCGCTATCGCCGCCGCCTGCCTCGACCTCAGGGGAACGGCCTCCCACTGGACAGCGGCCTGGATCCACGGCCTGGCGCCTCACCGACCCCTTCTTGATGTCACGATCGGGCGACGGAGGTCGGTGTGGACACCACTTGCGGGCATCGACATCCGCGTCCACACATCCACCAATCTCCTCTCAGAAGACATTCTCCTCATCGACGGCATCCCCACGACCAGCGTGGCCCGCACCCTGATGTCCCTCGGCGCCCTCGTTCCAGAGGAGCTCAGCTCCACTCGCCTGTTCGAGCTGGTCTCGACGGCACTCGAACGCCGGCTCGCCACCGAACGGTGGCTCTGGTGGACCCTCGCCCGACGTCGGTGCCGGGGGCGCAACGGCGTGATGGCCTTTGAGGAAGCCCTCGCCCACCGCGCCCACCTCGGACCGACCGAGAGCTGGCTGGAGCGGGAGATCCTGCGCATCCTGGCCGCGGAGGGGCTTCCCCTGCCTCGCGTGCAACGGGTGGTGCGTCGTCGTGGCCGGTTCGCCGCCCGCGTCGACTTCGCCTATGACGACGGACTCGTCATCGAGGCCCTCGGCTATGCGTTTCACCGCAGTCGCGCCGACCTGGAGCGAGACACCCGCCGGGCCAACGAGCTCCAGCTCCTGGGGCAGAGGGTCCTCCAGTTCACCTTCGACCAGGTCACCCGCGACCCGCGTTCGGTGTGCCGGACCGTCCGCTCGGCCCTCGCCGCTCCCGGGCACGCTGCTGCGGCCTGACCCTCAGGCGATCTGGTCCTGGGGCACCCGCTTCCGACCGAGCGGGCCTCGATTCTTGCGCGGTAGGGAAGCGTCAGCGCTCTCCTGCCGCGCAAGAATCGAAGCTTGTCGGTTCTTGCGCGCTGGGGGAGCGTCAGCGCTCTCCCAGCGCGCAAGAATGGAAGAGGGTCAGGGGCGAGCAGTGGCGGTGCCGGCCTCGGCGGGGACGAGATCGGGGGTGGCGTCGCGGGCCACCTCGGTGAGGGGATCGGGCACCAGGCCGAGGCCGATGGTGGCGGCCAGGGCCAAGACGATGGTGACCTTGGCGGCCAGGGGCACCCGGATGCGCCGCACCGGCTCGGCCGGCTCCTCGGCCTCGTCGTCGGCCCCGGCGGACATGGCCAGGATGACCCGCAGGTACAGGAAGGCCGACACCACGGCGGTGAGCATGGCCACCAGGCCCAGCCAGAACGAGCCGGCCTCGACGATGGCGTTCACCGCGTAGAACTTGGCCAGGAAGCCCGAGGTGAGCGGGGTGCCCGCCTGGGCCAGCAGGAACACCGTGAGGGCGAAGGCCAGCAGCGGCTCCCGGCGGGCCAGGCCCCGGTAGTCGTCCAGGTCGTGGTGCCCGTCGCCCCGACGACCGAGCACGGTGATCACCCCGAAGGTGCCGCCCACCAGCACCGTGTAGGTGCCCAGGTAGAAGAGGGTGGCAGTCACGCCGTCGATGGTGCCGGAGGCCACGGCCACGAGCATGAAGCCAGCGTGGTTGATGGACGAGTAGGCCATCATGCGCTTCACGTCCGTCTGCACCACGGCCAGAGCGGCCCCGACGACCAGGCTGGCCACGGCCAGGCCGTAGACGACGGGCTGCCAGTCGAGGCGGTGGGTGGAGAAGGTCACCACGATCACCCGCAGCATCCCGGCGAAGCCGGCGGCCTTCACGGCCGAGGCCATGAACGACACCACCGGCGTGGGTGAGCCCTGGTAGACGTCGGGCGTCCAGGCGTGGAACGGGGCGGCCGCCACCTTGAAGCCGAAGCCCACCAGCATGAGGCCCACGCCGGCCAGCAGGAGCCCCTCGTCGGTGAGGCGGTTGGTGGCGAGGAAGTCGGCGATGCCGCTCAGGCTCGTGGTGCCCGTCGCCCCGTAGACGAGGGCGATGCCGTAGAGGAAGAAGGCCGACGAGAAGCCGCCGAGCACGAAGTACTTGAGAGCGGCCTCGCCCGAGCGCATGCGGCGACGGTGCAGGCCGGCCAGCACGTAGGCGGCGATGGAGAGGATCTCCAGGCCGAGGAAGAGGACGATGAGGTCGCCGGCCGAGGCCATCACCACGCCGCCGGCCGCCGACACCAGGTAGAGGATGTAGGGCTCCGGCCCTTCCAGGTCCTCGCGGCGGAGGTAGCCGTCGGTGAGCAGGGCGGCGATGATCACGCCGACGCAGATCACCACGATGAGGAACAGGGCGAAGCCGTCGACGACGTAAGCGCCGCCGACGACCGAGCGGGCACCGCTCTCGGGCAGGTCGCGCCACAGGACGACCGCGGCGACGATGCCGCCCAGGGCGACGAGGACGGTCCACAGGGCGGGCCAGCCCACCTTGGTGCGCCGGGGGATCAGCCCGCCGGCCCCGAGGAGCAGGGTCGCCCCGATCACGAGCACCAGGAACGGCGACAGGGCCGACCAGGCGATGCCCGGGGTGGCGATGGGCTCGACCTGGGCGAACACGGTAGACGATCCCATCAGCGAGCCTTCGTGAGGTCAGCGGTCGGCCGGGACAGCGCGCCGGGACTGGTGGTCCGACAACCGGCACGCTGGGACCCATCCGGAGCATCGGCGCACCGAACACCTGGTCCAGACGACCTGCTGGCGGCCCGCCCCCCGACGGAAAGATCCTCCGGCGACAGATCCTCCCGCTTCTTGCGCGGTACGAGAGTGTTGACGCGCCCCCACCGCGTCAGAGGCGACCCTCCACGCCGGGGGTCACGCAGGCACAGGGAGGCATCGGAACGGAGGATCATCCGTCCTCCTCCTGATGGCCGTCATCGGCCGCCGGCTCGCTCTCGGCCTCAGCCTCCGTGCCGTGATCGGTCTCGGCGTCCTCGGCGTGTGTGTCCTCGACATGGGCGGCATCGGCCTTGGCGTAGACGTCCTCCCGGGCGGCCGGTCCGACCTTGTCGACCTCGGGCTCGCGGAAGTCGCTGTTGTCCTCGACGTGGGCGACGAGGGCCTTCACCGCCGGCTCCATGCGCTCCAGCACCGGCTTGGGGTAGACGCCGAGGAAGACGATGAGGCCGAGCAGCGGGGCCATCACCAGGCCCTCACGGAGGCTGAGCTCCTTGAAGCCCCGGTTGTCCTCGTCGGGCTCGCCGTGGAAGGTCCGCTGATAGGCCCACAGCAGGTAGAGGGCGGCCAGGATCACGCCGGAGGCGGCCACCACCGACCACCAGCGGGCCGAGGTGAACGAGCCCAGCAGGATCAGGAACTCGCCCACGAAGCCGTTGAGGCCGGGCAGGCCGATCGACGACAGCATCACGACCGTGAACACGCCGGCGAAGATCGGCGCCACCTTCTGGAGGCCCTTCAGCTTGGCGATCTCGCGGGTGTGGCGACGGTCGGAGATCATCCCGACGAGGAGGAACAGGGCCCCGGTCGACACGCCGTGGTTGACCATCTGGAGCACCGAGCCCTCGAGGCCCTGCGTCGTCAGCGAGAACGTGCCGAGGACGATGAAGCCGAGGTGGGCCACCGACGAGTAGGCGACGAGGCGCTTCAGATCCTTCTGCAACGTGGCCACGACGCCGCCGTAGACCACCCCCACCGTGCCCAGGGAGATCATGGCCGGGGCGAACCAGGCCGAGGCCTCGGGGAAGAGGTAGAGCCCGAAGCGGAGGAAGCCGTAGGTGCCGAGCTTGAGCATGACGCCGGCCAGGATCACCGAGCCGGCCGTGGGGGCCTGGGTGTGGGCGTCGGGCAACCAGGTGTGCAGGGGCCACACCGGCACCTTGATGGCGAAGGCGATGGCGAAGGCCAGGAACAGCCAGCGGGCCGTGGTGGTGGCGATGGCTCCCTGGTCGGAGGCGATGGCGACCAGGTCGAAGGTGAGATCGCCGCCCGTGCCCCGGCTGTGCAGCACGGCGGTGGAGATCAGCCCCACCAGCATGAAGGCCGAGCCGAACATCGTGTAGAGGAAGAACTTCATCGACGCGTAGCGCCGCTCGGCGTAGCCCCAGCCGCTGATGAGGAAGTACATCGGCACCAGGACGATCTCGAACATCACGAAGAAGACGAAGAGGTCGAGGGCCAGGAACACACCGAGGCAGCCGGCCTCCAGGAGGAGGAGCCAGGCCAGGAACGGCTTCTCGTCGTGGTGGGCCGGCGCCCCGATGATGGCGATGGGGAACAGCACCCCGGTCATCACCAGCAGGAACAGGGAGATGCCGTCGACGCCCAGGTGCCAGGAGATGCCCAGCTCCCGGATCCAGTCGGCCTTCTCGACCATCTGGAACCCGGCGTCGCCCGTCTCGAAGGCGATGAGGGTGGCCACGGTGAGGGCGCCGGTGACGACGGAGAAGAGGATGGCCACGACCCGGCACAGCTCGGGCCGGCGCTTCGACAGCAGGGCCACGGTGAGGGCGCCCGCGGCAGGCACCAGGACCATGGTGGTGAGGAGCGGGAAGCCCAGGGCGTGGTGCCCGCCCTCGCTGGCCGCGGCGGAGGCGACGAGAGAGGCGCTCACAGGACCACCCCCCGCAGGATCATGACGGCCACGACGAGCACGGCCCCGAAGGCGACGAAGCCGGCATAGGCCCGGACGAAGCCGGTCTGGGTGCGACGGAGGACCCCGCCCCCGCCTCGCACCAGCCAGGCCACGCCGTTCACGGCGCCGTCGACGACGGTGCGGTCGAACCAGGCCACGGCGTCGAAGGCGATACGGCCCGGGCCCCCCATGAAGGCGGCGATGGACGAGTCGTAGTACCAGCCCCGGGCCAGCACGACGGGCTCGGCCGGCTGCTCCTCCCGTCGCCGTCGGAGGTAGAGGACGACGGCGGTGCCGATGCCCAACAGCCCGCCGGCCACGGCGACGGCGGCCAGTCCCCACTTGGTGGAGGTGGCGACGGCCAGGTGGTGCTCACCGGGGGCCACGACAGGCTCCAGCCAGTGCTCCAGCCGCTTGGTGGCGCTGGTGAACGGGAGCTGCATGGCCCCGCCGAGGAAGGCGAGGACGGCCAGCACGACCAGGGGCAGGGTCATCGTCCACGACGACTCGTGGGGATGGATGGCCTCGCGAGGGCCCACCCCGTGGGGCCGGTGGTCGAGGGCGTAGGGGCTGTCGTCGGCCATCACCAGCGCGTGGGACGGCTCGGCCGGGACCGGCGCGGCCTCCTCCCCGTCCTCGCCTTCGCCGGCGGCCACCGAGACCGGCTCCTGCTCCACCAGCTCCAGGCCCCGCTCGGCGGCCAGGTCGGGGGCGGCCTCCTCCAGGGGTCGGTCCCAGCGGGCCTCGCCGAAGAAGGTGAGGAACACCTGCCGGCTCATGTAGAAGGCGGTGAGGATGGCGGTGACGAACCCGACGGCCCACAGCGCCGGGCTCTTGTCCCAGGCGTAGAGGAGGATCTCGTCCTTCGACCAGAAGCCCGAGAACGGGGGCACGCCGGCGATGGCCAGCCAGCCCACGATGAAGGTGGCCGAGGTGACGGGCAGGAGCTTCCGGAGGGCGCCCATGCGCCGCATGTCCTGCTCGTCGCCCATGCCGTGGATCACCGAGCCCGACCCGAGGAACATCAGGGCCTTGAAGAAGGCGTGGGTGACCATGTGGAACACGGCGGCGATGTAGGCCCCCGACCCGATGGCCAGGAACATGTAGCCGAGCTGCGACACCGTCGAGTACGCCAGCACCTTCTTGATGTCGTTCTGGGCCACGGCCACGGTGGCGGCGAAGAGCGCGGTGGCGGCGCCCACGATGGCGATGGCCAGCGGCACCCAGTCGGACCCGGCGGCGATCACTGGGTTCATGCGGGTGAGCAGGTAGACACCCGAGGTCACCATGGTGGCGGCGTGGATCAGGGCCGAGACGGGCGTGGGGCCGGCCATGGCGTCGGGCAGCCACACGAAGAGGGGGAGCTGGGCCGACTTGCCGGCCGCCCCGACGAGGAGCAGCAGAGTGATGGCCGTGGCCGTGGTGGCAGCCACGCCCCCCGCCCCGGACTGGATGTCGACGTAGCGGATCGACCCCAGGGCGGTGAAGGTGAGGAACATGGCGACCATGTAGCCCCAGTCACCGATGCGGTTGGTGACGAAGGCCTTCTTGCCGGCCGAGGCGTTGGCGTCGGAGGTGTGCCAGAAGGAGATGAGGAAGTACGAGCAGGCGCCGACCCCCTCCCACCCCAGGAACGTGACGAGCAGGTTGTCGCCCAGCACCAGCATGAGCATGGAGAAGACGAACAGGTTGAGGTAGAGGAAGAACTTCGAGAAGTTCACATCCCCGTGCATGTAGCCGACCGAGTACAGGTGGATCAGCGTGCCGACGCCGGTGATGA
>CAZXRA010000142.1:0-6079 GCA_964643485.1 uncultured Iamiaceae bacterium | reverse complement strand
CGATGCGCTCGCCGGTGTAGAGCATGGGCGCTTCGTCCTTCTCGCCCTCGCCGATGACGACGAGGCCGTCCATGGTGACGGTGTCGAGCACGAGGCGCATGGCGTCGACAGCGGCGCCGTCGGCCCCGATCTTGTCGCCCCGTCCCATCCACCGGGCCGCGGCCATGGCCGCGGCTTCGGTGACCCGCACCAGCTCCATGGCCAGGTTGCGGTCCGGTCCCTGCTTCTCGGGCGTCATGGGGTCGACAGTAGTGGAGGGGGCCGGGGCGGCCCTCGGGGCGGTCGGCGGGGATGGCAGGAGCTGACGGGCAGGGCCGCGGCGGGTGGGCGGTAGGTTCCCCCCATGCCCGAGGTGCTCGCCGCCGTCGACGTCGGCACCAACTCGTTGCACCTCGTCGTGGCCCGCGTCGCCGACGGTGATCGCTTCGAGGTGATCGCCCGCGAGAAGGAGCAGGTGCGCCTGGGCCAAGGGGCGGGCGACATGAAGACGCTGGCCCCCGACGCCGTCGACCGGGGGATCGCCGCCCTCGATCGCTTCCGCCGCCTGGCCGATGCCCACGGGGCCGAGCTGCGGGCCGTGGCCACGTCGGCCGTGCGGGAGGCGGAGAACCACGACGAGTTCCTCCACCGGGCCCGTCAGGAGGCCGGGGTCGACGTCGAGGTGATCTCCGGCGTGGAGGAGGCCCGGCTCATCCACCTGGGTGTGCTGTCGGCCCTCCCCGTCTACGAGCGCCGCCTCCTCCTGTGCGACATCGGCGGCGGCAGCACCGAGCTGCTACTCGGCCTGCGGGGCGAGATCCGGGCCGCTCGATCGCTGAAGCTGGGTGCGGTGCGGCTCACCAACCGCTTCTTCGCCGGCGACACCCCCACGAAGGGCGACGTCGAGGCGTGTCGGCGCCACGTCCGCAGCGGGCTGGTGGCCTTCGAGCGGGCCGTGGACCGGGAGGGCTTCGACGTCGCCGTCGGGTCGTCGGGCACGATCGAGCAGGTGGTGCGGCTGGCCCGGCGCCGGGCCGGGGAGGAGCCGGCCCGCACGTGGAACGGCGCCACGGCCACGGCGGGCGAGATCGAGGAGGTGACGGTCGAGCTGGCCCGGGCCGCCCGCAAGGGCACCCTCGCCGAGGTCGACGGCCTCGACCCCAAGCGGGCCGACATCATCACCGCCGGGGCCCTGATCCTCGAGGGGGTGGTGCAGCGCTTCGGCATCCAGGAGATCACGGTCAGCGAGGCCGCCCTGCGGGAGGGGGTGCTGATCGACACCCTGGAACGGATTCGGGGCGGGTCGCTCCACCGGGTCACCGACGTCGGCCGCCACAGCGTGCGCCACTTGGCCGACGCCTTCGACGACGACCCCGCCCACTCGGCCTGGGTGGCCACCCTGGCCCTCCAGCTCCACGACGACCTGGCTGGGCTCCTCGGGCTCGACGGCGCCTCCCGCGACCACCTGGAGGCGGCCGCCCTCCTGGCCAACGTGGGCCTGGCCGTCAGCCACGACGGCCACCACAAGCACTCCTACTACGTGATCCGCAACAGCGATCGGTTGCTCGGCTTCACCGATGCCGAGATCGAGCGCATCGCCCTCGTCGCCCGCTACCACCGCAAGAGCGCGCCCCGGTCCCGCCATCCCGAGTTCGCCCGGATGACGGCCGAGGAACAGGCGGTGATCCGGGCCCTGGCCGGGCTGCTCCGGGTGGCCATCGGCCTCGACCGCACCCACGGGCGGCGGGTCTCGGCCGTGCGGGCCCGGGAGGACGACGGATCGGTGGTCGTGGAGGTGACGCCCACCGTCGGGTGCGACGTCGAGCTGGAGGTGCACACAGCGGCGGAGCGGTCGGGGCTGCTGGCCGACGTCCTGGGGCAGCCGGTGGAGGTCGTACGGGTGGGAGCGAACGGGGAGGGGAAGGCATGAGCCGGAGGTTGCGATGAGCGGGGTGGGACCAGGTCCCCTGGGACGATCAATCGTGGTGGCCGATGGGGCCGAGGCCCCACCAGCGTGGGCCGACGCGCCGCGGGTGCGGGTGGACGAGGCCGCCCTGTCGGCCCCGGCCGAGTTGCTGGCCACGTTGCACGCGGCGTGGGCCGAGCGCCGACCCGTGGTGATCGAGGTCGCCGTGGATCCGGCCCGGTTCCGGGACCCGGAGAGCATCGCCGGCACGCCGTGGGAGCTGGGGGTCGACCTGGAGCTGGTGGACGACCGGCTGCACTTCCTGCTGTGGGCCAACACGTGGGACGCCCGGGGGGGTGAGCCCCGCTGGTGGTGGGGCGTCAAGGCGGCCCGCCTGGCCGAGGGGGCCGTGGCCACGCCGGAGGGACCGGGCGATCTGCGCCTGGCCGACGGCACGTCCCTGTGGGTCGACGGCGGGCCCCGCGAGCCCCTGGCCCGGGCCGACCTGGGGGGCCTGGGCGTCGTCCACCGCGAGTCGGTGGAGGCCGGGCGCCTCCTCGTGGCGCCGGAGCCAGTCGCCCCGGCGGCTGACCTGACGTCCTCCGACCCCACCCACCACCCTGATCGAGCCGGCTCCGCCGGCACCGACTTGACTCCTGATCAGCAGGCCGCCGTGTCCCACGCCCGAGGACCGGCCCGCATCGTGGCCCCGGCCGGCTCGGGCAAGACCCGGGTCCTCACCGAGCGCCTGCGCCACCTGCTCGTCGACCGGGGCTGGGAGCCCTCGATGGTGCTGGCCGTGGCCTACAACGTGAAGGCCCGCGACGAGATGGCCGAGCGCACCGAGGGCCTGGGGGCCCGGGTGCAGACGCTCAACGGGTTGGCCTACGGCATCCTGGCCGAGGCCCGCGACGGCGCTCCCCCGGTGCTGGAGGAGCGGGAGGTGCGCCGCCTCCTCGACGGCCTGGCCCCGGCCCGACGGCGCCGCACCAACACCGACCCCATCGCCCCCTACATCGAGGCCCTCACCGAGGTCCGCCTGGGCCTGCGCGACCCGGAGGCGGTGGAACGGGACCGGGGCGACGTGCCCGGCCTGGCCGGCATGGTCGGGCCCTACCGGGCCGAGCTGGCCCGCCGGGGCGCGGTCGACTTCGACGAGCAGGTGGCGGCGGCCACCGAGGCGTTGTTGCAGGACGGGGAGCTGCGCCGCCGGGTCCAGGCCCGCCACCGCCACCTCCTGGTCGACGAGTTCCAGGATCTCACCCCGGCCCACCTCCTGCTCCTGCGCCTCGTCGCCGGCCCCCCGCTCGACGTTTTCGGGGTGGGCGACGACGACCAGGTCATCTACGGCCACGCCGGGGCCGACCCCCGCTTCCTCATCGACTTCGCCCGCTGGTTCCCGGGCGGTGGCGAGCACGCCCTGGAGGTCAACCACCGCTGCGCCGCCCCCATCGTCGGCACGGCCCGCACCCTGCTCACCCACAACGAGCGGCGGGTGGCCAAGGTCATCCGGGCCCGGCCCGACGCCCCCGGCAGCCCCGATGCCGTGCGAGTGATGGCCCACTCGTCGTCGGGGGGGGCCGAGGCGCTGGTGGATGCGGTGCGGGGATGGCTCGATGCCGGCCACGACCCCACGAGCATCGCCGTGCTGGGCCGGGTCCACTCGTTGCTGCTGGCCCCGCACGTGGCCCTGGTGGAGGCGGGCATCCCCGTGTACTCCACCGTCGGCCCCGACATCCTGGAGCGCACCGGGGCCCGGGCCGCCCTGGCCTACCTCCGCATCGCCGCCAACCCCGAGGCCATCGCCCCCGACGACCTGGCCGAGGTGTACCGACGCCCGAGCCGGGGCCTCCCCCAGTGGATCGTCAAGTGGTTCCGGCGACCGATGACCGTGGCCCAGGTGGCGTCCATCGCCTCCCGCCTCGACGACCTCAAGGTGGCCGAGAAGGTGACGGCCCTGGCCGCCGACCTGGGCGTGGTGGCCCGGGCCGGGAGCAGCACCCGCCACGCCCTGGAGGTGATCCGCGACCAGGTCGGCCTGGGCGAGGCCATGGCCGGGCTCGACCGCTCCAAGGGCGGTGAGGGGTCGAGCCAGCTCGACGACCTGGAGGCCCTCATCCAGGTGGCCGACCTGCACCCGGCGCTGGACGGCTTCGAGGAGTGGCTGCGGTCGTCCCTGCAGGGCGGGGCCCGCCGGGACGAGCCCGCCGTCACCCTCTCCACCGTGCACCGGGTGAAGGGCCGGGAGTGGCCGCGGGTCGTGGTCACCGGGGTCACCGCCGGCCTCCTGCCCCATCGGTTGGCGGTGGACGAGGAGGAGGAGCGACGGGTGCTGCACGTGGCCGTCACCCGGGCCCGGGAGCAGGTGGTGGTGCTGGGCGACGCCGGCCGCCCGTCGCCGTTCCTGGCCGAGCTGGGCGGGGCGGCCCCGGCGTCGTCCGACGGAGCGGGGGAGGCGGCGGCGCGTCCTGTTCCGGGTCCGGTGTCGAAGAGCGAGGGGCCGAGCTCCTCCCGTCCCACGCCGACGCCCGCATCGGAGCCCGAGGAGTCGAGCCCTCCGTCGTCCCCCGCCACGAACCCGCCGCCGGGACCGGAGAGGACGGGCTCACCGTCCTCCCGTCCTGTCGCAGGGGAAGGCGGCCGTTCGGCACCGGCTCCCTCCCCTGCGGCGCCGTCACCGGAAGCAGCGGCTGTCGGGGCTGCCGGGCCGGGCTCCACCCCGTCCACCCTGCCCGCGGCGGGGCCAGCCCCGTCCCCGGCTCCCGCACCCAGCCCCACGGTGTCGGCCGATGTCTCCGAGCCGGAGGAGCCGGCCCAGGCGTCGATGGACGCTCTGCTGGGCCTGGAGGCGCCCGCGCCCCGAGACGAGGGTCGGGGCGCGGCCAACCGCCCGTTGGACGGGCCGGCGGCGGCCCGGGAGGCGGCGCTCAAGGAGTGGCGCAAGGAGCGGTGCCAGGCCGAGAGCGTGCCCGCCTACGTGGTGGCGTCCGACGCCACCCTGCGCACCATCGCCGAGGTGAACCCCAAGGCCATGGTGGAGCTGGCCACCATCCCCGGCATCGGGCCGGCCAAGCTGAAGCGCTACGGCGACGGGATCCTGGCCGTCCTGGCCGGTACAGGCGGGTAGCCGTCCCGGTCGAACAGGTCAGACACCCGACGTGAGCGGGGCCGGTCATTCGGTCGAGGGGTCGACCGCTCGGCGGTGGTGGGTCGGTCGGTCGTTCGATGCGGGTGGGGTGGTTCACCGCGCACGGGACGCAACCTCCGCGGGGAGGGGCACCGGCTGCGCCGTCCGGCCCGCTGGTGCCTGCGATACTGACCCGATGTCGCTGACGCAGTCCGAAGGCAACGACGATGTCCCGGAGGAGGCCGTTCCCGACGAGGACGGCACCGGCCCGGTGGACATCGTCCTCGGCGAGGCCGACGACGAAGGGGGTGACGACGACCTCGCCGCCGACGGACAGGGCGGCGCCGAAGCCGGCGATGCCGCCGAGGCCGGTGACGACGATGACGACCAGCAGCAAGTGGGCTTCGAGCTGGCCGACTGGGGGGCCCGGGAGCGCCGGATGCTCGACGACCAGCTCGGCGCCCTCGGCGTGCCCCGGGCGTGGGAGGCCAGCACCTTGGTGGTCGACGCCTCGCACGCCGACACCGTCGACGACCTGATCGACGAGATCGAGGAGCGGGTCGCCCTCGACCTCGCCCCCGGCGTGAAGACGGTCACCTACGAGGTGGGCGACTGGCCCTACGGGCTGGAGGACCGCTTCATCGAGGCCCTGATCGAGAACCGCGTCCCCCACCAGCGGGGCTACCAGGAGATCGCCGTCGGGACGACCGACGAGGAGCAGGTCGACGCCTTGGTCGAGGCCATCACCGCGGCCTGGGAGGACGAGCAGCCCACCGAGGAGGAGCTCGACGGTCCCGACGCCCAGCAGGTGCTGTCCGAGCTCTTCGTGAGTGCCGACCGCCTGCAGCACGACGCGTCGGACCGGGCCGGTACCGTTCGCTTCGACGATGCCGCCGGGGTGTTGGAGAAGGTCGGTCTCCCGTTCGGGTTCGCCCAGGGCGATTGGGACGAGGTGACGGCCCGGGTCACGGCCCTGCGCGACCTGCTGGGCGACGCCGAGTCCACCGACGACCAGATCATCGAGGCGGCCCGCGACCTCCGCGCCCACCTCCGCCCCCTCGTCTGAT
>CAZXRA010000141.1:0-6721 GCA_964643485.1 uncultured Iamiaceae bacterium | reverse complement strand
GCTGGCCGAGCAGGCCGGGGCTCTCGTCGTCGTCGCTGCGCCCGGCGTCGAGCGAGGTGGAGCGGTAGGCCGAGCCGGCGTCGATGGCCTCGATGACCTCGTCCTCGGTGGTCCCGGCCCGCATGGCGATCTCGTCGACGTTGGGCGAGCGGCCCAGCTCGTTGGAGAGGTCGTCGATGACCCGGGTGACCCGCAGGTGCAGCTCCTGGACCCGGCGGGGCACCCGCACCGCCCAGCCCTTGTCCCGGAAGTGGCGCTTGAGCTCGCCGACGATCGTCGGCGTGGCGAAGGTGGAGAACTCCAGGCCCCGCTCGGGCTCGAAGCGCTCCACCGCCTTCACCAGGCCGAGGGAGGCCACCTGGACGAGGTCTTCCAGGGGCACACCCCGGTTGTTGAACCGGCGGGCCAGGTGCTCGGCCAGGCGCAGGTGGGCCTCGATGAGCTCGTCGCGGATGGCCCGGTCGCCTGTTCTCCGGTAGGCGACGAACCGCTCGCGGAGGTGGTTGCGCTCCGCATCGTTGAGGCTCATCCGGCTCCGGCTCCGCCATAGCGCTTGGCGATCCACACCCGGTCGCCGGCCCGGTCGACCTCGTGAGAGTCGACGACGGCATCCAGGATCTGGTCGGACAGGTCGCTGTCGGGGTCGCTCGCCGGAGCCGGCCCGTCGAGCCGGCCGCTGATGACGACGGCGACCGTGTCGGGGGCCACGGTGAAGGTCAGGGCGAGCACGCCGGGACGGGACCCGTTGCCGATGAGCAGCGAGCATGCCTCCCCCACGGCGATGCGGAGATCCTCCACCTCGTCGTAGCCCATGCCGATGCGGGTGGCGAGCCCGGCGCTGGTGAGGCGGGCGATGCGGACGAACTCCGGCGCCGCGGGCAACGTGAGGGTGATCTCGTCGCCGGTGATCTGGTCGGGCACGGTGTCTCCAAGAGGGTCGGGCGAGAGTTTGTCACTCGGCGACGGGTGCAGCGTCCGGGGCGGCCGGAGGTGCGGTCAGGCCTCGGGGTCGATCTCGGCCACGATGCGCTCGATGTCGACGCGGGCCCCGTCGATGCGTCCCCGGCACCACCGGATGAGCAGGGCGGCCCGGGCGACCTTGCCCGTCAGGACGTCGACGTCGACGGCGTCGGCCTCGATCTCGGCCAGGATGGCCTCCAGCTCGGACATGGCGTCGGCGTAGCTGGTGGGCTCCGGGCCGATGGCGGGAGTCTCGGGGTCAGGCACCCGCAGATCCTCCCCCATCGGCGGGGCCCGGTGGGCCATCGTCATCGTCCGCCGCCTCCGAACGCTCGACCCGGCTGTGGATCCGCCCCGTCGCCGTGACGGTCATCAGGGCGTCGCCCGGGGCGACGGACCCGACGTCCCGGAGCAGAGCACCGCCGGGGCCGTAGGTGATGGACCAGCCGCGGGCCAGGGCCACGGCGGGGTCGACAGCGCGCACCCGAGCGGCGACGGCGTCGAGGTCGCGCCGACGGCGGTCGAGGGCCGGGCCACTGCGCCGGGTGACGGCGCTCCTCGCCGCGTCGAGGCGTTGCTCCGACCGGTCGAGGTCGCGTCGGGCGACCCGGCCGATGGCGACGGAGAGGCCGTCGAGGTGCCGGCTCGCTCCTCCCACCACGGTGGGAGCGGCCCGCTGCACGCGCCGCTCCGCTTCCCGCAGGCCGGCGTCACCGGCGCGGAGGGAGGCGCCGGCCACGGCGGCGGTGTGCCGTCCGACGGCGCCCAGGGCCGTCCCCCGGGCGTCGAGGGCGCGCCGGGCGGCGGCGCCGATGCCGGCCCATGCCGCCTCGGAGCGGTCCTGGGCCCGGGCCACGGCGGCCACGATCCCCACCGCGGCCGCCGTCGGGGTGGGGCAGCAGGTGTGGGCGACGCGATCGGCCACGCTCTCGTCGATCTCGTGGCCGATGCCGGTGAGTACGGGGACGGCACAGGTGGCGACGGCGCGGGCGATGGCCTCGTCGTCGAACCAGGCCAGCTCCACCCGGGAGCCGCCGCCCCGGACGAGGAGCACGACCTGGGCGCCGGCGTCGACGGCGGCAGCCAGGGCGCGGGGCACCGTGGTCGTCGTGTCCGGGCCCTGGGTGCGGGCGTCCAGCTCCACCAGGAGGTGGGCCAGGCCGGCGGCCTCCATCACCCGGCGCACGTCGGCGTGAGCGGCACTGCCCAGGCTGGTGACCACCCCCACCCGCTCGGGGACGAGGGGGAGGGGCAGGGCGGCGTTGCGGTCGAGCAGCCCGTCGGCGGCCAGGGCGGCCAGCACCGCGGCCCGGTCGGCGGCCAGGCGGCCGAGGGTGTAGTCCGGGTCGATCCCCGTCATCTGGAGCTGGACCCGGCTGCCCGGCCCCCACCAGCGCACCCGGCCCCGGATGCGGACGTCGACACCGTTGTCCATGGCGCTCACCCGGATGCCGGAGCGGCGCAGCTCGGCGTTCACCCGCTTCCGGTCGGTGTTCCACAGCACGACGGGCAAGACCGCCCCGGGCCGGGCGCCCGGCGGCCCGGGCTCGATCAGGTCGAAGTACAGGTGGGGACGGGTGCGCCGGGTGTCGCCCGGAGGGGGCAGGCCGCGGATCTCACCCCGCACCCAGATCTCCCCGGGGAACGCCTGCTCCACGACCTTCCCGACAGCCCGGGTGAGGTCGCCGACGGTCCACGTGGGGTCGACGACGGCGTCCGAGCCGAACAGGGCGTCCTGCACGCCGTGCACCGTAGGAGCCCCACCGGACGGCGTCGACCACGTCCCGCCCGCCGCTGACGACAGCGAGGCGCGACCATGATGCGATGGCTGAGCTCCTGGAACGGTACGTGGACCTCACTCGAGGCCTGGCCCTCGGGTCGGGGCCCTGGCTGGCCTTCAACGCCACCCTGGCCGTGATCCCGGCGGTGCTGGCGGTCGCCCTCTTCCACCGGCGGCTCCGCCGGGGATGGAGCTGGTGGGCGGGCGTGGTCGCCTTCGTGCTGTTCCTGCCCAACGCCCCGTACGTGATGACGGACCTGGTGCACCTGCGGTGGATGATCGACGAGCACAGCGACACCCCGGTGTCGGCCGTGCTGCCCCTGGCGGTGCTGGCCGGCCTGGTGGTGTGGGGCCTCGCCTCCTACGCCCTGGCGCTGGCCGAGGTGGATCGGTTGCTCGCCCGGGAGGGCTGGGTGCGGGCCCGCCTGCCGATCCGAACCGGCCTGCACCTGCTGTGCGGCTTCGGCATCGTCCTCGGCCGCCTGCCCCGGCTGCACTCCTGGCATGTCCTCACCCGGCCGGCGTCCACCATCGACGGCCTCGTGGGGGTGCTCCACCCGCTGGTCGTGCCCCTTACCGTGGCCCTCGCCCTGGCGGCCGCCGTGGGGGTGTGGGTCGTCACCGTGCTGGCCCGGGCCCTGGCCGACAGGGGCCGGGAGCTGCTCGGCGCCGCTCGCCACTGGCGCAGACCCGCGCTGGGCTGAGGGCCTCAGGCCCCGCCGGCCTCGGCGGCGGGGAGGTCGAGAAGGGGGGTCGGTGACGGCACCGCCGGGCCCTCGCCCCGGAGGAGGGCGCGGTACAGGTCGGCGTAGAGCCCGTCGGCGGCCAGGAGGGAGGTGTGCCGGCCCTGCTCCACGATGCGGCCCCGGTCGATCACCACGATGCGGTCGGCGTCGACGATGGTCGACAGGCGGTGGGCGATCACCAGGGCGGTGCGCCCCTCCAGGGCGTCGGCCAGGGCGGCCTGCACCGCCGCCTCGTTCTCGGTGTCGAGGTGGCTGGTCGCCTCGTCGAGGATGACGATGCGAGGGTCCTTGAGGAGCATGCGGGCGATGGCCAGACGTTGCTTCTCGCCGCCGGACATGCGGTAGCCCCGCTCGCCGACGATGGTGGCGTAGCCGTCGGGCAGGGCGGCCACGGCGTCGTGGATGCGGGCGGCCCGGCAGGCGGCGACGAGCTCCTCGTCGGTGGCGTCGGGCTTGGCGTAGCGCAGGTTGGCGGCGATCGACTCGTGGAAGAGGTGCGGATCCTGGGTGACGACGCCGATGGCGGCCCGCAACGTGTCCTGGGTGAGGTCGCGCACGTCGGTGCCGTCGATCCGGACCGCCCCGGCGGTGACGTCGTAGAGCCGGGGGACCAGGCTGGCCAGGGTGGTCTTGCCCGCTCCCGAGGGGCCGACCAGGGCCACCGTCGATCCCGGGGGGACGTCGAGGGTGACGTCGTGGAGGATCTCCTGGGAGGCCTCGGTGGCGAGGGGCACTCCGACGTCGGCCTCCAACGAGGCGATGGAGACGTCGGCGGCGGCGGGGTAGCGGAAGGAGACCCCCTCCAGCTCGATGTGGCCGGTGGGGTCGACGAGGTCGAACGCCCCCGGGCGGTCGTCGACGGCCCGGGGGGCGTCGAGCACTTCGAACACCCGGTCGAAGGAGACGAAGGCCGTCATCACGTCGACCCGGGCGTTGGTGAGCTGGGTGAGCGGGGCGTAGATCTGGGCGACGAAGGCCCCCAGGGCGACGAGGGTGCCCAGGCTGATGGCGCCGGAGATCACCAGCCGGCCGCCCAGCAGGTAGACGAGGGCGGTGCCCATGGCCCCGACCAGGGTGAGGGCCACGAGGAAGGTGCGGGTGTACATGGCCGACCGGATCCCGATGTCGCGCACCCGCCCGGCCCGCTCGGTGAACCCCGCCGCCTCGTCCTCGGCCCGGCCGAACAGCTTCACCAGGGTGGCGCCGGAGACATTGAAGCGTTCCGTCATGGTCGTGTTCATCGAAGCGTTGAGGTCGAACGACTCCCTCGTGATGGCCTGGAGGCGGCGGCCCACCCGCTTGGCCGGGATCACGAACGCGGGCAGCAGCAGGAGCGAGACCAAGGTGAGGCGCCACTCCAGGACAGCCATGGCCGTGAGGGTGGTGACGAGCACGACGACGTTCGACACCACCGAGCCCAGGGTCTGGGTGACGGCCCGCTGGGCGCCGATCACGTCGTTGTTGAGGCGGGAGATGAGGGCGCCCGTCTGGGTGCGGGTGAAGAAGGCCACCGGCATGCGCTGCACGTGGTCGAACACAGCGGCGCGCAGGTCGAAGATGAGGCCCTCGCCGATCCGGGCCGACAGGCCCCGTTCCACCAGCGACAGCCCCGCTCCCGCTAGGGCCGCCGCCGCCATCCCGGCCGCGCACCAGGTGAGCAGGGTGGGATCGGCGGGCCGGGTGCCGTCGGGGAGGGCGTGGTCGACGATCTGGCGGATGAGGAGCGGGGTGGCCAGGCCGAGCAGGGCCTCGGCCACGATGACGACCAGGAAGGCGGCGATGCGGCTCCGGTAGGGCCGGGCGAAGGCCCCGACGCGCCGGACGAGCCCCTTCTCGAGGTGGATCCCGCTCACCGCCGACGGGTCGGCGCGGGTCATCCCCCAGATCATCGACGGTCCCGGGCGCATGGCCCGCTCAGACTACGGGCGACGCCCCCAGATCAGCGGGGCTCTCACGGCCGCCTGGAGGCGAATGATGCGCGTGTCATGGTTGTTCTGTTCGGTTGCATCGACGGCTGACCGCGCAACCTGTATTTGTTCGGTACAGTTCTCTACGCCATGAGCGAACAAATTCTGCGAACGACTCGGGGAGGCCGGCCGACGCGGGCCGAGGTCTATCGTCGGCTCGACGCTCAGATCGCCGAGTTGTGGAATCGCATGGGCGGTCTGCCCAGTCCGCTCGAGGCCGCGGGCATCTGGCGAGGCATCTGGTTCGAGGAAGCGCACCACTCGACCGCCCTGGAAGGCAACACCCTCGTCCTGAAGCAGGTCGAGGCGTTGCTCGACGAGGGTCGCGCCGTCGGGGACAAGGATCTTCGGGAGTACATGGAGGTGCGCGGCTACGCCGACGCGGCGGACTGGGTGTATCGGCAAGCTCTCTCCCCGGATCGATGGGACGGGACCACGCTCACGTTGACCGAGGTGCGCGACGTTCATCGCGTCGCTATCGGTCCCGCCTGGGAGGTGGCCCCCCACCCCGATGCGACCGACCGCGAAGGCCCTGGACACCTCCGCGAGCACGAGATCCACCCCTTCCCCGGCGGGATGGTGCCTGTGAGCTGGCCCCTCGTGTCATCGGAGCTGGACCACTGGCTCCAGGACGTCAACGCCCTGGAGCCCCGGACCGAGGCCCTCCCCGAGAACTTGGCCGGCCTCCACTGCCGCTTCGAGCAGATTCATCCCTTCCTCGACGGGAACGGGCGGACGGGGCGGCTGCTTCTCAACCTCATCCTTGTCCGCCTTGGCTATCCGCCGGTGATCGTCTACAAGCGACAGCGGCCCGAGTACCTCCAGGCCCTACGACGAGCCGATGCAGGTGAGGCTGGGCAGCTCGGGGAGCTCATCGCCCGGTCCGTCCTCGACAACCTGTATCGCTTCATCGTCCCCGCGGTCGCCGGCCCGGCGCGGCTGGTGCCTGTCGCTGCCCTCGCCGATGCCGAGCTGACGGCGAGCGCCCTGCGGGTCGCGGCCAAGCGCGGCCGACTCCAGGCCACCCAGGGCTCGGACGGGCAGTGGCGCAGCTCGCGGAACTGGGTCGAGGAGTACAGGAGGTCGCGCTACCGGCGCGAGACCTGACGAGGGTCCCGGCAGGGTTCAGCGGGGCCCAGGCCCCCGGTCGGGCCCGGGCCCCGAGCGGAGGGTGTGGGATTTGAACCCACGGTGGCTGTGACACCACAACGGTTTTCGAGACCGTCCCATTCGTCCGCTCTGGCAACCCTCCGTCGGAAGACGTTAGC
>CAZXRA010000140.1:0-4637 GCA_964643485.1 uncultured Iamiaceae bacterium | reverse complement strand
CCGGGCCGCCTCCCGCCGGGCCTGGATCAGCGGCTCGTCGGGACGGGGGAACGGGAGGCGGTCGATGGTGACGAGGGACAGGGTGCGCCCGGGCACGTCGACCCCCTGCCAGAAGCCCAGGGTGGCGAACAGGCAGGTGGCCTCGTCCTCGGTGAAGGCCTCGACGAGGGCGGGCTTGGGCAGGTCACGCTGGGTGAGCACGGGCACGGAGAGACGGGGGGCCAACACCTCGGCGGCGGCGTCCATGGCCCGGTAGGAGGTGAACAGGGCCAGGGTCCGGCCCCCGGCTGCCTCGATGAGGGCCATCAGCTCGGCGTGGACGGCGGTGTCGAAGGTGGCGTCCCGCGGGTCGGGCAGGTGGGCGGCGCAGTAGAGGAGGCCGTGGCCCTCGTGGTCGAAGGGGCTGCCCACGTCGATCTGGTCGACCTGCTCGGAGGGCAGGCCCAGGCGGGCCACCGCGGCCGGGGGGACGGTGGCGCTGGTCAGGATGGCTGTGGTCGTGCCCCACAGGCGCTCGGCCAGGGTGGGCCCCACGTCGACCGGGGCCAGGCGCAGGGACGGCGCCCCCGGCGGGCCCTCGACCCACATCACGTGGCCGGTCCGCACCTGGCGCACGGCGTCGAGCTCGTCGGCCAGGGTGCCGGCCGTCTTGGCCGCCCGCACGGCCCGGGCCGAGGTGTCGTTCTCCTTCTCGGTCGGGACCGCCTTCAGGGCGGCGAGGAAGCCGTCCACCGCCACCCGGGCGTCGGCCACGGCGTCGGCGATCTCTGGGTCGAGGGCCCCCCGCAACCGGCGCCCGACGTGCTCGGCCAGCACCCCCGCCAGGGCGACGCCGGCCGCCTCCACCCCATCGGGAGCCGACGTGTCCTCCAGCACCGACCGGCCGGCCCGGGCCAGGGCGGTGAAGCGGCCGGCGGTGAGGTCGACCCCGAAGGTGGAGGAGATCACGTCTTCGAGCTGGTGGGCCTCGTCGATGACGACCACGTCGTGCTCGGGCAGCACCGCGCCGCCCGTTTCCAGGTGGAGCCCGTAGAGGTGGAGGTTGGTGACGATGATGTCGGCGTCACCAGCCGCCCGGCGAGCCGCCTCGGTGAAGCAGGCACCCCCCTGGGGACAGCGCTGGGCCCCGGGGCACTCACGGGCGCCCACGCTCACCGCGGCCCAGGCCGCCGGAGTGGGCTCGAAGGAGAGCTCGGCCCGATCCCCCGTCGTCGTGGTGGCGGCCCAGGTGCGGATCTGGCGCAGCTCGGCCTCGGGCACCCGGTCGGCCATCCCGTCGAGGGAGAGCTGGGCCCCGGCGGCGTCGATCTCACCCAACCGCTGGCGGCACACGTAGTTGGACCGGCCCTTGAGGACGGCGAAGGTGAGGGGCACATCGAGGTGCTCGGCCAGGAAGGGGAGGTCCTTGCCCGCCAGCTGGTCCTGGAGGGCCTTGGTGGCGGTGGCGATCACCACGGGCCGGCCGGAGAGGACGGCGGGGACCAGGTAGGCCAGGGATTTGCCCGTCCCCGTGCCCGCCTGGACGAGCAGGTGGCGCTCCTCGGCGATGGCCCGCGCCACGGCATCGGCCATGGCCTGCTGGCCCGGCCGCTCCTCACCACCACCCGGGAGGGCGTGCGTGGCTCGGGCCAGGGCGGGGAGGGTGTCGGCGGTCGGCGGAGGCCCGTCGCTCACGGTCGGTCTCCCGCGACCTCGGGCTCATCGGATGGAGAGGTGACCGCACCCCCCCGGTCGGCTTCGACGGCATCCTCCCCCTCGAAGAACGGCGCCTTGATCTCCAAGGTGGCGACGCCGTGCTCGCCCTCCCAGCGGACGGCGTTGAGGGCGGAGGCGTAGACGATCAGGCGGGAGAAGAGGGTGAGCCAGGCCAGGAGGGCGAAGATCACCCCGAGCGGGCCGTACAGGGACGATGACGAGGCGACCATGCGGGGAACGACCACGGTCGCCGCCAGCTTCAACACCTCGAAGCCGACGGCACCGAGGACGGCGCCGGGCAACAGGGCCCGCCAGCCGGTGCGCCGGTCGCCGAGGGCCCAGAACGTCCACAGGAAGAAGGCCAGCTCGAGGGCCAGGCCGATGGCGAGCAGGACGACAGACGTGAGGGCCCGGGGCACCGCCTCCGGCGTGCGGTTCAGGAGAGCGCCGGCCCCGATGGCGCCAGCGAAGGTCAAGGCCCCGCCCACCAGCCACGCCAGGCCGACGAGCCTCGACCGGAGGCCCTCGGACTTGCGCTGCCACGGTGTCCGCACGGCGAGCGCCACGGCGGAGGTGACGCCGAGGCCGCTCCACAGGAGGCCGAGGAAGCCGATCACCGACGCGGCCCGCCGGCTGTCCTCGGCGTGGCCGATGGCCGTGATGACCTGGTCGGCGGCCCGGCCGGTGAGGCCCAGGGCGTCGACGATGTCGGCGGCGACGGTGGAATCGCCCGAGGCCAGGAACCCCACCACGGCGATGGACACGAGGATGAGGGGGAAGAGGGCCACGAAGAACATCACGGTGGCGGCCGAGGCGATGGCCCCGCCGTTGGTCTCCCCCACCCGCGCCTGCACGTCCAGGGCGACCTTCAGCCACGGCCAGCGCTCCGCCAGCTTCCTCAATCGCTCCATCTCCCTGCACGCTAGGGGAGCGCCCCGGTGCCACCTCGCCCCGGTAGCGTCGGGACGTGAGCAGGGACGGGACCGACGCCCAGGGCCTGTACCGCGACCACGGCGTCGTGCTGCGCACCTACAAGCTGGGCGAGGCCGATCGCATCGTCGTGCTCATGACCGAGAACCACGGCGAGGTGCGGGCCGTGGCCAAGGGAGCCCGGCGCACCAAGAGCCGCTTCGGGGCCCGCCTGGAACCCCCCACCCACGCCGCCCTGCAGCTCTACCACGGCCGGAGCGAGCTCGACACCGTGTCGCAGGCCGAGACCATCGACCACTTCCGCGCCCTGCGGGACGACCTGGAGAACCTGGGCCGGGCCATGACCATGCTGGAGGCGACCGACCAGGTGGCTCTGGAACGGGAACCCAACCCGGCCCTGTACCGGCTCCTCGTCGGGGCCCTGCGGACCCTCGCCGCCCGCCCGTCACCGCTGGTCGTCGCCGGGTTCCTGTGGAAGCTGCTCGCCCTGGAGGGCGTGGCCCCCGTCCTCGACCACTGCGTGGTGTGCGGCGGCGGCGACCGCCTCGTCGCCTTCGACCTGATGGAGGGGGGCCTGGTGTGCCGGGACGACCGACGGGGCCAGCCCCTGTCGCCGGCGGCGCAGGATCTGCTGCGCGACGTCCTGGGCGGCCGGCTGGGCGCGGCGCTGGACGCCCCGGTCACCGCGGCCACGGCCGAGGTCGACCGCCTGGCCGTGCGGGCAGCCGAGCACCACCTGGAGCGCCGCCTCCGCTCCGTCGGCGTCCTCGACGGCGCGTGACCTCGGTCGCCGGTTCCCGAAGGACGGCCGGTGAGGCAAGATGGCCGCCGCGGAGACCGGCGGATGCCCGGTCCGAGGAGCAGCCATGAGCGACGACCAGACGGGGAAGGGACCAGCCGAGGAGACCACCGTCTTCGCCCCGGGCACGTTCCTCCCGCCCGGAGGACCGGCCCCGGACCCGACGGCCGCTCCCCCGCCGTCCCCGCCCCCACCTCCTCCCGCCCCGCCCGGGGCGACCCCCCCACCGCCGCCGCCTCCTCCCACCGGCGCTCCCCTCCCCCCGCCGGCACCCGGCACCTACGGCGCTCCGCCGATGGGTGGACCCGGGGCCTACCCGGTGGCCCAGCCCGGTGTCCCCCCCGGCTACCAGCAGAAGGAGAAGCTGGTGGCCGGCCTGCTCGCCCTGCTCCTGGCCGGCTTGGGCGTCCACAACTTCTACCTGGGGAACACGGGCAAGGGCATCGCCCAGCTCGTCATGACCATCACCTGCATCCTGTGGCCCGTCGCCTGGATCTGGTCGATCGTCGAGGGCATCCAGATCTTCACCGGCAGCATCGACACCGACGCCAACGGGGTGCCCCTCAAGGGCTGATCTGC
Source organism: uncultured Iamiaceae bacterium (assembly GCA_964643485.1). Classification (GTDB taxonomy): domain Bacteria; phylum Actinomycetota; class Acidimicrobiia; order Acidimicrobiales; family Iamiaceae; genus Iamia. The sequence goes on along the minus strand of CAZXRA010000140.1, from coordinate 634 downwards.
CCTGTTCCCACCACCCCGGCCTGACAGTGTGCGAAACTGCGCCGGTCCACCCTCCGACACGAGGACTGATTGCCAATGAGCAACGTTCCCCCTCCCCCTCCTCCGTCCGGTGACCCGGGCCACCAGCCGCCGACGGCCCCGAGCGCGCCGCCGCCCTCGGGGGGCTACGGCGCCCCGGGTGGCCCCGCTCCGGTCCCGGCCGGTGGGGCGTTTGCGCCGGGCGGGCTCTTCTCGCCCCGGTTCCAGATGACCGAGGGCCCGCCTGCCGGTTGGGCGCCCAAGTCCAAGATGACGGCGGGGATCCTCGCCATCCTCATCGGCGGGCTGGGCATCCACGCCTTCTACCTGGGCAACTCCAAGAAGGGGATCTTCATGATCCTCTCCAACATCCTCTGCCTGGGCGGGATCTGGGGCCTCATCGACGGCATCATGATCCTCACCGGCAAGGAGACCACCGACGCCTACGGGGTGCCGCTCACCGACTAGCGGCCCAGCGGCCCATCGTTTTGATCACGGGCACCGGCTCCAGCCGGTGCCCGTGATCGCACGTCCGCCCAAACCGACCGTCAGGGCCGCTGGCAGGTGGGGCACCAGGTGGTGCCCCGGCCGCCGAGGACCGACCGGCGGAGCGTCG
>CAZXRA010000139.1:0-7511 GCA_964643485.1 uncultured Iamiaceae bacterium | reverse complement strand
GGTGTGCGTGTCGAGCCAGGCCGGCTGCGCGATGGGGTGCGGGTTCTGCGCCACCGGGCAGGCCGGGTTCACCCGGCACCTCAGCTCCGGCGAGATCGTGGAGCAGGTGGTACGAGCCGCCCGCCGGGCCCGGGACGACGGCCACCGCCTGGGCAACGTCGTCTTCATGGGGATGGGCGAGCCGCTGGCCAACTACGACGCCCTCTGGACGGCCATCCGGCGCATCCACGGCGACCTGGGCCTCGGGGCCCGGCATCTCACCGTGTCGACGGTCGGGATCGTCCCCGGCATCCGGCGCATGGCCGCCGAGGATCTCCCCGTGAACCTGGCCGTTTCCCTCCACTCGGCCGACGACGCCTGCCGCGACGAGCTGGTGCCCATCAACCGCCGTTACCCGCTGACGATGCTGGCCCAGGCGTGCCAGGAGCACATCGAAGCCACGGGCCGACGCCTCAGCTTCGAGTGGGCCCTCATCGACGGGGTCAACGACCGGGACGACGACGTCGAGCAGCTCGCCGCCTACGCCCGGCCCCTCCGGGCCCACGTCAACCTCATCCCTCTCAACCCCACGCCGGGCTACCTCACCCGGGGATCACCTCCGGCCCGGGTCGAGGCCTTCCGGTCGGCCCTGACGGCCCAGGGCGTGAACGTCACCGTGCGCGACACCCGGGGGACGTCCATCGACGCCGCCTGCGGCCAGCTCGCGGCCAGTGCCGCCACCCAACCCGTCCGCTTGGGAAGGGCTATCGGACGAGCACGGTGAGGTCGTCGGCTCGGACGGCGTCGAGCAGACGCTCTCCCGGAGCCACGACGGCCCCCGGCCACACCACGGAGCGCACGAGAGCGGCCCCCTCGCCGATCGACGCCCCCTCGCCCACCACGCTCTCGCCACCGGACCAGTCGAGGTTGGCCGCCAGGTAGTCGGCGACGGTGCCACAATCGAGGAAGGGCCCGTGGTGGACGACGAGGTCGAGGGTGCCGGCCAGGCGAGCGTGCCGCCATGCCGTCTCGTAGAGACCCGACGGCTCCGGGCCGAGGGTGCTGACCACGGCCCAGGGCATGAGGGCGACGCCGCAGTACCGGAGGGGACCGAAGTCGCCCCGGCCCGGGTCGTCGACGCAGAGCAGGCGGGTGCGCTCGCCGTCCCACCCGGCGACGAAGGGGGCGAGGTCGACGGCCCCCAGCCAGGCGTCGGCGTTGGTGACCAGCACCGGCCGGCCCGCGATCCACTCCCGTAGCAAGCCGAGGGCCCCGGCCGTCCCCCGAGCCCGTCCGTCCTCGATCGAGGCGTGGACGGCCGTGCCTGCCACCGGCTCGGCCAGGCGGGCCTCCATCTGCTCCCGGCCGTGGTGGACGTTGACGGCCACGGCATCAGCCACGGCAGTGGCCCGGGCCACCGCGTGATCGACGAGGGGACGGTCGCCCACGGGGCACAGAGCCTTGGGGCGCCGACGGGTGAGCGGGGCCAGGCGCGTGCCGGCACCAGCGGCCAACACCACGGCTGCCAGACTGTCAGCCATGCCGCTCGACCGTTGGAGCAACCCGTCCCTGCCGCAGACCCTGCAGATGGGGATGTTCCTCCTCTACGCCGATGCCGTGTTCGGCATCCTCTTCCTCCGCGTCATGGCCTTCCCCCTGGGGACCGCCCTCGTGGTGGGGTCGGCCGCCGCCGGGCTGGGCATCGCCAACGAGAAGCGCTGGGGCTGGGTGCTGGGCGTGGGGGTCTCCGCCGTCTCGGCCCTGCTGTGGCTCGTGGCCTTCCAGGCGGGGGGCCTGAGCGTGGGCCTCAGCCTGCTCATCGCCGTGGCCCAGTTCGCCTTGCTGGTCCACCCTCAGAGCCGGAACCACCAGAAGGTCTGGTTCTCGTAGGGCGGCCATGTGGGCCATGATGCCCGCATGACGACGACGATCCAGGGCATCTCCGGGCTCAAGGAGCTGGTGGGCAGCCACCTCGGCTACTCCGACTACATCGAGGTCACCCAGGAGCAGGTGAACACCTTCGCCGACGCCACCGGTGACCACCAGTGGATCCATGTCGACCCGGAGCGGGCCAAGGCCGAGTCGCCCTTCGGCGGGCCCATCGCCCACGGCTACCTCACCCTGTCGCTCGGCCCCACCCTGGCCCCGCAGATCATGCGGGTCGAAGGCGTGAGCATGGGCGTCAACTACGGGTGCGACAAGGTGCGCTTCCCGTCGCCCGTGCCCGTGGGGGCCAAGCTGCGCCTCGGCGCCACCCTCGACGGCGTGGAGGACATCGCCGGTGGGGCCCAAGTGTCGATGACCTTTACCTTCGAGGTCGAGGGCGCCCCCAAGCCCTCGTGCGTGGCCAACATCATCTTCCGCTACTACGAATAGGCGGATTCCCCAGGGGGGACAAGCCCTCACTACCGTCTCGGCCCATGGCCGGGACGTGGAACCTGGCTGACCTCTTCGAGGCGGTGGTCGATCGGGTCGGCGCTCGCGAGGCGGTGGTCTCCCCCGGGGTGCGCCTCACCTACACCCAGCTCGACGAGCGGGCCAACCGCCTGGCCCACGTGCTGGCCACCCATGGGGTGGGTCACGGCGACCGGGTGGCCCTGGCCCTCCGGAACGGCCACGAGCACCTGGAGTGCCTGCTCGGCGCGTACAAGCTCGGGGCCGTCCCTTTCAACGTCAACTACCGCTACACGGCGGCGGAGATGACCTATCTGTTCGCCGACGCCCAGCCCCGCGTGGTGCTCCACGGCCCCGACCTGGGGGCAGCGGTGGAGCCGGCCGTGGTGGAGCGGCGGGCCGTCGGCGACCGCGTCACCCCCCTCGTGGGCCGGGGCGACGCCCACGAGCGCAGGCTGGCTGCGTCGTCCCCGATCCGTCCCGCGCATGACGGGCGCAGCGGGGACGACCTGTACCTGCTCTACACCGGCGGCACCACGGGCATGCCCAAGGGCGTCGAGTGGCGCCACGAGGACATCGTCGTGGCCGCCCTCGGCGCCGGGTCGGGGGCCGCCGTCGACGCCGGGAGCGGTCCTCCGCCCCCGGCCTCCCCGGCTGCGATGGTGGCCCGGGCCGCAGCCGGGCGCACCCGCTGCCTGCCGGCGTCGCCACTGATCCACGGGACGGCCCAGTGGGTGGCCCTGGCCACGCTGCTGGGCGGGGGCACCGTCCTCACCATCCCCGACTCCACCTTCGACCCCGACCAGGTCTGGGACCACGCGGCCGCGACCGGCGCCACCCTGGTGGTCATCGTGGGCGACGCCTTCGGCCGTCCCTTGGCCGACGCCCTGGCCCACCAGCCCGATCGGTGGGACCTGGGGTCGCTGGTGGCCGTGGTCTCGGGCGGCGCCGTCCTCTCCCCCGCCGTGCGCGATGAGCTGAGCGCCCACCTGCCGTGGGCCGCCATCGTCGATGGGTACGGCACCTCGGAGACCGGTGGCCAGGGCAACGCGGTGTGGTGGCCGGGCCGGCCGCCCGCCACCCGCACCCGCTTCCCGCTCGGTCCCCACACCGCTGTGCTCGACGACGAGGGCTCCCCGTTGGTGCCCGGCATCGATACCGGCCGCATCGGCCTCATCGCCCGCCGGGGTCACATCCCCCTCGGTTACCGCAACGACCCGGTGCGCACGGCCGAGACCTTCCCGGTGATCGACGGGGTGCGCTGGGCCGTCCCCGGCGACCTGGGGCGGATCGAGGACGACGGCACCGTCACCCTCCTCGGCCGGGGGGCGAGCTCGATCAACACGGGAGGCGAGAAGGTCTTTCCCGACGAGGTGGAGGCGGTGTTGAAGGCCCACCCCGCCGTGTTCGACGCGGCCGTCGCCGGGGTGCCCGACGACCTGTGGGGCGAGCGGGTCACCGCCGTGGTCGCCCCCCGGCCCGGTGTCGACGTCGACCGGGACGACCTGGACGCCCACTGCCGCGACCACCTGGCCGCCTTCAAGGTGCCGCGCCGGATCGTCACCGTGCCCGCTGTGCGCCGCCTGCCCTCGGGCAAGGCGGACCACGCCTGGGTCCGATCCGTCGCCACCTCCGGCCATGAGCCAGCCGCCTCTGACGGGCTGGACTCCGCCGTCCACCCCCGCAGGGGCTGATCACGAGACGTCGGTTCCCGAATCTGCCCACACCGTGAGGGGCACGACCTTCGCCATGTGCGTGAAGTCTCGGTCGGTGCTCAGCATCACCAGTTCGTGCCGCACACACAGGGCGGCGAGGAGGGCATCGATGGTGCCGACCTGGATGCCCCGGCGCCGACAGTCCGTGCGGATGTCGGCCGCCGCGATGTGGTCGTCACGCTCGGGCACGAGCAGGGGAACGGCGCTGAGGCCGGCGAGGAGAGCCGTTCGGTGCTTTGGTCCCCGGAGGCCCTGGAGAACCTCCTGCACCACCAGTCCCGTGGTGACGATGTCCTCGTGGTCCTCCAACGCCCGGCGCAGGCGCTCGACCTGGACCGTGCCATCTGGTTGGTCGCGGCGGAAGGCCAGGGACCAGACGCTGGTGTCGACGAAGAGCACGAGCGAGGCGCTCAGCGTGAGCGCTCGGCCTTGTGATCGAAGGCGCCGTCCCACTCCAGCGCCCCGAACAGATCCACGAGCGAGGCCCGCTCTCGGCGAGCGATGTACTCCCGCAGAGCCATCGTCACGGTCGCCTTCTTCGACCGCTCCCCCCCGATGACGAGAGCACGCTCGAGGAGGTCGTCGTCCAGCGCCAGGTTCGTGGCCATGTGTAGAAGGCTACACAACCGATCTCACCCCATGCCGAGCTTCCACCGGCCAGCTCACCATCACACCCGCCTCGACCACGAGGACACGTCGAGAGGTGGGCGAGCCGTGCCTCCGATGGCGATTCGGTAGCGGCCACCGGTCCCGGACAGCAGAAGAGCCCCGCCGGGACGGGGCTCTGAACTGCGTTTGGTGGTCGGGCTGGGGAGATTCGAACTCCCGACCTCTTGACCCCCAGTCAAGCGCGCTAACCAAGCTGCGCCACAGCCCGTGGGTCGGCCACCTTAGCGGTGAGGGCCTCCTCCTCCGAACCCGATCGGGCCCTGCTCAGAAACGGCCCACGACCCAGGCGATGCCCTGAATCAGACGCCAACCGAGGTAGACGACCAGGGCCACGAGGAGCAGGACGAAGTGCCAGGGCGCCCGGGACGGGGCGTTCCCCTCCGGCTCGTCGTCGGGGCTGGCGATGAAGGCCCCGCACTCTCGGCAGGTGCCGTCGGGCGCGAGGGAGTTGGGGTTGTAGAACCGGTCACAGGCCTGGCACCACGGCACGGCGACACCCTGCCCCGAGAACGGTGGGCGGGACCAGTCCTCGCTGGAAGGCTCGCTCCGCCGCCGATGCCCTGAGTCGCTCCGGGGCCCCGCTGACCCCCGTCAGGACGACGACGAGAGGCGGGTACGGGGCCCGGCGTGGGCCACGCCTGACGGCACCGGCCGGCCCACCAGGCCCTCGACCAAGAGCGCGGTGTCGACGAGGCGGTCGACGTCGATGCCGGTGGCGACGCCCAGGTCGTCGAGCAGGGCCACCAACTCTTCGGTGGCCAGGTTGCCCCCGGCCCCGTGGGCGAAGGGCGAGCCGCCCAGGCCGCCGACGGCGGTGTCGAAGCGGGTGACGCCGAGGGCCAGGGCGGCATAGGCGTTCACCAGGGCTGTGCCCCGCGTGTCGTGCAGGTGCAGGCCGATGCCACCCAGGTCGGCGAGGGCGGTGCCGCCGTGGACGAGATGACCCCCGTCGAGCGAGAGCGCCCCGTCGAGGGCGACCACGAGATCAGCGATGCGTCGGGGCGTGGCCATCCCCGTGGTGTCGGCGAAGGTGAGGGCGGCCACGCCGGCCCCGGCCAGGCGGCGAGCCAGGGCCACCACGTCGGCGGGCAGGATCTCCCCCTCGTAGGGCGAGCCGAAGGCACAGGAGATCACGGCATCGACGGGCACGCCGTCGACCGGGACCCCGTCGAGGGTGCCGTGGCGGGGCCCGGCCTGCCGGGCCAGACCGACGATGGCCTCGATGGCGACCACCGACTCGTCGGCGCTCATGCGGACGTTGCGCTGGTTGTAGGTCTCCGAGGCCGAGATGGTGACGGTCAGCTCGTCGACCCGCTCCGTGGCCAGGGCCATCTCCGCCCCCCGGGCATTGGGCACGAGGGCGGCGTAGGTGACCCCAGGCCGCCGCCCGAGGCCGGTGACCACCTCGGCCGCGCCGGCCATGGCCGGGACCGCCTTGGGCGACACGAAGGCCGCCACCTCGACGCGACGCAGGCCGGCATCGACCAGGGCCTCGACCAGGCGGATGCGCTCCTCGACAGGGACCGGCTCCTCGGGCTGCAGACCGTCGCGCGGCCCGACGTCGCGGATCGTCACCGCCGCGGGCAGGGCTCCGGCCATCAGACCGGGGGCACGCCGTGGCGGCGCGTGGAGAAGTGCCGGTCCTTGCCGGCGGCCCGCTCCAGGCGGCGGACCAGCTCGTCCCGCAGGGCCTCGGGTTCGATCACGGCGTCGACGACGAGTTCGGAGGCCAGGCGGAGCAGGTCGACGTCGGCCTCGTAGATGATCCGCTGCTCGTCCACGAAGGCCTCGCGCTCGCCCTCGTCCTCGATGGCGGCGATCTTGTTGGCGAACACAGCGTTGACCGCGGCCTCCGGCCCCATCACGGCGATCTTGGCCGTGGGCAGGGCCAGGGTGGCCTCGGGCTCGAAGGCCGGTCCGGCCATGGCGTAGAGGCCGGCGCCGTAGGCCTTGCGGAGCACCACGCACAGCTTCGGGACGGTGGCCTCGGAGATGGCGGTGACCATCTTGGCGCCGTGGCGGATGATCCCCTGGCGCTCGACCTGGGTGCCGATCATGAACCCGGGCACGTCGGCCAGGAAGAGCAGCGGGATGTTGAACGCGTCGCACAGCCACACGAAGCGGGACGCCTTGTCGGCCGAGTCGACGAACAGCACGCCGCCGAGGTGGGACGGGTTGTTGGCCACGACGCCGACCGGACGACCGGCGATGCGGCCGAGCCCGCAGATCAGCTCCTGGGCGAAGAGCGGCTTGTACTCGAAGAACGACTCGGCATCGACGAGCCCGTCGATGAAGGCGTGCATGTCGAAGGCCACCGCCTCCTCGACCGGCACGACGTCGTCGGCCAGGTCGTGGGCCGGCGGCACCGGCTCGTAGCGAGGCGGCTGGTCGCGCCAGGTCTGCGGGAAGTACGAGAACCAGGCCCGGGCCTGGTCCAGCGCGTCCTCGTCGTCGTGGGCCAGGGCATCGCCGCAGCCCGACACGCTGGCGTGCATCCGAGCCCCGCCCATCTCCTCGAGCGTGGTGTGCTCGCCGATGACCTTCTCGGCCATGCGGGGCGATCCCAGGTACATGGAGGCGTTGCCCTCGACCATGAAGACCACGTCGCAGAAGCTGGGGATGTAGGCGCCGCCGGCGGCGGAGGGGCCGAACAGGCAGCACACCTGCGGGACCCGGCCCGAAAGCCGCACCTGGTTGTAGAAGATCTTGCCGGCGCCCCGGCGCCCGGGAAAGAGGTCGACCTGGTCGGTGATC
>CAZXRA010000138.1:0-3683 GCA_964643485.1 uncultured Iamiaceae bacterium | reverse complement strand
GGCGAGGAGCTTGCCGACCTTGGCGGCTGCGTCCCTGTTGGACGAGCCGTCGCGCAGGGCAGCCTCGTGCGTCGAGGCCGCCGCCACGGTGACGCCGGCGCGGTCGTCGATGACCTGGGCCGAGATGTGCTTGTTCGAGCGGAAGACGGCCAGGCGGGGCCGCTCGGCCGTGCCCTTGACCTTCTTGCGCACGCGCCGGTGGCGGCGGATGCGGGCGTTGCGCTTCTGCTGGGCGGGATCGCTCATGGAAAGTCCTACTTCGCGGTCTTGCCGGCCTTGCGGACGACGTGCTCGTCGACGTACCGGACGCCCTTGCCCTTGTAGGGCTCGGGCTTGCGGATGGCCCGGATGTCGGCGGCCACCTGGCCGACCTGTTCCTTGTCGACACCCCGCACGACGATGCGGGTGGGGGCCGGCACCTCGAAGGTGATGCCCGTGGGGGCGTCGACCTTCACGGGGTGGCTGAAGCCGAGGGACAGGTCCAAGGTGGAGCCCTGGAGGTTGGCCCGGTAGCCGGTGCCGATGATCTCCAGCTCCTTGGTGAACTCCTGGCTGACGCCGATCACCATGTTGTTGACGAGGGAGCGCACCAGGCCGTGCATGGCCCGGGTCTGGCGCTGGTCGTCGGGCCGCTCCACCAGCAGGGTGTCGCCGTCCTGGCGGATGGTGACGGTGCCGGGCAGGTCGCGGGCCAGGGAGCCCTTGGGGCCCTTGACCGTGACGGTCCGCCCGGCGATGGCGACGTCGACGCCGGAGGGGACGGAGATGGGGGCTTTGCCTACGCGGGACATGTGATCACCACACGAAGCAGAGGATCTCGCCGCCCACGTGGCGCTTGCGCGCCTCGCGGTCGGTGAGCAGCCCCTGGCTGGTCGAGACGACGGCCACGCCCAGGCCGCCGAGGACGCGGGGGATCTCCTTGGACTTGCGGTAGACCCGCAGGCCGGGCTTGGAGACGCGCTGGATGCCGGAGATGGTCCGGGCCCGCTCGGGCGAGTAGCGCATGGTGATGTGCAGGGTGGAGCCCGGGCGATCGGCGTTGTCCTCGATCCGGAAGGCGTCGATGTAGCCCTCCTTCTGGAGGATGGCCGCCAGGGCCTCCTTCTGCTTGGAGCTGGGCATGCGCACCTCGTCGTGCATCGCCACGTTGGCGTTGCGGATGCGGGTGAGCATGTCGGCGATGGGGTCGGTCATCGTCATCGGTTCTGCGCCTCCTTCACCAGCTCGCCTTGGTCACACCGGGGATCTCTCCGGCGTGGGCCATCTCGCGGAGACAGACACGGCACAGCTTGAACTTGCGGTACACCGAGTGGGGCCGCCCGCATCGCTGGCACCGGGTGTAGGCCCGGACCTTGAACTTGGGCGTCTTGTTCGCCTTGTTGATGAGCGCTTTCTTGGCCATTACTGCCCCTCACGCTTGAACGGGAAGCCGAAGGCGGCGAGCAGTGCCTTGCCCTCGGAGTCGGTGCGAGCCGTGGTCACGATGGTGATGTCCATGCCCCGGGTGGCGTCGACCTTGTCGTAGTCGACCTCGGGGAAGATGAGTTGTTCGTTGACGCCGAACGTGTAGTTGCCGTTGCCGTCGAACGAACGGGGGTTGAGGCCCCGGAAGTCGCGGATGCGGGGGATGGCCAGGCTCACGAGCCGGTCGAAGAACTCCCACATGCGGTCGCCGCGGAGGGTGACCTTGGCCCCGATGGCGTTGCCCTCCCGGAGCTTGAAGCCGGCGATCGACTTCTTGGCCCGGGTGACGGCCGGCTTCTGGCCGGTGATCACGGTGAGATCCTCGACGGCCCCGTCGAGGAGGGAGGGCTGGCCGACGGCGTCGCCCACGCCCATGTTCACCACGATCTTCTCGAAGCGCGGGACCTCCATGATGTTGCTGAGGCCCAGCTCGTCCTGGAGCCGGCGGCGGATCTCGTCGTTGTAGCGCCCCTTGAGGCGCGGGGTCTCTCGCGTTGCGGTGCTCATCAGATCTCCGCTCCCGTCCGCCGGCAGATGCGGATCTTGGAGCCGTCCTCCAGGACCTTGTAGCCGACCTTGGTGGGCTTGCCGTCGCCCGGGCTGAGCAGGGCGACGTTGGGCACCGGGATGGGCATGTCCTTGTCGATGATGCCGCCCTGGCTGGTGGCCGTCTTGGCCTTCTGGTGCTTCTTGGCCACGTTCACACCGTCGACGATCACCTTGTTCTCCCGGGGGAGAACCTTCATGATCTCGCCCTCCTTGCCCCGGTCCTTGCCGGTGAGGACGCGGACGCGGTCGCCCTTCTTGAGCTTGATGCCTGCCATCACAGGACCTCCGGCGCCAGGGAGACGATGCGCATGAAGCGCTTGTCGCGCAGCTCCCGGCCCACCGGCCCGAAGATGCGGGTGCCCCGGGGCTGCTGCTGGTCGTTGATGAGAACGGCGGCGTTCTCGTCGAAGCGGATGTAGGAGCCGTCCGGACGGCGCTTCTCCTTCTTGACCCGCACGACGACGCACCTGACGACGTCGCCCTTGCGGACCTGGGCGCCGGGGATGGCGTCCTTGACGGTGGCCACGAAGATGTCGCCGATGGAGGCGTAGCGCCGCTTGGAGCCACCCAGCACCTTGATGCAGAGCACCTCCTTCGCGCCGCTGTTGTCGGCGACTCGCAGTCGTGATTCCTGTTGGATCATGGCGCTTCGCCCTCCACAGCTCGGGCGCGACCGACCAGATCGGCAGCGAGGGCTCGCTCCATGATCCTGCGGATCGCCGTGTCGTTGGTTCGCCTGCGGCTCACCGTGCCTGCTCCAGCACTTCGACGAGGCGCCAGCGCTTCTGCTTCGACAGGGGGCGGGTCTCCTGGATGCGCACCCGGTCGCCCACCTTGAGGACGTTCTCCTCGTCGTGGGTGTAGAGCTTGGTGCTGCGCTGCACGGTCTTGCCGTAGAGGCGGTGACGCTGGCGCGAGGTGACGGTGACCACGGCGGTCTTGTCCATGGAGGCGGAGGTGACGATGCCCTCCCGCACCTTGCGGCGATTGGGGCGGGTCACGTCGGTGGACGTTGCTTCGGTCTCGCTCATCAGCGGGTCTCCTCGCTCTGGGCTTCGGCCTCGGCGATCTCACGCCGGCGCAGCTCGGTCAGGATGCGGGCCACCTCGCGGCGGGCGGCCCGGATGGCGGCGCCGTTGTCGAGCTGGCCGGTGGCGAAGCGGAAGCGCAGGTTGAAGAGCTCCTCGCGGGTCTCCACCAGGCGCTGCTCCAGCCCGGCGTCGTCGATCTCGGCGATGTCGGCCTTGGCCATCAGAACTCCACCTCCCGGGGCACGAACTTGGCCCGGATGGGCAGCTTCTGGATGGCCCGCTCGATGGCCGCCTTGGCCACCTCGGGATCGTGGTAGCTGAGTTCGAAGAGGATCCGGCCCGGCTTCACGACGGCCACCCAGCGCTCCGGGTTGCCCTTGCCCGAGCCCATGCGGGTCTCGGCCGGCTTCTCGGTGACGGGCTTGTCGGGAAAGACGTTGATCCAGACCTTGCCGCCCCGCTTGATGTGGCGGGTCATGGCGATACGGGCGGCCTCGATCTGACGAGCCGTGATCCACCCGGGCTCGAGGGCCTGGATGCCGTAGTCGCCGAAGGTGACGGCGGTGCCGCCCTTGGCCGGGCCGCCGGTGCGGCCGCGGTGGGTCTTGCGGTGCTTGACCTTGCGGGGCATCAACATGG
>CAZXRA010000137.1:0-2717 GCA_964643485.1 uncultured Iamiaceae bacterium | reverse complement strand
CCGCTCGTCGGCGGCGGCACCGGCTACTTCTCGTGGGTGCATGTCGACGACGCGGCCAGCGCAACCGTCCTGGCGGTGGAGCAGCAGGCAAAGGGCGTTTTCAACATCGTCGATGACGAGCCGGCACCGGTCGGTGCGTGGCTGCCGTATCTCGCCGAGTGCGCCGGGGCCAAACCGCCGCGGCGGGTCCCTGCGTGGCTGGTTCGGCTGCTGGCCGGTGAGATGGTGGTGGGCATGATGACCGAGGGGCGTGGCTTCTCCAACGCCAAGGCCAAGCGGGAGCTCGGCTGGGAGCTGCGCTACCCCTCGTGGCGGCAGGGTTTCAAAGAAGAGCTCACATGACCCGCGGCGAGGAGTTCGAGGAGCTGCGGCCGCTCCTGTTCGCGATCGCCTACCGGATCCTGGGCAGCGTGGCCGAGGCAGAGGACGCGGTCCAGGAGACCTGGCTGCGCTACGAGTCCTCCCCGACACAGCCCACGTCGACCAAGGCGTTTCTCTCGGCCGTGGTCACGCGGGTCTCGATCGACGTGCTGCGATCGGCGCGGGTGCGGCGGGAGGAGTACGTCGGGCAGTGGTTCCCCGAACCGCTGCTCACCGACCCCTATGAGGATCCGGCGCGGTCGGCGGAGCTGGCGGACTCGGTGTCGATGGCGGCGCTGTTGCTGCTCGAGCGGCTCAGCCCGCTCGAACGAGCGGTCTTCGTGCTGCGGGAGGTGTTCGGCTTCGGCTTTCCGGAGGTCGCAGCTGCCGTTGGGCGTTCGGAGGCGGCGTGCCGCCAGCTCGCGGTCCGCGCGCGACGCCACATGGACGTCGGGCGCCCTCGGTTCGAGGCGGACCGCCGGGAACGCGAGGAGCTGGCGGAGCGCTTCTTCGATGCGCTCCGGGACGGCGACGTCGACGGACTGAGGGAGTTGCTCGCTGCCGACGTCCAGATGGTCGGGGATGGAGGAGGCAAGGCGCCTGCGCTCGCCCGGAGCGTGATCGGTGCCGACAACGTGGCCCGCGTGCTCGCCTCGATCTTCCCATTGCTCGCCCGGATCGACGCGAGAGTGGAGCCACGCGAGCTGAACGGCCAGCCAGGCGCGATCCTTCGCGATCGGGACGGCAAGGTGGTCACCACGATGACGCTCGACGTGCTCAGCGGGCGGATCCAGACGATCCGCTCGGTGGTCAACCCCGACAAGCTCGGCCACGTAGGTCCCGTGGCGGACGCGTGGGCAGTTGCACGCGAGGTCAAGCTGGCTCGCCGACCCAACGACTGATCTGGGCTGTCGGTACGCCGCTGCGATGAGTTACCGGCCGATGCGCAGTCCGTGCTGACATGAGCAAGCTGGGAGTCCACATCACGACCTCGCTCGACGGGTTCGTTGCGGGCCCGGATCAGAGCGCACACTCCAAGGCAACGAGACCGCGCCCTTGACACAGAGGGGAACCAGATCCGGGCGAGCGTAGCCGTCCTCCTCGCGGCAAGATCCGGATGTTCCGTGAGTGACGGGCCCGCTGCTCGAGCGCCTCGGCTGGGCGTCGATCCGATCCGAAATCGAGAAGCACCACGGTGTGGTCGGACCTAGTGTCGCGTGTCGTAAGTGACTTTGCGGTGTGAGTTCGGGACAATGAGGGATGTCCGTTGCCGCGCCGTTGGCGCTTCGTGCCGGGGATCGGGACGCGCTGGTCGCGATGACGCGGTCCTCGTCCGGGCCGGCGGGTCTGGCCCAGCGGGCCCGGATCGTGCTGCTGGCCGCCGAGGGGGTGCCGAACGCGGAGATCGCCCGCCGGGTGGGGGTGTCCCGCCCGACGGTGCTGGCCTGGCGGAACCGGTACCACGCCGGCGGGGTGCCCGCCCTGGGCGACCTGGCCCGCTCCGGACGGCCGCCGGTGCACGACGAGATCGCGGTCGTGGTGGCCACCTTGGCCCCGCCACCGGAGCGGCTGGCGGTCACGCACTGGTCGGCGCGGCTGCTGGGCGAGGAGCTGGGCGTCTCCTTCGCCACGGTGGCCCGGATCTGGCGCAAGTGGGACCTGCAGCCGTGGCGGACCGAGACGTTCAAGTTCTCCACCGACCCCGAGCTGGAGGCCAAGATCCGCGACGTGGTCGGGCTGTACCTGAACCCGCCGGAGAAGGCCGTGGTGGTCTGCGTGGACGAGAAAAGCCAAGTCCAGGCCCTGGACCGGACCGCGCCGATCCTGCCGCTGCGTCCCGGCCTGCCGGAGAAGCAGACCCACGACTACAAGCGCAACGGCACCACCACCTTGTTCGCGGCCCTGGAGGTGGCCACCGGGCGGGTCACCGACGCCTGCCACGACCGGCACACCCACACCGAGTTCCTGGCCTTCCTCAAACAGGTCGCCAAGGCCTACCCGCGGGTGCGCCTGCACGTCGTGGCCGACAACTACGCCACCCACAAGCACCCGAAGGTCAACGCCTGGCTGGCCCGCAACCCGCGGGTCACCATGCACTTCACCCCGACCTCGGGCTCTTGGCTGAACCTGGTCGAGATCTTCTTCGGGATCATCACCCGCCAGGCCATCCGCCGCGGCACCTTCACCTCGGTCAAGGACCTCATCACCGCCATCGAGAACTTCATCGACGGCTGGAACGAACGCTGCCACCCCTTCGTCTGGACCAAGACCGCAGACGAGGTCTGGGGCAAGGCACAGCCCCGTCCAACAACTCCTGACACGCGACACTAGCACCTCGGCCGACCACGGCATCACCG
>CAZXRA010000136.1:0-2675 GCA_964643485.1 uncultured Iamiaceae bacterium | reverse complement strand
TGGTGCTCACCGGAGAAGCCCTGGGCCCGAGCCACGCGGGCCAGGGCCGTCTCGAGGGCCTCCTCCACGGCGGCGGGCACGGTGAAGTCGGCCACCGCACCGCACTCCAGGCAGATCAGGTGGTGATGGTGGCCGGCCAGGTCCTCGGCCAGCTCGAAGCGGGTGAACTCGTCGCCACCGGCGATGCGGCGCACGACCCCCGCCGTCTCCAGCACGCTGAGGTTGCGGTACACCGAGCTCTGGGCCAGGCCCGTCCCGGCCGTGACCACCTCGGCCGTGGTGAGCGGCCGATCGGCCTCGGCCAGGATGCGCACGACGGCCTGACGGTTGGTCGTGTAGCGCTGGCCCGACGCATGGACCCGGGTGCCGACCTCGCTGTCGAGGTCGGCGACGGTCCGGGGCGGCGAGGGCACCGGGGCACCCTATCGGAGCCGACCCAGATGAGAACGAGTGAGAACGCCTTCGGAACCGGGCCTCTCGCGCCGATGGGACGGGGTGACTTCGCTGCCGCCGCCAACAGTCGTAACCTAACCGTCACATCGGTGACGCCCGCGGCCTCGGGCCCGGACACCCCGCGTCACTCCTCCTCTTCCCCGTCCCCGCGAGGCCTGGCGCCATGCCCGACTGCCCCTGCTGCCCCCCCTCCGACCGGTCACTCAGCCGGCGCCAGATGCTGATCGGCGGTGCCGCGATCGGCGGAGCCACCTTGCTCAGTCCCCTGCCCCGCGCCCTCCACTCCTCACCCGCCGGCGGCCTGATGGTCGAACCTCTGCACGACGAGGGCTCCCAACCCCGCGCCGCGGGCACGCAACGCAGCTTCAACGAAACCCTGACCGAAAGCCCGGACCGGCGGATCATGTTTCCGGTGCTGGGCCTACCCAACAACAGCTCAACCTGGACCGATACTTACAATGCCTGCCGAGGCACAGCTTGCTCACGCCGGCACCAGGGCCAGGATCTCATGGGCCCCCGCATGACCAAGCTACTGGCCTGTGTTAGCGGCACCGTCGTGGAGTTCCGCCACCGTGCCCAGCCTTCGGGCAACTCCCTGTACATTCGAGGTGACGATGGCTGGTTCTACTGCTATCTCCACATAAACAACGACACGCCCAACGTCTCGCCTGTAAACAACAACCAGAACCGTCCCGAGTTCGTATGGGGGCCGCGACTGCGACAGTTCGCAGGTAGGGAGGCTGCAGCCCGAGGTGTTCGCGTCGAGCGCGGCGAACACATCGCCTACATGGGCGACAGTGGTAACGCCGAAGGTGTGGCCTCGCACCTGCATTTCGAGATCCGCAAGCCCGCCGCAAGCCTGTGGGATGCCGCCGCCGTGAACCCCCAGTACTCGTTGAACGCGGCCGAACCGGCCCGGGAAGCCTCCTCGGTGTCGCCGGAGACGTTCGTCCCGTGGGACAACGCCCGGGACTTCGTGTACCGCCAGTACCAGGACTTCCTGGGGCGGGCGCCCACCGCCGCCGACCTGTCGTACTGGGCCGGCCAGCTCGACAGCGGGGCCTGGACACCCCAGCGGCTCCTGGCCTACTTCCTCGCCGGCGCCGAGTGCGACAGCCGCACCCACTCCGTCACCCGCCTCTACCAAGCCTTCTTCCTCCGCCGCCCGGACCAGGAGGGCTTCTCCTACTGGGTCGGGCGCCGGCGGGAAGGCCTGTCGCTGGTGCGCATCTCGGAGTTCTTCACCGGGTCGGGGGAGTTCACCACCCGCTACGGCAGCCTCTCCGACGAGGCGTTCGTCGATCGCATCTACCGCAACGTCCTGGGGCGGGGCCCGGACGCCTCGGGCATGGCGTTCTGGACCAGCAAGCTGGCCAGCGGCTCGACCCGCGGCTGGGTGATGATCCAGTTCAGCGAGTCGGATGAGTACCGCGCCCAGACCCAGCGGGCGGTCCACATCATCGGCAGCTACGGGTGCATGCTCCGGCGCATGCCGACGGCGGACGACATCACCACGTGGAGCCCGCACAGCAATGTCAACATGCTCAACATGATGCGCGTGAGTGCCGAGTACTCCCAGGTCGTGGGGGCCTGACCCCCTGTTGACCGCCGTCCGAGGGTGGATGCGATGATGCGGCCATGACCGCCGCGTCCCCCTCCTCAGCCCCCGCCGTCGATCCCGATCTGGTGACCGAGGCCGTCGAGCTGGCCCGCAGGGCCGGGGAGGTGACGCTCCGCTGGTTCCGGACCGAGGCCCTGACCGTCGACCGCAAGGGTGACGGCACGCCCGTCACCCAGGCCGATCGCGAGGCCGAGCGCCTCATCCGGACCGAGCTGGCCGTTCGTCACCCCGATGACGGTGTGCTCGGCGAGGAAGAGCCCGAGACCCCGGGCACCAGCGGCCGGCGCTGGATCCTCGATCCCATCGACGGGACCAAGGCCTTCACCCACGGCGTGCCCCTGTACAGCAACCTCCTGGCCCTGGAGGACGAGCACGGCATCGCTGTCGGGGTCATCAACATCCCCGCTCTGGGGGAGACGGTGTGGGCCGGGCGGGGCCGGGGGTGCTGGTGCAACGACGAGCCGGCCCGGGTGCGGGCCTGCGACGAGCTGGCCGATGCCTACGTCACCACCAGTGGGATCGGGCCGTGGTCCGACTCCGCCCTCCTCGCCCTCCAACGCTCGGGGGCGTCACTGCGCACGTGGGGCGACGGCTACGGCTA
>CAZXRA010000135.1:0-11154 GCA_964643485.1 uncultured Iamiaceae bacterium | reverse complement strand
AGGAAGCGGGGCTACTACTCGCCCTCGCCCGCAGCTGAAGCCGAGAGCTTCGAGCCCGGCATACCCCAACCACCGCCGCCGGGGGTCAGCATGCGGAGGACGTCGCCGGCCGAAACCCGGATCGTGCACTTGTCGGGGAGGGGTTCGGCCCGGTCCTCGTCGCCTCTCGGGAAGAGCCAGTTCTCGCCGCTCGCTCCCGCCTCACCACCAGCAAGACCACAGGGCTGCGACACCCGACGTTCCGTGATCAGGCTCGCCGTCACGTCCTCGAGCATCTCCAGGTCGCGCTCGATGCCGTCCCCGCCCAGGGCCGAACCCGCACCGCCGCTCCCCTCGCGGATGCTGTAGCGACGAACCCGCATCGGGAACGACCGCTCCAAGGCCTCCACAGGCGTGTTCTTCGTGTTGGTCATGGCGGTGTGGACCCCGCTCATGCCGGGGCGACCGGGGCGCCCGCCCTGACCGCCAGCGATGGTCTCGTAGTACACCCAGCCGACCCCGCCGATGAGGACATTGTTCATCGTCCCCTGGGAGGCGGCACCCACCCGGTCGGGCGCCGCGCCGGCCAGGGCGGCCAGGCACACGTCGGCCACCCGCTGGCTCACCTCCACGTTGCCGGCCCCGACCGCGGCCGGGAACCGGGCCGCCACCACCGTGCCCGGCGGGGCGATCACCTCTACGGCCCGGAGGCCGCCGCCGTTGGCGGGGACCGTGGGGTCGATGGCCGAGCGGAGGGCGAACACAGCCGCGCTCACCGTCACCGCCTCGACGGCGTTGAGGTTGCCCCGGCTCTGGGGATCGCTGCCGGTGAAGTCGAAGGTGATGCGGTCCCCGGCGACGCGGACGGCCACCCGAATCGTCGCCGGCTCCCGCTGATCGGGTCCGGCCCCGGTCGAGTCGAGGACGTCGGTCGCCGTCCACTCCCCGTCGGGCAGGGCAGCAATAGCGGCCCGCATGCGCCGCTCGCCGTAGGCCACCACCTCGTCGAGGGGCTCGTCGGCCAGCTCGGCCAGCCGGGCCACCCCGACGACGTTCGCCCCCACCTGGGCGTCGATGTCACCCCGCCGCTCGTCCGGCGTCCGCGACGAGGCGACCAGCAGGTCCCGCACCTCAGCCGTGAACCGCACCGGCGGGACCCGCAGTCCCTCCTGTTGGATCTCGGTGGCGTCGGCCGGCAGGGATCCGGGAGCGGCCCCACCCAGGTCGGCGTGGTGGGCCCGGTTGGCCACCCATCCCACGAGCCGCCCGCCGGTGGCATGGCACGGTGCCACCAGGGTCACGTCGTTGAGGTGGGTGCCCCCGGCGAAGGGATCGTTCACGATCACCTGCACATCGGGCTCGGGATCTGGCCCCACGGCGTCGATGGCCGCGCGCACCGACGCCGGCATCGACCCCAAGTGCACCGGGATGTGCTCGGCCTGCACCAGCAGGGTGCCGTCGGCGGTGAACAGCGCGGCCGAGCAGTCCGCTCGTTCCTTGATGTTGGGGCTGAAGGCGCCCCGCCGCAGCACGGCGCCCATCTCCTCGGCGATGCCGGTGAGGCGGGAGATGACCACCTGGAGGTGTGCCGGATCGGTTTTCACGACTCCACCCCCCCGAGCGTGGGTAGGGTCGGTGCAACGCCATCGGCAGCGGGCGTCGTGCGCTCCTCCCCCGTCCCCGACGACCCGGAGCCACCCACCATGCCCACCGTCGATGAACCAAGGCGCCGAGACCTGTACGGCGCCGTCCATGACCTCATCGGACCCGAACGAGCCGAGACCCTCATGAGCATGCTGCCGCTTGTCACCGCCGACGAGATCGTCACCAAGGAGTACCTCAGTCGCGAGTTCGAGAACTTCGGGCTGCAGTTCGAGGCCAAGCTCCACAAGGAACTCCAGGCCCAGACCCGAACGCTCATGCTGGGCCTCCTGACCGCCATGGCCGCCATGGCCTCCCTCTGCCTGGCTGCCATCGCCCTCACGCAGTAGTTCACGCCGTCCTCCTGAGGAGCAGGGCGCCGAGAGGGCCGGGATCGGCTCGCCAGCCGGCCGCGACATAGATGGTGCAGTCGGGCTCGGCCAGGACGGCGGGGCCGACGGCCCCCTGGCGGTCGGGGGCAGGCAGGTCGGTGACGGCCAGGGGAGCCGGACGGCGGGCCGAAGCCCGCAGGGCCACCACCTCGATGGGGGTGCCGGGCCGGGCGTAGCCGTTGCGGCGCTCGTGCTCGGCCGGAAAAGCCTCGACCGACGGCACCCGCATCTCGTGGGACTGACCGGCGTACCGGCACTCCACCTCCACCGTCACCTCGACCTCGTCACCGGAGCCGAGGGCGGCAGCTGCCTCGGCCCCCAGGGCAACGAGGGCATCGGCCAGGCCGCCGTGATCGGTCGGGATCGGCCAGGTGCGCACCAGATCGTGTTGGCGCGGCCCGCAGAGCAACCCCACGGCGGAGAGCACCCCCGCCCGAGGAGGCACGATCACCGTGGCCATGCCCAGGGCGTCGGCCAGGCCGCAGGCGTGGAGCGGGCCAGCGCCGCCGAAGGCCACCAGGGCCAGGCCGCGAGGGTCGACCCCCCGGGCCACGGTGACGGCGCGGATGGCCTGCTCCATGGCCGCCTCCACCACCCGGATGACGCCGTCGGCTGTCACGCCGGACCGATTCAGGGCAGCTCGAGCTGCGCCGAGGTCGACAGCTCCGAGCCCGGGCAGCACTGTGTCAGAAGCCAGGCGCCCGGCGACGAGGTCGGCATCGGTGACGGTCGGCTCGATGCCCCCGAGCCCGTAGCAGGTCGGCCCGGGGACGGCTCCGGCGCTGCGGGGCCCGACGGTGAGGGCACCACCCGGATCGATGGCGGCGATCGACCCACCGCCCGCCCCGATGGTGTGGACGTCGAGCGACGGCATCCGCACCGGCAGGCCGGCCACCGTCCTCTCCCCCGCTGGCTCGGCCTCTCCCCCACGGACCAGGCACACGTCGGTGGAGGTGCCACCCATGTCGAAGGTGACAGCGTCGGGGAAGCCGCAGGCCGCGGCGATGGCCGCGGCGGCCGCCACCCCGCCCGCCGGGCCCGACAGGAGGAGTCCGGCCGGCACCTCGGCCGCCCGCTCGACGGGGACCAGGCCGCCGGCCGAGGTCATGACCAGCACTTCGTCGGCCGCGTCGGCCAGGCCTCGCAGGTAGGTGCGACACGGCGGTCGCAGGTAGGCGTTCACGGCGGTGGTGACGGTGCGCTCGTACTCCCGGAACTGGGGCGACACCTCGTGGGAGCAGGTGACGTCGTGGCCGGCGGCCCGTAGCCGTTCGGCCACAGCCTGCTCGTGACCGGGGTCGAGGTCGGAGTGGAGAAGGCAGACGGCGACGGCATCGGCCCCGTCCAGGTCGAGGGCGTCGACGCCGTCGAGGTCCACGGGGGACAGCTCCCGGCCGTCCCCCGTCAGGCGCCCGCCCACCTCGTGCCGATCGGGCCGGGCCACCACCGGCTCGGGACGGTCGGCGAAGGGGTCGTAGAGCGACGGCCGGTCCTGGCGGCCGATCTCGATCACGTCGGCGAACCCCGTGGTGGTCACCAGCGCCACCCGGGCCCCCCGTCGTTCGAGCAGGGCGTTGGTGGCCACCGTCGTGCCGTGGGCCAGCACCCCGGGCCGCTCGCCGTCGCTGCCGGGAAGAGCAGCGATGCCGGCCCGCACGGCGCGGCCGGGATCGTCCGGGGTGGACGGGACCTTGGCCACCGTGCCGTCGGCCGCCACCACGTCGGTGAACGTCCCTCCGGTGTCGACGCCGACACGAGAGCGGGCGGATGGGGTCACGGCCCGAGCATGCCACCGTCGACCGACCCGCGACCCCGAGCAACGACGAACTTTGGACCGACGACCGCCGCATACGTCGTCACTGGTCCGAAGTTCGCTCCCCGACCATGTCAGGGGAAGGGACGGATCACCAGAGCATGGTGACGTCGTCGCCCAGACGCCGTTCCAGGCGGGTGGAGAAGGCGCCGGCGTCGTCGTCCTCGCCGTCCCAGACCACGACGGCCAGGTCGGCCGCTCCCGTCAGCCAGGCGTCGCGCCGGCTGAGGGCCTTGCGCCGATCGTCGAGGGTGGCCGGCACCTTCTTCTCCAGCACGATCTCCCGGGGAGCCCGACCCCGGAGAGCCACGAACCGATCGCGGTCGGCCCGGCGCATGGTGTCCTGCGGGTCGGGCCAGGGCAGCACCGCCGCCCAATCGACACCGGCCGCGACGGCCGCCTCGCCAGCCAGGGCCTCGGCCCCGGCCCGCAGGCCGGTGAGCACCACCAGGTCGGGGTGCATCTGGGCCAGGGCGGCCAGCCACTCCCCCAGCCGGCGCCGCAGGTCGGCCACGGCGGCGGGATCGTCGGGCAGCTCCCGCTGGCCCCCGACGACGCACAGGGTGCCCTCGGGGATGCGACCGTCCCGGCGCCGCCGCTCGGCCCGGACCTGGGCCGGGTCCATGTCGGCCAGCCGGGCCGCCGCCGCCTCGGCCCGCCCCCGGGGCAGGTCGGCCGGCCCCAACTCGTCCTCCTCGGGGGGGACGTCGCCCCGGGCGTCGTCCTGGCCGACGGCCGAGGCCACGGCCAGTCGGTCGACGAGGTCGTTCATGGCGTCGCCGGAGTGCCCCTTGACCCAGCGGGGCACGCCGAAGCGGCCGGCCTTGTGGGCGGCGATGAGGGGCTCCCACAGGTCGCGGTTGGCCACGGGCTGCTTGGCCGAGTTGCGCCACCCCCGCGCTTCCCAGCCCTTCCACCAGCCGTCCCGGAAGCAGTTGGCCACGTAGGTCGAGTCGGTGACGACATCGAGGGGGCCGTCCAGCATCTCCGTGGCCCGCAGCACCGCGGCCAGCTCCATGCGCTGGTTGGTGGTGTCCGGGTCGTGGCCCCGGGCCCAGGCCCCGCCGGGCACGGCCCAGGCCCACCCCCCTGGCCCCGGGTTCCCCGAGCACGCCCCATCTGTGTAGACGGTGGTCGGCGACATCCCGTCTTCCTATCAGTGCGAAGGATGGGTACCGCTGCGAGAGTGGGGGCACGACTGACGCCGACGACCCCCTCCCCGAAAGGGCCCCCATGAGCATCAGCGACGACTTCGTCGACCAGCTCCCCGACACGGACCCGGACGAGACGAGGGAGTGGCTGGAGTCGCTCGACGCCGTGGCCAGCGTGAAGGGCCGGACCCGGGCCGAGTTCCTGATGCAGAAGCTGTTGGAGCGCAGCCACGAGCTCCAGTTCGGCATCCCCGCCCCAGTGCGGACGCCCTACATCAACACCATCCCGGCCTCCGACCAGCGGGAGCGCTACTGGTTCCCCGGCGACCACGACCTGGAGCAGCGCATCCGGGCCTTCATCCGCTGGAACGCCGCCGTCATGGTGATCAAGGCCAACAAGGCGGCCGACGGCATCGGCGGGCACCTGGCCACCTACGCCTCCTCGGCCTCGCTCTACGAGGTGGGGTTCAACTGGTTCTTCCGGGGCAAGGACGCCGGCCAGGCCGGCGACGCCGTCCACATCCAGGGCCACGCCGCCCCCGGCATCTACGCCCGGGCCTACCTGGAGGGCCGGCTGGACGAGTCCCACCTCGACAACTTCCGGCGGGAGCTGGGCGGCGGCGGCCTGTCGAGCTACCCCCACCCCCGGCTCATGCCCGACTTCTGGGAGTACCCGACGGTGTCGATGGGCCTGGCCCCCATCTCCTCGATCTACCAGGCCCGCTTCAACCGCTACCTCCACGCCCGCCAGATCGACGCCACCGACGCCACCCGGGTGTGGTGCTTCGTCGGCGACGGCGAGACTGACGAGCCCGAGACCCTCGGGGCCATCGCCCTGGCCGGGCGGGAGCAGCTCGACAACCTGGTGTGGGTCGTCAACTGCAACCTCCAGCGCCTCGACGGCCCGGTGCGGGGCAACGGCAAGATCATCCAAGAGCTGGAGGCCGTGTTCCGCGGTGCCGGGTGGAACGTCATCAAGGTCATCTGGGGCTCGAAGTGGGACGAGCTCCTGGCCCGCGACGTCGACGGTGTCCTCCTCGACAAGATGAACTCCACCGTCGACGGCGACTTCCAGCGCTACGCCACCGTCGACGGGGCCCACATCCGCGACCACTTCTTCGGTCCCGACCCCCGGCTCCGGGCCATGGTCGAGGATCTCACCGACGACGAGCTCCGCGCCCTCCCCCGAGGCGGCCACGACTACCAGAAGCTCTACGCCGCCTACCGGGCCGCCACCGAGCAGCGGGGAGCACCGACGGTCATCCTGGCCAAGACGATCAAGGGCTGGACCCTGGGCGAGGGGGTGGAGGCCCGCAACGCCACCCACCAGATCAAGAAGATGACCCTCACCCAGCTCCGCAGCCTGCGGGAGCGGCTCTACCTCCATGACGAGATCCCCGAGGAGTCCCTGGCCGACGACCGGGAGCCGCCCTACTACCGGCCCCCCGAGGGCAGCCCGGCCCACACCTACCTGATGCAGCGGCGCCAGGCCCTGGGCGGGTCGCTCCCCTCACGAGTGGTGCGGGTGAAGCACCCGCTGACCCTCCCGCCCGACGACGCCTTCACCGAGCTGCTGGCCGGCTCCGGGAAGCAGGCGGCCAGCACCACCACCGCCTTCACCCGCCTGCTCCGGGCCCTGGCCCGCACGGACGGCTTCGGCCCGCGCATGGTGCCGATCATCCCCGACGAGGCCCGCACCTTCGGCATGGACTCGCTGTTCAAGGAGTTCGGCATCTACGCCGCCCAGGGCCAGAAGTACGAGCCTGTCGACCACGCCCTGCTGCTCAGCTACAGCGAGACGAAGGACGGCCAGCTCCTGGAGGAGGGCATCACCGAAGCCGGGTCGCTGGCCTCGTGGACGGCGGCGGCGACGTCGTACGCCACTCGGGGTGTGCCCATGGTGCCGTTCTTCATCTTCTACTCGATGTTCGGGTTCCAGCGGGTGGGTGACCTCATCTGGCAGGCGGCCGACCATCGGGCCAAGGGGTTCCTGCTGGGCGCCACCGCGGGGCGCACCACACTGCTGGGCGAGGGCCTCCAGCACCAGGACGGCCACAGCCACGTCCTGGCCTCCACCGTGCCGGTGTGCCAGGCCTACGACCCCGCCTTCGCCTACGAGGTGGCCGCCCTGGTCCGCCACGGGATCGCCGACATGTACGGGCCCGACGGGCGCGACGTCTTCTACTACCTGACCCTCTACAACGAGAACCATCCCATGCCGGCCATGCCCGAGGGGGCGGCCGAGGGCATCGTCGAGGGGCTGTACCGGTGGGCCGACGCGCCGGAGGGCCTGGCCCCGCGGGCGTCGATCCTCTTCAGCGGCACCGCCCACCTGGCGGCCCGAGCGGCTCGGGAGGAGCTGGCCGAGCAGCACGGCATCGGTGTCGACCTCTACAGCGCCCCCGGCTACAAGCAGCTCCGGGAGGAGGCCCTGGCCGTGGAGCGGTGGAACCGCCTGCACCCGGCCGAGGCCCGACGGCTGCCCCGGGTCACCCAGATCCTGGGGGTGGGGCAGGGGCCGGTCGTCGCCGTCACCGACTTCATGGCCGCCGTCCCCGACCAGGTGGCCCGCTGGGTGCCCCGCCCCTACACGTCGCTGGGCACCGACGGGTTCGGCCGCTCCGACACCCGGGAGGCGCTGCGGGAGTTCTTCGAGACCGACGCCGGCCACGTCGTCGTGGCCGTGCTGTCGGCGCTGGTCCGGGAGGGCGAGGTCGACGCCGACCAGGTGGCCAAGGCCGCGGCCCGGCACGGCATCGACCCCGACGTGGCCGCCCCGTGGACCCGCTAGGACCGCCGATCAGGCGCCGGTGACGGTCACCATCAGATAGGTGGTGCCGTCCTCGGGGGCGACGGCGCGCACCTCGGCGGTGCGGTCGCCCTCTCCCACCACGAGGTGGTACGTGGTCTGCTCGCCCCGGTAGTCGTCGGAGACGTCCGGGGGCTCGCCCAGATCGCTGAACTGGCGGGCGTAGGCGGCGATGACGTCGCGCACCCGACCCTCCACGGCCACGACGAACGACCACCCCTCACCCCCGCAGGCGCACGGGCCGGGGAGGCCGACGAGGGCGCTGCCGAGCTCCACGGTCCGCATCGGCGCAGAGACAGGACGGAGATCACGGCCCACGTCCTCACCGGGCGGCGGGGTCACCTCGTCGGGGAGGTCGACGGGCGTGAGGGGCGCCGTGGGCCCGGTGGGGACGCCGGAGGGGCTGGGGTCGGAGCCGACGTCGTCGCTGCCGGGAGGGCGGTAGCGGACGGCCAACCCGGAGACAACGCCAGCGGCCCCGACGGACTGACGGGCCTCGATGACGAGGCTCTCCCCGTCGGCCTCGTCGACGAAGCGTCCCCCACAGCGGACGGTCTGCGGACCGCCGAGGCAGAGCCCGGCCCGTTCCATGCCCCGCGCCGTCGCCTGGGAGACCATGGCGTTGTAGGTGGCGACGGGGTCACCCGTCACGAGCATCAGGGCCCGGAAGCCACCCCCCTCCAGGTCGGGGAACGGGATCCCGAGCAGCACCGCCCCCTCGGGCACCGACAGGTCGTTCCCGAGGGGCGTGCCCGGACCGGCCAGGTCGTCGGGCGACACGGCGAAGGCCCCCAGGTCGGTCGGGGTGACGGCAACCCGTCGGATCGGGTCCTCGCCGGGCAATGTCGTGGCCGTCGGCGTCTCGTCATCCCACCACCCGCAGCCCCCGGCCAGCAGCACCAGGACGACGGCCAGGCCCACGAGGGCCGCAGGGCGGAAGGCCGGGCGAGGCGAGTGGAGTCGTCCGGGCATCGGCGGCCCACCGTAGGCGACGAGGGTCGGTCGGCTGCGCCGCCCGGGACCGCTCGGTACCGTGGGCCGGTGCCTGCACCCACCTTTCCCGTCACCGGCATCGACGCCGCCGACGAGCTCCTCGTCACCGACCCCCTCGCCCTGCTGATCGGCATGCTGCTCGACCAGCAGATCCCCATGGAGAAAGCCTTCCTCGGCCCCCACCTGCTCCGCGAGCGGATGGGGGGCGAGCTCGACGCCGCCACCATCGCCGCCCTCGGGCCCGACGAGTTGCTCGCTGTGTTCCGGGGCCCACCGGCGCTCCACCGCTTCCCCAAGAGCATGGGCGAGCGGACCCAGGCCATGTGCGCCCACCTGGTGGAGCACCACGGCGGGCGGGCCGAGGACGTCTGGGAGGGGGCGGCCGACGGGGCCGACCTGCTCCGCCGCCTCGTGGCCCTGCCCGGCTACGGCAAGGAGAAGGCCCAGATCTTCGTGGCCATCCTGGCCAAGCGCATGGCCATCCGGCCCGACGGGTGGCAGGAGGCGGCGGGCCCGTTCTCCGACCCCGCGCCCCGCTCGGTGGCCGACATCGACTCCCGCCAGGCCTTCGACCGCGTGCGGGCGTGGAAGAAGGAACAGAAGGCGAAGAAGCTGGGCAAGGGCGACTGACGTGCGACTGAACATGCGAGGCCGGCACGTCGTGGTGGCCCTGGCCGTGGTCGTGCTCGGGGGCTTCACGGCCTTCGGATGCGTGGGACCGGCCGTGGGCCGGGAGCGCATCCACGCCTACGACGTCACCGCCGTGGTCGCCGAGGACCGCACCGTGTCGGTCCGCGAGGTCATCGACTACGACTTCGGCGGCGAGAGCCGCCATGGCATCTTCCGCACCATCCCGTCAGGGGGCGGCGCCCCGGAGGAGATCACCGTCTCCTCCCCCACCGCCCCGGACGCCTTCACGGTCGAGAACCAGGGGGTCGAGACGGAGATCAAGATCGGCGACCCGGACGAGGAGATCACCGGCCGCCACCGCTACGTCATTTCCTACGTCCTGCCGGCGACGATCGTGGCCGACACCCTCGCCCTGAACCTGATCGGCACCGAGTGGCCGGTCCCGATCGAGAACGCCGAGGGGCGGATCCTCGGGACGGACCTGGACGACGTCCGGTGCTTCACGGGGCCCTACGGCTCGACCGAGCGCTGCGAGATCACCGAGGACGACGACGGGTACACGGTCGCCCTCGACCACCTCGACGAGAACGCCGGCATCACCGTCGATGGAACGGTCCTCTCCACCCAGCCGGCAACGCTGCCCCCCCTGCCGCCGTTCGAGGAGCGGGACGGGGCGGCCCGCTGGGCGTGGGCCGGCATCGTCCTCGGCCTCGGCACGTTGAGCGCCCTCGTCGTCTTCGTCGTCTCGCGCCAGATGGGCCGCAACGAGGTGGCGGGCGGCGGGGCGACCGAAGCCGCCTTCGCCACCTTCGGGGAGGAGACCTTCGGCGTCACGCACCACCCCCCGAGCGGGCCGCCCCCGCCGGTGCCGGGGGCCCGCATGGTCGCCGACACGGAGATGGCGGAGTTGGCCGGCCTCGACTTCGTGCCGCCGGGAGGGATCGAGCCCTGGCAGGCGTCGGTGGTGGCGCGGGAGACGATCGACGACCGCACCATCGGAGCCTGGTTCGCCGGGCTGGCCGCCCACGACATCCTCACCATCGAGAAGGAGGGCGACGACGTCCGCCTCCGACCCGGTCCCCGAGCGGCCACGGCCGACGCCACCGTGGCCCCGATCCTCAACCGGGCCATGTCGGGCAAGGAGGAGATCGAGCTGGGCTCCTACGACTCGGACTTCGCCGCCGCCTGGCGGGAGGCCGGGGCGGCCATCGACGGCTGGTCCGTGGGTTCCCAGACGTTCCGCCGCCGCCCGCCCCGGCGGGGTGCCGGGCAGACCGGGTGCCTGGCCGTGCTGTTCGGCTTCGCCCCGGTGATCCTGGTGATCGTCCTGTCGGTGGGCAGCGACGTCTTCGGGGGCACCCGCACCACTTTCGCCGCCATCGCCTTGGCCCTGCTGGTCCCGGCCGTCGTGGCCATGGCCGCCTACCGGCGCCTGATCCGCAGCCTCAGTGCCAAGGGATCGGCCATCGCCCTGCGCACCGAGTCGTTCCGGCGCTTCCTGCACGACAGCGAGGCCCAGCACGTGGAGTGGGCCTGGCAGAACGGGCTGCTCCGGGAGTACTCGGCGTGGGCCGTCGCTCTCGGCGAGGTCGACGCCTGGAACGGGGCCATGGCCGCCTCGTCGGTGCCCCCGGCCGAGGTCCAAGCCACGAGCGGCGTCCTCGCCCCGGTGATCTACGCCTCCAGCTTCAACTCGACCACGACGGCGCCGTCCAGCTCCGGGTCGTCCTCCGGGGGCGGGGGCTT
>CAZXRA010000134.1:0-3857 GCA_964643485.1 uncultured Iamiaceae bacterium | reverse complement strand
CCGCGAGGTCGGCGAGGCCCTCGCGAGGGCGCACGAGCAGCGCGAGAGGGAGGGGGGTCGGCGACTCGGGCCCGACGACGAGCGTGCCTTGGCGACCAAGCTGGTTGCTGACGCCCTGGCGGCGCTCGCTCGACAGGCCCTGGACGAGGGGGAGCGACCGCTGAGCGACAGCGAGGGGGCTGCGATCGGTCGAGCGGTCCTCGATCGACTGCTCGGGATGGCTCGGTTGCAGCCGCTCCTCGATGACCCGACCATCCGGGACATCCACATCTCCGGGTGCCGACGGGTGTGGCTCCACATGCGGGACGGCGGCAAGGTGCCCGGCCCGTCGGTCGCCGCCTCCGACGACGAGCTGGTCGACATCATCGCCACCGCGGCACGCCGTCTGGGGCGGAGCGAGCGCCGCTGGGACTACGCCCATCCCGAGCTGGATCTCCAACTGCCGAACGGCGACCGCTTGCATGCGTTGATGGCGGTGTCGGGCCGTCCCACGATCACCATCAGGCGCCACGACTTCGATATCAGTCGGCTGGACCAGCTCGTCGACCTCGGTGTCTGCGACCCGCTCCTGGCGTCGTTCCTTCGAGCCTGCGTGCTGGCCCGGGCCAACGTCATCGTCGCCGGAGGCACCGGAACCGGCAAGACGACCACCTTGAGGTGCTTGATCAACGAGATCCCGCCGGAGGAGCGGCTCATCACCATCGAGGACTCGCTGGAGATCGGGCTCGAGCGCGTGGAGGAGCTGCACCCTGACCACACCACGCTCGAAGCGCGGGAAGCCAACACGGAAGGAGCCGGCGAGTTCACGATGGCGGCGCTCGTCCGCTCGGCCCTGCGCATGGATCCGGACCGGGTGATCGTGGGAGAGGTCCGCGGCGCCGAGGTGCTGCCGATGCTCCTGGCCATGTCCCAGGGCAACGACGGCTCGATGTGCTCCGTCCACTCCGACTCCTCCCGTGGGGTGTTCGCCCGGCTGGCGATGTACGCGGCGATGACCCGAGAGCGTCTGGCCCCGGAGGTCACGCACCTGCTCGTTGCCAACGCCATCGACGTCATCGTCCACCTGGGGTGGGTCGACGGCCGGAGGCAGGTCACCAGTGTCCGGGAGGTCACCGGCACGATGGAGGCGGGCCAAGTGGTCAGCAACGAGCTCTGGCGCCCGGACGAACGTGGCGTGGCGAGACCGGCGGCCCCACCCTCGGCGGTGCTCGCCTCACGCCTGGAACGGCGTGGCTTCGACCCGCTGGCCCACGGAGCCGCCGAGGGGTGGTGGCGATGACCGAGTTGCTGATCGTCGGCCTCGGAGCAGGGGCGGGAGTCGGCGTTCACGTCGTGATGGCCGGCCTGCGCGGTCGGAGAGCACTGCCGGCAACCGACGGGGCTCTCCACCTTCCCTCGGGCCGCGGGCTCACGGGATTGGCGGTCGCCGTCCTCGTCGCCCTCGTCGTGATGGCCTTCACCGGGTGGGTCGTGGGTGGCCTCCTCTCGGGCATCGCCGCTTGGGCACTTCCGTCGATGCTCGGCGGGCGAGCGGCGCGCCAGGAGGCCGTCGCCCGCACCGAGGCGATCGCCTCCTGGACCGAGATGATCCGCGACAGCATCGTGGCGGCGTCGGGCTTGGAGGAGGCGATCACCGCCACCTCTTCCGTCGCCCCAGCTCCGATCAGCGACGAGGTCGCCGCCCTCGTGCGACGGCTCGACCACCAACGCCTTCCCGATGCCCTCGTGGCCTTCGGAACGGACCTGGCGCACCCTTCGGGAGACCTCGTGGTCGCTGCGTTGGTCATCGCCTCGCGGCTCGAAGCGAGCGACCTGGCGAACCTCTTGTCCCGCCTGGCGGAGGCCGCTCGCGGTGAGGCGCGCATGCGCATCCGGGTCGATGTCGGCCGCACCCGAGTGAGGACGGCGACCAAGGTCATCGTCGGCGTGGTGATCGCCGCGGTTGCCTTCCTCGCCATCGGGAACCGGGGGTACCTCGACGTGTACGACGAGCCCGCCGGTCAGTTGGTGCTCGCCGTCGTCGGCGCGGTGTTCCTCCTCGGAGGATGGCTGCTCACGCGCATGGCTGCCATCGAGATGCCCGAGCGTTTCACGGCTCGGTCCGTCAGCCCGGGAGCCGGCGCATGACGCCCCTCCTCGTCGTGGTCCTCGGGGCTGGCGCCGGCGCAGGCGCCGCGCTGGCAATCGGTGGGCTCGCACCGCGGCCGAGGTCGCTGGAGGCCGTCCTCCGAGACCTCGCCAAGCCGGGGCGGTCGATGATCGAACCCGCCACGATCTCTGGCCCATCCGGGCACCTCGGCACCCACGCGCGCGCCCTCGTGGCCGCCGTCGGTGTGGACGTCGACCGGTGGAGCAACGACCTCGACATCGTGGACCGGAGCATCGAACGCCACGCCACCGACAAGCTGCTCGGAGGCATCGCCGGCCTCATCGTGCCCAACTGCCTCGGGCTCGCCCTCACGTGGATGGGGATCGGACCCCCGGCCGCGCTCGTTGCGCTCGTGTCGTTGGGTACGGCAGTGGGTGGGTTCCTCCTCCCGGACCGCCTGCTCCACGACGAGGCCGAACGGCGCCGGCGCGCCTTCAGGCACGCGCTCTCCTCCTACCTCGACCTGGTGGTGGTCCTTCTCGCTGGTGGCGCCGGCATCGAGACCGCGCTGCACGCGGCGGCAGACGCGGGCGATGGGTGGGGCTACCGGACCATCCGTCAGGCGTTGCAGCGGGCCCGCTTCACCCGCACCTCGCCCTGGGCCGTCTTCGCTGAGCTGGCAGAACAGCTCGACGTGAGCGAACTGGCCGAGCTGGC
This sequence comes from uncultured Iamiaceae bacterium, assembly GCA_964643485.1. Taxonomy (GTDB): domain Bacteria; phylum Actinomycetota; class Acidimicrobiia; order Acidimicrobiales; family Iamiaceae; genus Iamia. The sequence goes on along the minus strand of CAZXRA010000134.1, from coordinate 1,051 downwards.
CGCCAGCGTGTCCCTCGCCGGTTCCCACGGAGCGCGCATCCGCAGCTCGTTGGCTGCGAAGGCGGACACCCTGCGGGGCCACCAGGTCGCCGAGACGGAGGCGGCGGCGGAGGCCGCCACCGAGCGGATGACCATCCCCGTCGCCGTCCTGCTCTTCGGCTTCCTGCTCTGGATCGCATACCCCGCCGTCGCGCAGATCACGTCCGTTGGCGGTCCGCAGCCATGACCGTCCCCCTCGTCCTACTTACGGAGGAACGTCCCTGATGCCCGACTTCGATCTGGTCTTCCAATACCTACGAGCGCGATTCAGGTTGCCCCCCGACAACGAGGACGGGATGACCACGACGGAGGTGGCGGTCATCACGTTCCTCCTGGTGGGTGCAGCGATCCTCGTCCTCGGGATCATCGTCGCCGCCGCCAAGGGCAACGCCGACAACATCCCCAACCCCCAGCAACCCTCCTGACCGATGGCCCTCCGCAGGTGCCACGGCGAGGCCGGGATGACGACCGTCCAGATCGCCATCCTCTTCCCGGCCGTCCTGCTCTGGCTGCTGCTCATCGTCCAGTACGGATTGTGGTGGCACGGCAAGCAGGTCGCCGCTGCTGCCGCGGCGGAGGCGATCGACGCCGCCCAGGCTCCCGACGGGAGCGAGGAGGATGGGACGCAGGCGGCTCAACGCTTCCTCGCCGGATCCGGGAACCTGAGCGATGTCACCATCTCCGTGAGCCGAGGGCCAGAGGAAGTGACGGCCGAGGTGCAGGGCCGTGCCCCTCAGCTCATCCCTGGCTTCACGTGGTCGGTGACCTCCCGTAGCCACGGGCCGATCGAGCGGTTCGTCCCGCTGCCGGGCCGATGAGCCTCCGCCTCGACCGCCCGGACCTCCGCGATGAGAAGGGTTCGGTGGCCGTCGAGATGGCGGTCATCGCCCCTGCCCTCGTCATGCTGTTGATGCTGGTCGTCTTCGCCGGGAAGGTCTCGGAGGCGGAGGGCAACGTTACGCGCGCTGCGTCGGAGGCGGCCCGTGCCGCGTCGCTGCGCCAGCACCCTGGC
>CAZXRA010000133.1:0-4547 GCA_964643485.1 uncultured Iamiaceae bacterium | reverse complement strand
CCCCGAACCATCGACGTCCCACAGCTCGGCGGCATCGAAGTCGCCCGTCGCCGCGGTGATCTTCGCTGTGAGGCGATCGAGCACCCCGAACACCTCGGCCAGGACGTCGCCGTCCACAGGGAGGTCCAGGTCGTCGACCGCCTCGTTCAGTTGTGCGAGCACCGCGCACGTCGTCATGCCCCCCAGCCTACCCACGAACACACGTTCGTCAAACGGTATCGACCAGAAACCCGCAAGGGTTGCGGCCTGGGGGGCGCTGGACTAGCGCCCCTGGAAGTTCGGGGGGCGGCGCTCGGCGAAGGCGGCCTTGCCCTCGACCAGGTCGGCGCTGGCCCACGCCAGCTCGAAGGCGGCGGTGATGGCGGGGTCGTCGGGCAGGGCGGCATCGAGGGCGTTCAGCATTCGCTTGTGGCCGGCGATGGTGAGCGGTGCCTTGGTGGCGATCTCGGCGGCCCAGGTGCGGGCCTCGGCCGAGCCGCCCAGCCGCTGGGTGAGGCCCAGGCGGTGGGAGTCGGTGCCGGTGAGGACCTCGGCGGCCAGGAGCATGGCCCGGGCCGGGCCCTGGCCGGCCAGGGCGACGACCCGCTGGACGGTCCACAGGTCGACCATCAGCCCGAGCTTGGAGGCGGGGATGCCGAGGCTGGCGTCGGGGCTGGCGGTGCGCAGGTCGCAGGCCACGGCCAGTTGGGTCCCGGCCCCGAGGGCGGCCCCCTCGATCCCGGCGATGCAGGCGAAGGGGGCGTCGCGCAGGGCGTGGAGCAGGCCCCGCAGGAGGACGGCGAACTCGGGCCCCTCGATGCCCTTGAGGTCGGCCCCGGCGCAGAAGTGACCGCCGGCGCCCTGGAGGACGAGAGCGCGGGTGCCATCGGGGCTGGACGTCACCGCCTCGCCCAGGGCGCTGACGTGCTCGGCGTCGATGGCGTTGCGACGATCGGGCCGGTCGATGGTGACGATCCGAACCCGCTCGTCACCCGGTTGCTCCACGTGGATGGGCATGACCGGCGACGGTACCCGACGGCCTCACCAGGCCCAGCGGGTGGCGCGGGTGGAGAACTCCTCTTCCCGTTCGATGACGGCGAAGGCCCGCTCCGGCGTCACCTCGAAGCAGGCGTGGGAGCGGATGAAGTCGCCGTTGAGCTCTGCTGAGAGCGGCCGGTATTTCGTCAGGTAGAGGTCGATCCAGTGCTCCAGGTTGTCCCCCGGGGGCACGGGAGCGGCCGTCCCCTCCACCGAGAGGCACTCGACGGTGTCGTCGGTCATCACCACGGTGCAGGGGTTGGCGGCCAGGTTGCGGGCCTTGCGGGCCTTGGGGGAGCAGGAGAAGAATAAGCGGTGCTCGTCGTCGTCCCACACCCCCCAGACGGGCAGGGCGTGAGGGCGGCCGTCGCCCGAGACGGTGACGACCCAGAAGTTGCGGTTGCCGGCCAGCCGCTCGGCCGCCCACGACCAAGGCAGGGCATCCCAGCCGGGTCCGCCGACGCCGTAGTCGGACATGGACGGTCGCTCGGCCCGGGGCTCGGTCACGCTGTGGCACCCTACGCCTGAGGTCGGGAGGGGGGTAGCCACCTCCCAGGGTCGAGAGGGAGTTGCCGATGCCGACGATGTCCCGGGTCCAATCGGCCTTCTGCCGGAGCGGGCCGTGGCGAGGAATATCACGCACCAGGACCAGAAGCCATCGGGGCTTCCTTTCTTTCTTCGTTTGAGGTGTCGAACGCTGACAGGATGAGCACGATGACGTCGATGACGGGTGGAGGAACTCAGCCGGGCGGCGGCCGCTTCGCTCCGCGCCCAGGTGGCTGGAGGGACGAGGGTCAAGTAGCCGAGTACCTCGAGCGGATGGACGTCCTTCCTCCGCGGCTCGCTGGAGAGGACGCGCTGACGAGTGCGCTACCGGCCGAGCCGCGCAGCGTTCTCGACCTTGGCGCTGGCGACGGCCGGCTCGGTGCACTGGTGGCTTCCGCTCGGCCGACCATCGAGCGGGTCGTACTCGTGGACAACTCCCCGCCGATGCTTGATCGGGCTCGGGCGCGCTTCGCTGGCGATGGGCGCTTCGAGGTATACGAACGCGACTTGAAGGAGTCGGTCAGCGCGTTCGGGCAATTCGACGTGGTCGTGTCCGGGATGGCGATCCATCACCTTCACGATGACCGCAAGCGGGCATTGTTCCGGGAGACCGCCGACTGCCTCGAACCCGGGGGGCTCTTTGCGAACCTCGAAGTCGTCCTGTCCCCCTCACCGGAACTGCACCGAGCATTCCTCGACGCCGTCGGTCGGGAGGCGGACGATCCGGAGGATCGCCTGGTCGACGTGTGGAACCAGTTGACGTGGCTCGAAGAAGCAGGGCTGATTCACGTCGACTGCCTCTGGAAGTGGAGAGGACTCGCGCTGATGGTCGGGACCAGCGCCGGTTGACATCGTGGTGCCGGGGAACTCAACGTTCCCCGCTGCCCGATCAGTCATCGGCGGGTGAAGGTCAGGTGGGTGACACCGCTCGGTGACGAGACTGCCTCGATGTCGTAGCGGTCCTCGATGCCCTCGACACCGTCCCAGAGCCGAACACCGCGGCCGAGCAGGATCGGCACCTGCACGACGTGGAGCGTGTCGATGAGATCGGCGGCGAGGAAGTCGCGGACGACGGTGGGGCCACCGCCGATGCGCACGTCGAGGCCGCCGGCTGCCTTCCGGGCGAGGTCGAGCGCCTCCTGCGGGCTGGCATCGACGAAGTGGAACACCGTGCCGCCCTCCATCTCGATCGACGGGCGCGGATGGTGGGTGAGCACGAACACCGGCGTGTGGAACGGCGGATTCGGCCCCCACCAGCCCCGCCACTCGTCGTCGGTGCCGACATCGGTCCACGGGCCGGTCTCCACGCCGAACTTGCCCCGGCCCATGATCTCGGCCCCGAAGCCGAGGCCGTGGCGTTCGGCGAAGGCGTGGTCGACGCCCGTGGTGCCGCCGGTCTCGCCGACCATCGAGCGCCAGAACCGGGTGGCGAACATCCACTCGTGCAGGCGTTGTCCGGCATGGCCGAACGGGGCGTCGACCGTGATGTCGTCGCCGGTCCCGAACCCTTCCAGGGAGATCGAGAAGTTGTGGACACGGACCTGCGACATGAGGACCTCCAGAGCTGGAGGGTAGTTGCGCACCGGGTGGCCTTCAGGTGTGTCGCCTCGTTTCAGGTGCCTGAGGCTGTCGAGGCATCCGGCTCACGTCTGGACCGAAGCGAGCTTGGCTCAGGGCATGAGGGGCCGGGAGACCGCCCAGCCGTGAGGTGTCGGAGGCCGCTCTACCGCGAGTCGAGAGCCCTTTCGTTTCTTTCGGTTGGGTCGTATGCTGTGCCCATGGCTCACGCCCTCCGCACCGTCGCCCCACCGGTCGATCCCAAGAGCTTCTCTGCCGCGGCACGGCACGACGTGGAGGCGGGGGCCCGACTCCGGTTGGAGGCCGGCGGAGTGGCCTGTGAGATCGATGGTGAGCTGGCCGAGAGCGTGGTGACGTTCCTGGAGGCGGTCACCTCCGGGGCGGTGGAGGTGACGGCCCTTCCCCCCGAGCTGACCACGGGCCAGGCCGCCGACCTGCTCGGCGTGTCCCGTCCGACCGTGGTCGCGCTCGTGGACAAGGGGGCGCTGCCATCCTCCCGGGTGGGAACCCACCGCCGGCTCAAGACCTCGGACGTGCTGGCATACCGGGAGCAGTCGCGTCGGGACCGCCGAGCGGCGCTGGACGAGGTGGTCAGGATCTCGGACGAGCTGGGCCTCTACGAGTAGTCAGTGCGTCGTCTCCGCGTCCTGCTGGACGCCAACGTCATCGTCAACGCGCAGGTCCGTGATCTGATCTGTCGGCTGGCCGAGGCCGAGCTGCTCGACGTGCGGTGGAGCGCCGCCATCTTGGAGGAGACGCGCCGAGCCCTGGTCGAGGGGCTCGGCCTCGATCCCTCCAAGGTCGATCGGCTGCTCGACGCGTTGGGCCGGGCTTTCCCGGCAGCCCCGGTCGAAGGGTTCGAGGGGTTGATCGATCAGCTGGACCTTCCCGATCTCGACGACCGCCACGTCCTCGCCGCAGCCATTCACGGCGAGTGCGACCTGTTGGTCACCGACAACGTGAGGGACTTCCCTTCGGCCACGATGGAGCGCTTCGACATCCTCGCATCTTCCGCAGGACAATTCGGAGCAACGACGGACACCTGCGTTATTGCAGCCTCCGGGGCCGATGGCCTCTCGGCCCCGGGCCCCCGGGCCTCAGGACCTGAGCGGATAGGCGCTCAGCAGGGTGGGCTCCATCGGTTCCGGTTATCGATGAGGCGGCCGACGTAGAGGACGGTGGTGGCGAGGCAGAGGGCGGCGTCACCCCCTACGGCGGCGAAGCGCCGCGAAGCCACCGGCCCCAACCCCACTGACCGGGGCGAATGCGGCTGGAAGTGGTCCGTCGCCGCCTAGGGTCGTGGCCTCCCGACCGGCTGGAACATCGATGGCGCCAACCGCAACGACGTCGGCTTGCTCGCCCCGACCCTCGACGCCGTCGCGGCCATTGGCCTGCACCACGACATC
>CAZXRA010000132.1:0-3564 GCA_964643485.1 uncultured Iamiaceae bacterium | reverse complement strand
CTCGGCGATGCGCTGGGCCATGAGCTTCTTCACGTAGAGGATCTGCTCGGCCTGGATCTGGATGTCGGAGGCCTGGCCCTGGAAGCCGCCGGAGGGCTGGTGCATCATCACCCGGGCGTGCGGGAGGGCGTAGCGCTTGCCCTTGGCCCCGGCCGAGAGCAGGAACTGGCCCATGGAGGCGGCCAGGCCCATGCAGATGGTGCCGACCTCGGGGGCGATGAGCTGCATGGTGTCGTAGATGGCCATGCCGGCCGTGACCGAGCCGCCGGGCGAGTTGATGTAGAGCCAGACGTCCTTCTCGGCGTCCTCGCTCTCCAGGTAGAGGAGCTGGGCCGTGATGAGGTTGGCGATGGAGTCGTTGACCTCGGAGCCGAGGAAGACGATGCGGTTCCGGAGGAGGCGGTTGTAGACCTCGCTCTGCGGGTCGAAGCCCCCGCCGGTCTGGGCGACGGGAGGGACGATGATGTCGGGCGGAGCCATAGGGTCCGACCCTATCCTCGGGACGCCCGCCGGCGTACTCCAACAGGCAGAGAGACCAGGTTTAGGTCCTGGACAGTGAGGGTTCGACTCCCTCCGCCGGCACTCTGCGCCGTCAGGACTCGGCGGCGTGGGCGTGCTCCGCGGTGCAGAGCCGCTCCTCCCCCTTGGCCACCTGGCCGCCACCGATGCCCTCCAGGGCGGCGAAGGGACCGCAGGGGTGGGGCACGATCCACACGTGGACCATGGGGACGTTGGCCCGCTTGGAGTTGGGCGGGGTGCACTCTTCGTTCTCGGCCACTTGCAGTTGCGAGAAGGCGAGGGTGGGCTTCACCGGGTCGTCGGTGAGGCAGATGTCGTTGTGCACGTGCCACTGGACGAGGGGCCCGCCCACGTCGGGCACGTCGTCGAGGGTGGTGCCGGTGGGGAGCATGTACATGGCGGCGGCCAGGTGCGGCTCTTGGCCCTCCTCGTGGCGGATCACCAGCGACTCGGGGTAGTCGGGGTCGAGGATCTTGCCGTCGTCGACATACGACCAGTTGATGTAGTGCTCGTCGCCGGTGATGGCGTCGCCGATCGAGTAGAAGCCCTTCTCGTTGAGCGTCGAGAGGTCGGAGAACTGCGGGAGCTTGTCGAGGGAGCGCTGCAGCAGCGCCTCGGCGCTCTCCTCCTGTTCGGCGGTCACGCCGGGCACACCGCTCAGGTCGATGGTGTCGTCCGGGTCGAAGGGTCCGAGGTCGGCGGCGGCCTCGTGGGCGGCGTCGTCTTCGTGGGCGGCGTCGTCGCCTTCATGGGCGTGGTCCGCGGCTGCTTCCTCGTCTTGGCCGTGCCCGCCGGCGTGGGAGTGGGAGTCGACCGAGACCATGGAGGCCACGACCAGCGCGGCGACGGGGAGGGCGGCCAGCGGGAGGAGGAGCTGACGGGTCGGGCGAACCCGGCCGACGGGGACCAGGAGCTCTCGGACGGCCAGGGCCCCGGCCACCAGGGCCAGGGCGGCAGCCACGGCGTCGGGCAGTTGCACCGCCTCGGACTGGTCGAGGCCGGTGATGAGGCCGATCCCGGTGGTCTTGGCCAGGAGCCAGCCCACCACGACGGCCCCCTGCCCGAGGGCACCGATGGCGAGGAACGGCCGCGACGACGATCGGAGGGCCAGTCCCCCGGCTCCCCAGGCCAACTGGAAGGCGGCCACCAGGGCGAAGGTGGTGACCACCGACTGGTGCTCGTTGTGGACGCCGATGGCCGCGGCATGGATGGCGCCGGCCCCGAGGGAGGCCAGGCCGGCGATGGCCAGGGCGGTGACCGGACGGGGACCCGAGGGTGTCACCGAGGGCTCCGGGGCCTCTTCGGTGGGGGGAGCAGCGTCGGTCATGGCAACGTCCTTCGCGACGGATGCGTGCAGAGTTGCACGAGTGGTGAGAATTTCTCCGTGAACTCTACGGGCCATCGGGTCGTGGAGCGAGCCGCCCCGGGACGATCGCCCATCGCGGCGGGCCGGCGGCGGGCTAGACCGGGACGGTGCGCCTCTCGGACCTGCCCACGCCGTGCCTCGTCGTCGACGGGGCCGCCTTCGCCGCCAACGTGGCCACCATGGCCGCGGCCCGACCGGGGCCAGCCCTGCGACCCCACGTGAAGGCGTTCAAGTCCACCGCTCTGGCCCGGGAGCTGGCTGCGGCCGGGCACCATGCCTTCTGCTGCGCCACCCCGGCCGAGGTCGTGGGCATGGCCGCCGCCGGCCTGGGCGCCGACCTGCTGCTCGCCAACGAGGTCGTCGACCGGCGGCGCCTGGCCGCCATGGCCGGGGCCGCCCTCGGCGCCCGGATCACGGTTGCCATCGACTCGGCCGAGACCGTCGCCGCCGCGGCGTCGGCGGGGATCAGGGAGGTTCTGGTCGATGTGGAGGTGGGCCTCCCCCGCTGCGGCTGCCCGCCCGAGGATGCCGGCCGCCTGGCCGACGCGGCCCGGGCCGTCGGGCTCACCGTGCGGGGGGTCATGGGCTACGAGGGCCACCTGATGATGGAGCCCGACGGGTCGGCCGACGAGCGGGCGGCCAAGGCCGAGCGGGTCGAGGCATCGATGGCCACCCTGCTCGCCGCCCACGCCGAGGTGGGAGGCGACGTGGTCTCCGGCGGCGGCACGGGCACGTGGGACCTCAACCCGTGGGTCACCGAGCTCCAGGCCGGCTCCTACACCCTGATGGACGGCGACTACGCCCGGCTCGCCACGCCGTTCGTCCCCGCCCTCTCGGTGCTGGCCACCGTGATCTCGGCCAACCGGGCCAAGGGCTGGGCCGTGGCCGACGCCGGGCTCAAGGCCCTGGCCACCGACCATGGCCCGCCCACCATCGAGGGGGCCGACGTCTGGTTCGTCTCCGACGAGCACACCACCTTCGCCCCCGGTGAGGGGACGCCATGGCCGGCCGTGGGCGACCGGGTGCGGCTCCGGCCCGGCCACGTCGACCCCACGGTCGCCCTCCACCAGCGCCTGCACGTCCTCGACGGGGAGGATGTCGTCGAGGTGTGGCCCGTCGACTTGCGCGGCTGGGGGCTCAGCGTCCCCTGAGTCGGGCCGGTCGCACCGGGACGGGAGGCGCGTCTGAGCGGCCCGTTGGGGCTGGTTCCGGGGTTCGGGGGTGGTGGTCCCGGTGGGGTGCCCGCGTCAGGCCGCGGGTTGTCGCACCGGGGACGCGGCCGGTGCCGGGGTGTGGGTCTTGTTGAAGGAGACCCATCGTTTCTGGAGACGTTCGCCGGTGGGGCATTGGTAGGCGGCCACGTCGGGCATCTCGCCCGGGGTGGGGGCTCGGGGTTGTCCGGCCTGGTCGAGGACGAGGCCGTACTTGTTGGTGAAGACCAGGCCGTCGGGATCATCAGCGTTGCCGGTGATGCCCAACAGGCCCTGGTGGTGCATCCGATGGTGGTGTCCGCACAGGCAACACAGGTTCCAGGTGACGGTCTCGCCGTTGTCTTCCCAGTGCACGATGTGATGCACCTGCAACCACAAGGTCTGATCACAGCCCGGGACCCGGCAGCGATACCGGTCGCGCTTCTCGACCAGGCGGCGGATCCGCCGCGGTGGGGTGCGCTGGGCCCG
>CAZXRA010000131.1:0-11274 GCA_964643485.1 uncultured Iamiaceae bacterium | reverse complement strand
GACGGCTACGTCGGCGTCATCGCCAACGGCGCCGGCCTCGCCATGTCCACCGTCGACATCGTCACCCAGGTCGGCGGCAAGCCGGCCAACTTCCTCGACATCGGCGGCGGCGCCAACGCCGACGTCATGGCCGGCGCCCTCGAGGTCATCAACAACGACGCCAACGTGCGGGCCATCTTCATCAACATCTTCGGCGGCATCACCAAGGGCGACGAGGTGGCCAACGGCATCGTCCAGGCCCTCGACCGGGTCGACATCTCGGTCCCCATGGTGATCCGCCTCGACGGCACCAACGCCGCCGAGGGGCGCACCATCCTGGCCGAGCAGGCCAGCTCCGTCATCTCCAAGCCCACGATGCTCGAGGCCGCCCAGGCCGCCGTCGAGCTGGCCCGCTGACCGGCCCGGAAGGAACGACACGCTCATGAGTATTTTCGTCGACGAGACGACCAAGGTCGTCTACCAGGGCCTCACCGGCTCCCAGGGCCGCTTCTACGGCATCCGCAACCGCGACTACGGCACCCAGGTCGTGGCGGGCACCAACCCCAAGAAGGCCGGCACCGACGTGGACGGGATCCCGATCTTCGCCACCGTCGCCGACGCCAAGGAGGCGACCGGGGCCACCGTGTCGTGCGTCTTCATCCCGGCCGCGGGCGTGAAGGCCGCGGTCATGGAGGCCGCCGAGGCCGGCATGGAGCTGGTGGTCGTCATCACCGAGGGCGTGCCCGCCCAGGACGAGGCCTGGTTCTTCAACAAGGTGAAGCGCGACTTCCCCGGCACCCGCATCCTCGGCCCCAACTGCCCCGGCCTCATCAGCCCGGGTAAGGCCAACATCGGCATCACCGCCGGCGAGATCGCCAAGCCCGGCGGTCCCGTCGGCATCGTGAGCCGCTCCGGCACCCTCACCTACCAGGCTCTGTACGAGCTGAAGCTGGCCGACATCGGCGTCACCACCTGCGTCGGGATCGGCGGCGACCCGGTGCCCGGCACCAGCTTCATCGACTGCCTGGAGGCCTTCGAGGCCGACCCCGAGACCAAGGCCGTGATGATGATCGGCGAGATCGGCGGATCGGCCGAGGAAGAGGCGGCCGAGTTCATCCGGGACAAGATGACCAAGCCCGTCTCCGCCTACGTTGCCGGCGTCACCGCCCCCCCGGGCAAGAAGATGGGCCACGCCGGCGCCATCGTCTCCGGGGGCAAGGGCACGGCCAAGGCCAAGATCGAGGCCCTGGAGGCTGCCGGTGTCCGGGTGGGACAGAACCCCACCGAGGCCGGTGCTCACATGGTCGACATCGTCAAGGAGCTCGGGCTGTAGGGCTCCGTCCGTCGGCCTCAGCCGTGTGAAGGGGGAGGGGGTGGTGGTGGGCCACCGCGGCCGCCGTCGGCGGGTGGGGTGGGGGGCGGGCCGGGGATGACCTGGGTGCCGGGGTCGGACAGGATGCCGGGGGCGGGGGCCGGCTCGGGCTGGGGGTCGACGGGAGGGGCGGGCTGGGGATCGAGGGGGCCCGGTTCGGGGACGGGACCGGGCGAGCCCGGCTGGGGGGCGTAGGGGTCGGACAGCTGGGGGCCGGGCTGCTGCCACCCACCGGGGACGGCGGGCTGGCCGTGGACGACGGTCTGCTCCCATGTCGCCGGCGGGGGCTGTTGCGGTTGCTGCCAGGCGCCGGGGTCGGGCGGGGGAGCGGCCGGCCACGAACCGGGAGCGGGGGCGGCCGGTTGCTGCCAGGTGCCCGAGGCCGGGTCCACGGGCGGTTGCTGCCAGGTGCCCGAGTCGGGTGGGGGAGCAGGTGGTGTGGGCTGGGCCCACGGGGCCGCCTCGGGTGGTGCGGCGCCGGGGGCGGCCGCCTTGTTCGCCTCCATCGCGGTGAGGACGGTGCCCGCCAAGACCCCGGCGACGCCGAGGAACAGGAGGAAGAGGCCCAGGCCCATGTCGGCGTCGCCGAGCACGATGCCGATCAGGTAGCCCAGCCACAGGAGGGCGGCGCCGCCGGCGGCGATCTCCTGGACTTGGAGGACGGTGAAGCCGCCGAAGGAGCGTTGCCGGAGGCCGGCCACGAAGCTCCCGGCCAGGGCGGCGGCTCCGGCCACGAGGGCCAGGAGCGGGATGTAGGTGCCCACGCCGAAGAGGCCGGGCGGGACGTCGTCGACGGTCCACACCGACCACCCGGCCTCGAACCCGAAGGCCCCGGTCTTGGCGATGCGCACGAAGGAGAAGAAGAAGGTGAGGACGGCGGCCGCCGCAGTGACCAGGGCTCCGAGTGGCAGCGACGAACTGGCCGATGCGGTCGGGGCTGGTTGAGGAGTTTGGGGCCAGGCCACGGGACGCCTCCAGGGTGCGGTCGGTCCGAGCTGCCCTGCCGGTCTAGCGCACCGGCAGGGCACGGGGTACCGGAACCTCCCCCGGGAGAGCGCCCTCCACGCATCCTTCACCTGGATCGTCCTCTCACCGGTTCGGCCGGCGGGCTCCGAGGCATCGGCTGGTAGGTTCGCCCTCCGTGCGCGTTGCGGTGTTGGTGTCGGGAACGGGGTCGATCCTCGATGCCTTCCTGGCCGCCGACGTGCCGGTGGTCGTGGTGGTGGCCGATCGACCCTGCCGGGCTCTGGAGCGGGCCGAGGCCGCCGGCATCCCGGCCGAGCTGGTGCGGCGTGATCGCTACGACGACGCCTTCGACCGGGAGGCCTACTCGGCCCGCCTGGCCGAGCGCCTGGCCGCCCATGACGTCGACCTGGTCGCCATGGCTGGCTTCGGCACCATCCTCGGCCGGACCGCCCACGACACCTACGGCGGGCGCATCCTCAACACCCACCCGGCCCTGCTTCCCGCCTTCCCGGGGTGGCACGCCGTGCGCGACGCCTTGGCCGCCGGGGCCACCAGCAGTGGCTGCACCGTCCACGTCGCCGGCCTCGAGGTCGACACCGGCCCGATCCTGGCCCAGGAGGAGGTGCCCGTCCTCCCCGGTGACGACGAGGCGTCTCTCCATGAGCGGATCAAGGCCGTCGAACGCCGTCTCTACCCCGAGACGGTGCAGGCCATCATTTCCCGGGGCACGGTGCTTCCCCCCGACACCCCGTCCCCCTCATCGACTGCCCAGGAGGCCTGAACCCCGGTGCGTGCCCTGCTCTCCGTCTACGACAAGTCCGGCATCGTCGACCTGGCCCGAGGCCTGGCCGAGGCCGGGTGGGACCTCGTCTCCAGTGGCGGGACGGCCCAGGCCATCGCCGATGCCGGCATCGCTGTCACCGACGTGGCGGACCTCACCGGCGCCCCTGCCATCCTGGGACACCGGGTGATGACGCTCCATCCCAAGGTCCATGGGGGCCTGCTGGCCGATCGGGACGACGCCGGGCACCGGGCCGACATGGAGGCCCACGGCATCGAGGGCATCGACCTCCTGGTGTCGAACCTGTACCCCTTCGGGTCCGACCCGGCCGACTTCACCCACGGCGGCACGTCGGGGGCCATCGATCTCATCGACATCGGAGGGCCGGCCATGATCCGGGCCGGGGCCAAGAACCACGCCCACGTGGCCGTTGTGGTCGATCCCGTCGACTATGGGCCGGTCCTGGACGAGGTGCGGTCGACGGGGGCCGTGTCGGCCGCCACCCGGCGTCGCCTGGCGGCCAAGGCCTTCGCCACCACCGCGGCCTACGACGCCGCCATCGCCGCCTGGTTCGCCGGGGAGGCGGGCGCCGATGCCGAGGGCGATCCCCTGCCCGGCCGCCTCACGATCAGCGCCGCCCGGGAGCCCGTGGCCCTGCGCTACGGCGAGAACCCCCACCAGCGGGCTGCCCTCTACCGCACGGCCGGCGCCGACCCGTGGTGGGCCCACGTCACCCAGCACTCGGGCCTGGCCCTCAGCTACCTCAACCTCTACGACGCCGACGCGGCCTGGCTCCTGGCCCATGACCTGGCCCAGGCCACCGGCCAGGTCGCCTGCGCCATCATCAAGCACGCCAACCCGTGCGGGGCCGCCGTCGCCCCCACCCTGGCCCAGGCCTACCAGGCCGCCTTCGACTGCGACCCCCGGTCGGCCTTCGGCGGCATCGTGGCCACCTCGGCTCCCATCGACAGGGCAACGGTCGATGCGATGGTGGCCGCGGCCCAGGCCGACGTGGTGATCGCTCCCGGCTACGGCGACGGCGTCATCGACGCCTTGCAGGCCAAGCGCAAGAACACCCGGCTCCTCGAGGCCCCGGCGCCGGTGCCTGACGCCCTCCACGTCCGCCCCGTCACCGGCGGCTACCTGGTGCAGGAGCCGCACCGCTTCGTGGCCCGCCCCGAGGAGTGGCGGGTCGTCACGAAGCGGCAGCCCACGGACGCCGAGCGGGCCGATGCCGCCCTGGCCTTCCGTTTGTGCGGGTGGGTCACCTCCAACGCCATCGTCCTGGTCAAGGACGGCGTGGCCTGGGGCATCGGCGCCGGCCAGCAGAACCGGGTCGAGGCGGGCCAGATCGCCGCGGCCAAGGCCGCGGGCCGGGCCGCCGGCGGGGCGTGCGCCAGCGACGCCTTCTACCCCTTCCCCGACGGGGTGGAGGCGGCGGCCGAGGCGGGTGTGGCCGTGGTGGTCCAGCCCGGGGGCTCCGTCCGAGACGACGAGGTGATCGCCAAGGCCGACGAGCTGGGCCTGGCCATGCTCTTCACCGGCGAGCGCCACTTCCTCCACTGACGAAGGACGAGCCCATGACCGCACGCATGCTCCCGGGAGGACCGGTCGCCGACGCTGTCTTCGCCGGCCTGCAGCCGCGGATCGCTGCCCTCCGCGCGGCCGGCGTGGTGCCCGGCTTGGCCACCCTCCTCGTCGGTGACGACTCGGCCAGTGCCGGCTACATCCGCATGAAGATCGAGAAGGCCGAGGAGCTCGGCTTCGAGGCCCCGCACGTCCACCTCGGTGCCGACGCCACCCAGGCCGACGTCGAGGCGGCGATCCGGGCCTTCAACGACGAGCCCGGCGTCGACGGGATCCTGTTCCAGAACCCGCCCCCACCCCAGATCGACTTCGACGCGGCCATGCTCGTGATGGACCCGGACAAGGACGTCGACGGGCTGCACCCGCTCAACGTGGGTCGCCTGGCCCTCGGCCTGGCCGGTCCGGTGCCGTGTACCCCGGCCGGGATCGAGGCCCTCCTCGCCCACCACGAGATCCCCGTCGCCGGCCGCAACGTCGTGATCCTCGGTCGGGGCGTCACCCTCGGCCGGCCGCTGTCGCTGCTCTTGTCGCAGAAGCGCCCCACGGCCAACGCCGCCGTGACGCTCGTCCACAGTGGCGTGGACGACTGGGCTCGTTTCACCCGGGACGCTGACGTGCTGATCGCGGCAGCCGGCGTGCCCGGCCTCATCCAGCCCGAGCACGTGCGGCCGGGCGGCGTGGTGATCGGGGCCGGCGTCCGCTACGAGGGGCGTCGCTTGCTGCCCGACGTCGACGAGCGCTGCGAGGAGGTGGCCGGGGCCATCACCCCTCGCGTCGGCGGGGTGGGCCCGACGACCATCGCCATGCTCTTCCGCAACGTCGTCGAGGCGGCCGAACGTCGTTTCGCGGCTGCGGCGAGCGGCTGAACCGTCGAAGAGGTCGGCCCCCCGGCGGCCGAGGGCTGAGCCCCGGCCGCCCGGATGAGCTACTGGACGTTCTTGCGGGTGTAGGCCCGGACGGCCAGGGGCGCGGCCACCACGGTGATGGCGATCACCCAGATCCACGTGTAGGCGACGGGGTGGGCGATCGACCACGGGTCGCCCGGCTGCACCGGGGTGTTGGGGTTGCCGAAGAGCTCCCGGAGGGCGTCGGACAACGTCGTGACCGGGTTCCACTCGGCGATGGTGCGCACCACGCCCGGCATCGACGCCACCGGCACGAAGGTGCTGGCGATGAAGGTGAGCGGGAAGATGGTGGCGAACCCCACGCCGGTGACGCCCTCGGGCGTGCCCACCATGGCGCCGAGCAGGATGCCCACCCAGATCATGGCGAAGGAGAAGGCGACCATCAGCAGGTAGGCGAGCAGGGCGTCGACCAGCGAGCCCCGGATGCGCCAGCCGATCAGCAGCCCGGTCAGGGACATGATGATGATGGGCAGGAACGTCTTGAGGATGTTGGATACGGCGTAGCCACCCATCACCGCCCCCTTGGCCACCGGCAGCGACCGGAACCGGTCGATGGCCTGGTTCTTCTGGTCGTTGGCGATGCTCATGGCCGCGCCGAAGGCGGTGAACACGAGGGTCTGAGCCATGATCCCGCCCATCAGGAACTCGCGGTAGCTGCCGCCCCCGGGCACGTCGATGGCGCCCCCGAAGACGTAGGCGAAGAGCACCACGAACATCACGGGTTGGATGGTGGCGTCGCTGAGCTGCTCGGGTTGGCGCTTCATGTGCACCAGGCCCCGGCGGGCCAGCACCCACGTGTCGTGGAGCAGGCCGCGCTGGGGGTGCAGGTCGGCCGCGGGCTCGGCCGTCCCGACGGTGATGGTGTCGGCGGTGGTGACGGTCATCGGAGGGCCTCCTGGGGGGTCGAATCGGCCGACTCGGCGTCGTCGTCGCTGATCGGGGAACCGGTGAGGGTGAGGAACACCTCGTCGAGGGTGGGCTGGCGGAGGCCGAGGTCCTCCACGCCGAGCTGGGCGTCGGACAGGGCGTTGGCCACCGCGGCCAGGCCGGCCACGCCGTCGGTGGTGGGGGCCACGACGGAGCGGACGGGCCGGTCGATGGCGGGCTCCGCCCCGGTGATGCGGCCCAGGATGGCGGCGGCCTCGTCGAGGCGACTGGCCTCGGACACCACGATGCCGATGTTGTCCCCGCCCACCTGGCGCTTCAGGCTGCGGGCGTCGCCCCGGGCGATGACGTGGCCGTGGTCGACGACGAGGATGTCGTTGGCCAGGCGCTCGGCCTCCTCCAGGTACTGGGTGGTGAGCAGGATGGTGGTGCCGTGGCCGACGAGGGTGTCGAGCACGTCCCACAGCTCGGCTCGGGCCCGGGGGTCGAGCCCGGTGGTGGGCTCGTCGAGGAACAGCACCTCGGGTCGGGCCACGAGGGTGGCGGCCAGGTCGAGGCGCCGGCGCATGCCGCCCGAGTAGGCGGACACGACCTTGTCGCCGGCATCGGTGAGGGAGAACTGCTCGAGCAGCGCCTCGGCCCGGGCCTTGGCCGCCCGGCGGGGGAGCTGGTGCAGCTCGCCGATCATGACGAGGTTCTCCGTGCCGGTGAGGAGGGGGTCGACGGTGGCGTCCTGGGCGGCCAGGCCGATGCGCCGACGCACCTCGGTGGCCTGGGTGCGCACGTCGAAGCCGGCGACGGTGGCCTCACCCTCGGTGGGCAGGGACAGGGTGGTGAGGATGCGCACGGCGGTGGTCTTGCCGGCCCCGTTGGGGCCGAGGACGGCGGTGACGGTGCCGGTGGGCACGGCGATGTCGATGCCGCCCAGCGCCGTCTTCTCGTCGTAGCGCTTGACCAGGCCGTGCGCGTCGATGGCAAGGGATGAGGTCATCGGAGCTCCGTAGAAGGGTCGCGGGGCAGGGGGGACGGGCCCGGGCGTTCGAGCACCGCATGCTGGCAGAAGGTCATGGTCGTCGGGGCAGGGTTTCTCTCGGGGATGGATCGGGGACCAGGGTGGCACCCCAAACTGGACACGAAGTGGCCGCTTTGGAGCCGGTCGTCCGTCGAGTGTCGATGCTGGTCACCGAGGGGAGGGACGGAGGGGGCAACGCGAACTCATCGGTGAGACACGGCGGCGGATGGGGGATCGGACGGCGGAGAAGGAGACCCGCTCGCGTAGCCTCGCGCCTCCATGACGCGCATCGCCGATCTCCTCGCCGCCGGGCGCACGGTCTCCTTCGAGTTCCCGCCCCCGAAGACGCCCGAGGCCCTGATCGCGTTCGACGAGACCATGGACGACCTGGCCGGCCTGGGCCCCGACTTCATCTCCGTCACCTACGGCGCCCTGGGCACCACCCGTGACACCACCCGCGACGTCGTGGTGCGGGTGGACAAGGAGCGGGACTTCCCGGCCATGCCTCACCTCACCTGCGTCGGGCACACCCGCGAGGAGCTGACCGAGCTGCTCACCCACTACCGGGAGGCGGGCATCGACAACGTCCTGGCCCTGGCGGGCGACCCGCCGGCCGACGGCTCCGACCCCGGTGGCGACTTCACCTACGCCACCGAGCTCATCGAGCTGATCCGGGAGGTGGGCGACTTCTCGGTGGGCGTGGCCGCCTTTCCCGAGGTCCATCCCCGCTCGCCCGACCGGGAGGCCGATCGGCGCTTCCTGGCCGCCAAGCTGGCCCGGGCCGACTTCGCCATCACTCAGTTCTTCTTCGACGCCGCCGACTACCGACGCATGGTCGACGAGCTGGACGCCCTGGGCTGCACCACCCCCGTGGTGCCCGGCGTCATGCCCTTCACCGGCGTCGCCGGCGTGCGACGCATGTCGGCCATGAACGGCAGCGTCGTCCCCGCCTCCCTCCAGGCCCGCCTCGACCGGGTCGATGGCGACCGGGAGGCCACCCGAGCCCTGGGCGTCGAGGTGGCCACCGACCTGGCCGCTGAGCTCCTGGCCGACGGTGTCCCCGGCCTGCACCTCTACACCATGAACCGGGCGGTGTCGGTGCGCCAGGTGTGCACCGACCTCGACCTCCTTCCCCGAGGAGGGGCGGGCACTCCGTCCGCCTGAGACATGACGGCCGCGGCCGCCACCCCGGAGGCGGCCGCGCCGGCACCTCGCCGGGCCCCGGCCGAGGTCGAGGCCCTCGCCGTCGGCGCCGTGGCCGGTCTCGCCGCCTTCCTCGCCGGCTTGGCCGGCTGTCAGCCCGTCGGCGTTCACGTCACCGACGTCACCCTCACCGCTCTGCTCGCCGCGGTGGTCACCGCTCTGGGGGCCCGGGCCACGCCCTTCGCCCTGGGGATGGGAGCGGCCGTCGCCGCCCTTGCCGGGGGCGGGGGGCTCCTCTCCGGCTTCGCGGTCGTGGCCCTGGTCGGGGCCGTGGCCCTCGCCGTGGGGGACCGACGGGGCCGGGGCCCGGCGGGAATCGCCCGTTCCCCCGCCGGGGCGGTGGTAGCCCTGCTCGTCGTCCAGGTGCTGCTCCGACTGCCGTTCACGGCACCGACCCGGGGTTCGGCTGTGGTGGCCGCCCTGGGGATGATGCCCATCGCCTGGTCCGGCCGGCGCCGTCTGGCCGAGGGCACGCGCCGCATCGTGCGCCGGGCCACCCTGGCCCTGGCCGGCGTGCTGGTCGTGGTGGGCGGGGCGGGACTGGTCGCCGGGGTGACGGCGGCCGTGTCCATCGGGGACGGCGTGCGCAGCACCGATGCCGGGCTGGACGCGGTGCGCGACGGCGACGAGAGCACGGCCCAGCAGCGCTTCGAGAGCGCCCGGGACGACCTGGCCGTGGCCCGGAGCCGCACCCGGGCGTGGTGGGCGGCGCCGGCCCGGCAACTCCCCGTCCTGGCCGCCCAGATCGATGCCCTCGACGCCATCGCCGACGGCGGGGCCCGCACGGCCGGGGTGGCGGCTCGGGGGGCGGAGCGCCTCGACGCCGATCGCCTCCAGCTCGTCGACGGGCGCCTCGACCCCGAGGCGGTGGCGGCGGCGGAGCCGGTGTTGCAGGAGGTCGCCGACCGCACGGCCGAGCTGCGGGCGGAGCTGGCCGCCGCCGACCGGGGCCGGGTGTGGCGCCTGGGTGCGGTGGACGAGGCCTTCGCCCGCTTCTCCCGGGCTGTCGCCGGTGCCGAGGGCAGCGCCCGCACCGGCGTCCTGGCCGCCCAGGTCGGGCCAGCGCTGCTGGGCGCCGACGGCGAGGCCCGCTACCTCGTGGCCTTCGTCTCCCCGTCGGAAGCGCGGGGCACCGGCTTCCTCGGCAACTACGGCGTGCTCACCGTCACCGACGGGCGGCTGGAGCTGTCCGAGGTGGGCCGGAACAAGGAGCTCAACGCGGCCGGTCCCGAGGACAAGGAGATCTCCGGGCCGCCCGACTACCTGGCCCGCTACGGACGCTTCGACCCCCAGGGGACGTGGGAGAACGTCACCTTCACCCCCGACGGGCCCACGGTGGCCCAGGTGATGGCCGAGCTGTACCCGCAGTCGGGGGGGGAGGAGGTCGACGGGGTCATCCGCATCGACCCGACCGGGCTGTCCCGCCTGCTGCGCCTCACCGGGCCGATCGAGGTGGAGGGCCTGCCCTATCCCCTCGATGCCAAGAACGTCGTGCACTTCCTCCAGGTCGAGCAGTACCGCCTCTTCGACGTGCGAGAGGAGCGCATCGACCTGTTGGGCCAGGCGGCCGAGGCCACCTTCGCCGCCCTCACCACGGGCGACGGGCCCGCCCCCGCCCGCCTGGCCCGGGCCCTGGGCCCGGCCGTCCGGGGCGGCCACGTGTCGTTGTGGATGCGGGACGCCGAGGCGCAGGAGCTGGTCGAGCGCCTGGGCGCCACCGGCGCCGTCCCCCCCGTGCGGGGCGACGGCTTCGGGGTCGTGACCCAGAACCTGGGGGGCGGGAAGATCGACGCCTTCCTCCAGCGCTCGATCCGCTACACGGCCACCGTCGACGCCGCCACCGGTGCCGTCGAGGCGACGGCCGAGATCGGGCTGCGGAACGAGGCGCCGAGCAGCGGCGAGCCCGCCTACCTGATCGGCAACCTGGTCGACGCCCCTCCCGGCACCAACCGCATGTGGGTGTCGGTGTACTCACCCTTCGAGCTGGTGGGGGCCACCCTCGACGGCGAGCCCCTGGACATGGAGCCGGGGCGGGAGTTGGGCCGCAACGTGTGGTCGGCCGAGGTGGAGGTGGCGGCGGGGGCTGCGACCAACGTCACCGTGCAGTTCGCCGGCTCGGTCGACCTGGGCGGGGGCCGCTACCGCTTCGACCTGCTGCCCCAGGTGATGGCCCGCCCCGACCGGGTGGACGTGGTGGTCCGGGCCGAGGGGGGCACCCTCGCCGCCCGGGAAGCGGCCCCGGCCCCGCCCGACGGCGTGGACGAGGTCGACGGCGCTGTCCGGGCTTCGGTCGCCGCCGTGTCCGGCACCTTCACCGTCGTCGCTGACGTCCACCGCTCCGGCTGACCCCTCCCCCCCCGCAACTTTGGACGGTGTTCGTTCGTCAGGAACGAACACCGTTCAAAGTTCGCATCGAGGCCTCGACCGATGCCCACGCTCCGTAGTAGCGTGACCGAGCCCGCCACGGAAAGTGCTGCCGTGGCTCGTCGCCCGAGGTGGCCTCATGCTCCGCAAGATCGCCGTCGTGCTCCTCGCCGTGGCCCTGCCCCTCGTGGCCGGCTCGGCCGCCGGAGCCGAGCAGTAC
>CAZXRA010000130.1:0-2853 GCA_964643485.1 uncultured Iamiaceae bacterium | reverse complement strand
TCCTCCGCCCCCGCCCACCGCCCCAGGGGAGTCGCCTGCGGCGACGCCGTCTCGACTCCACAAGGACGGCACCGAGCGGCTCCGCTCCTGCACCATCATCACCACCGCGGCCAACGAGGTGATGGAGGCCATCCACGACCGCATGCCGGTGATGCTGCCCCCGTCGGCGTGGGACGAGTGGCTCGACCCGGCCCACGACGACCTCGACGCCCTGGGCCGCCTCCTCGTGCCGGCGCCGCCGCAGCTCACCGTGCTCCGGCCCGTGAGCACCGAGGTCAACCGGGTGCAGAACAAGGGGGAGCACCTCGTCGAGGCCGTCGATCCCCTCACCCCCGTGGCTGACGCCGACGGATGACCATCCGGAGCCGGCTCGACGCCGCCGCCCTGCGCCTCCAGGCCCGCCTGGACACGCCCTGGATCGACCGCACGGTGCCGTGGATCATCACCGGCGTCCTCGCCGTCCTGCTGGCCGCCATCGGCTTCGCCACCCAGCGCTCGCTGGACGGGGGGCCGGCCCTGGCCGTGTGGTCGCAGGCGGCGTGGAACCTGGAACACGGGCGGGGAGCGGTGTCGTCCCTGGCCGGCGGCGACCTCGTCACCGACCAGTGGGCCTTCGCCTCCCTTCCGCTGCTGTGGCTGGGGCGCTGGCTCCCCATCGGGGGCGTGCTGGCCGTGGCCCAGCCCCTCCTCCTGAGCCTGGCCGTGGTGCCCATCTGGCGCATGGCGCGCGAGGTGGGGCAGCTCCGGTTGGGGATGACCCTGGCCCTCACCCTCGCCTACTCCGGGGCCCCGGTGCTCTACGCCGCCAACCTCAACGGGTGGAGCGCGGTCGTCCCCGCCGTTCCCGCCCTGGCCTGGGCCGTGTGGTTCGCCCACCGCAACCGGCGAGTGGCAGCCGGCCTCTGCCTGCTGGCTCTCCTCCTGGCCCGGGCCGACATGGGCGTGGTGCTGGTCGCCCTCGGGATCCTGGGGGTGACCTCGGGCCGGGTGCGCCACGGGGCGGCGACGGCAGCGGCCGGCGCGACCTGGACCGTCGCCTACCTGGTGATCGTGGCTCCGGCGGTGCCGCGGGGGCCGATGACGGCGACGGAGGCGGTGCTGGCCCGGGGCACGGCCCCGCTGGCCGTGCTCCGCGATCCGCTGCGCCTGGTGACCGACCTGGTGATCCAGCCCAACGTGGGCGCCCTGGTGGTGCTGGTGGGCCCCCTCCTGTTCCTGCCCCTCGTCGTCCCCCGCTTCATCCTCCCCGCCGTCCCGCCCATCGTGCTCGGCCTGGTGGGGGAGGAGGCCGTCCGCCAGGCGATGGGGCCGAGCCCGGTGGCCGTGCTGCTGCCCTCGGTCCTGCTGGTCGCCCTGGTCCCCATGACCTTCGCCGCCATCGCCGCCCTGATCCGCATCGGTCAGCTCAGCGTCACCCGCATCCGGATCGACCATCGCATCGTGGCCGCCATGGTGCTGGCCGCGGTGATGATCTTCGTCCAGGTCGCCCCGGCGTCCCCCTTCAACGAGCCCTGGGCGTGGGGGAGCCAGGACGAGGTGGACGGGGCCCGCATGGAGGCCATCGACACCATGGAGCAGGTCTACGGCAACGGCGCGGTGACGGTCTCGCCCCAGGTGACGGTGCTGGTGGCGGAGCGGGCCGTCGTCGACGAGCTGGACATCACCCCGCCGGAGGACGGCTGGGCGCCCCGCACGCGGGCCGTGGTGCTCGACACGACCGCCGTGGGCGACGACGGCGTCGCCCTGTGGGACGACAACGACCGCGAGGACGCGGTGCAATCGCTGCGGCGCCACGGCTTCCGGGTGGAGTACGAGGCCGTGGGGATCGTCCTGCTGGTGCGGTCGAGCCGATAGCGGGCGGGGCGGCCTCGCTCAGTCCGCCACGCCGTCGGCCCCCGACGCCCGCAGGCCGGCCCGGATGCGGTCGGCGGCATCGTCGAGGGCGGCGGGGTCGGGCGACGGGTCGACATTGGCGAAGTCGACCTGGCTCAGGTCGGTGAAGGGGACGAGGTGAACGTGGGCGTGGGGCACCTCCTCGCCCACCACCAACACCGCCACCTTCGTGGGCCGGAAGGTGTCCTGGAGCACCTGTCCGATCTGGCGGCTCACCTCCATGAGGTGGGCCAGCAGGCCGGGATCGAGGTCGATCCAGTGGTCGACCTCCTCGACGGGCACCACCAGCACGTGCCCGGGCGCCAGGGGGGCGATGGTGAGGAAGGCGACGCAGTGATCGTCGCGCCACACGAAGCGTCCCGGCAGCTCACCGGCGATGATGCGGCTGAAGATGGAGGCCATCACCCGATGGTAGGAGTCCTCACCCCGTAGGCTCGCCCCGTGTCGAGCGCGACGACCCAACCCGATCCGGCTGCCTTGGTGGGAGAGCAGGACGGCGAGGACCGGATCCTCACCCTGCCCAACGCCATCAGCGTGGCCCGGCTGTCGTGCCTGCCGGTGTTCCTCTGGCTGCTCTTCGGGCGGGAGAACCGGGCGGCGGCGGCCAGCCTGCTGGCCGTGCTCGGCGCCACCGACTTCGTCGACGGCTACATCGCCCGGCACTGGCACCAGGTCTCGACGTTGGGGAAGATCCTCGACCCCGTCGCCGACCGCCTGCTGTTCTTCGTCGGTGTCGGTGGCATCGTCATCGACGGTTCGGTGCCCGTCTGGTTCGCCGTGGCCGTGCTGGTAAGAGAGGCCGTCGTGGGCCTCACGACGGTGATCATCGCAGCGCTGGGAGCCCGGCGCATCGATGTCACCTGGTTCGGCAAGGCCGGCACCTTCGGTCTCATGATGGCCTTCCCCTTCTTCCTGGCATCCCATTCCACCCTCGGATGGCACGAGACGGCGGGCTGGTTG
>CAZXRA010000129.1:0-11059 GCA_964643485.1 uncultured Iamiaceae bacterium | reverse complement strand
AAGGCCTTGTCGGCCCAGATCGCCGAGGAGCAGGCTCGCCTCCAGGCTCAGCTCGCCTTCCTCCAGCACCAGCAGCAGGTCGCCGCTCAGCAGGAGGCGGCAGCCGCCGGCCCCACCTATGGCGAGGGCGGGGCGGAGTCCGAGGAGTTCGCCCAGCCGGGGCCCGTCACCCCCGCCGGAGGAGGCGGCGGCGGCGTTCCGCTGTGCAACGCGGCGGGCATCACGGTCCACTGCTCCATCGCCGAGAACGTCCGGGCCATGGTGGCCGCGGCCGCGGCCGACGGCGTCACCCTGGCCGGCTCCGGCTACCGCAGCTCGTCGGCCCAGATCTCCCTGCGCCAGCAGCACTGCGGTTCCAGCTACTACGCCGTCTACCAGATGCCGTCGTCGTCCTGCCGACCCCCGACGGCGCCGCCGGGCTCGTCTCAGCACGAGGTGGGGCTGGCCATCGACTTCTCGCAGTACAAGTACGGCTGGCTGCAGGCCAACGCTTCCCGCTTCGGCTTCTACAACCTCCCGGGCGAGTCCTGGCACTGGAGCACGACGGGCAACTGACCGGGGCGAACCCACGTGGTCCGCTCCGAGGCGGGCACGCTAGGGTCGTCAGCTCCTGGTGGTCGTAGCTCAGTTGGTCAGAGCGCCGCGTTGTGGTCGCGGATGTCGGGGGTTCGAATCCCCTCGGCCACCCCATGTGATGGCCGGTCCCCTTCCTGGGGGCCGGCCATCGGTCCGTCAGGGCTGTCCCGGGGTCCCGCAAGAGTTGGGTGGTCGCCCTGGTCGGAGGGTTAGGATCGCCCCCTGTGCCCGGTTCGTCCGGGCACGTGCGCCTCTAGCTCAACGGCAGAGCAACGGACTCTTAATCCGCAGGTTCCGGGTTCGAATCCCGGGGGGCGTACCAAGGCGTACGGTCTGTACATTTCAGCGGGTTCGGCTACATTCGGAGCATGGCTGACATGACCGTCACCGCTGCTCGTGCCCGCCTTGCCGAGGTCGTGGATGGGGCGCGCGTGCACGGCGAGCCCGTGTTCCTCACCCGCCACGGCAAGCGCGTCGCCGCCGTGATCGATGCCGACGACCTGACGGCGTTGATCCAAGCCGCTGAAGATCTCGCCGACATCGAAGCGGCGCAGGCCGCCCGCCGAGAGATGATCGAGACCGGTCAGACCCCGATCCCCTGGGACGACGTCAAAGCCGACCTCGGCCTCACGTGACCTACGGGATCACCGTCGCACCTCGTGCGCTGCGACAACTCCGCAAGCTCGACCCACAGGCACGCCGTCGCGTCCAAGCCGCGATCGAGCTCCTCGCCGCCGACCCCCGGCCCGCCGCCGCCAGGAAGCTCACCGGCGGCGATGGCGAATGGCGGATCCGCACGGGCGACTACCGGATCATCTACGAGATCCACGACGACGTCCTCGTCATCCTCGTCGTCGCGCTCGGGCACCGTCGAGACGTCTACGACCGCCGATGACCTGACCCTGCTTCCCATCCGTCGTGCGGCAAGATCAGGGCGTGAGCCTGCTGCTGGCCGGGCCCCGGGGTGGTGGTACACCGCCGGGGCCACTTGGGTTGTGGTGAGTCGAAGGTCCCACGCGGGGGGGACGGTGTCAACGACCAAATCGAACATTCTTTCGAGGAAGCGCACTCCGTCGCCACGAGCACGTCCAGGGTCCCGCTGTTCCCGACCCGAGGCCGCCGGCCGGCTCGATGTCGTGGCGTTGACGGCTTAGCGAGGGTGATACCGCCTCGTGTGATACTTCCCCCGCTGGCAGACCAACTGCGATGGAGGGAGAGGCCGTGGGGTTGTTCAAGAGGAAGCCGGTGGAGGTGGCAGGCCTGGTGTTCGACCACCAGCTCACGCCGCGAGACGTCGATGCTCTGGACCGGCTCTCTTGGGACGAGTCGCAGCGGGGCGACCTGTCCATGCGCATCACCGAGGTCATCGGGCCGTTCATCACGACGAGCAGCGACCAGGCACTCCGCACGTACGCCGTCGTGGCCCTTCTCCACACCGAGTCCGGCGAGGCGATCGACTCCTTCCGGGACCAGGTGTTCGACCTTGCGGTCCAAGCCCGAGAGGGCACCGACAACGGGTTCTCCGACGTCGCCGGTGGTGAGCAGGTCGTCGAGGTGGTCGCCCCGGCGCTCATCGAGTGGTTGATCGCACGAGACTCCATCGAGCCCAACGACGACTTCCGCGATCGTGCCGTGATGCTTGCAGGGACGGTCAGCAACCGGTGGACGGTCGGCCCTGACCTCCTTCGCCAGCTCGCGGCGCGCTTTCCCGATCGCATGAGCCTTCACCAGGCGCGAGTCAACGAGACGGGCAGGCGACTGATCGAGCCGCTGATCACGTGACGCCCGACGGCGTCAGCGGGCCCGGCGTCCGCCGGCGGGTGAGCCCGGGGCGTGGGTCCAATCGGTCCAGGCCATGTTCTTGCCCGGCGACTTGGCCGGAGCGGTGGGGAAGGTCGTGCCCCGGATGCTGTTCATGAGCCAGGGCTGCCACAGGTCATCGCCCTCGGCCGGGTTGGCGTTGGGACCGGAGAGCCAGGTGAAGGCCCGGCGGAGGGCGTCGTCGCCGGCGGCGAACGGCACCACACCGGCCCGGTCCAGGAGCACGGCGGTGACCATCGCCCCCTGGAGAGCCTCCCACGGGTACGAGCCCCTGGGCGGCGTGCCTCCGGTGGGCTCACCGGTGCGGCGCTGGTCCTCCGGGAGCACGCCGTCGATGGAGGTGCGGCCGATGCTCGTGCCCGGGCCATTGATGCCCGCCTTGTCCTGCGGGTTGGCGTGCCAGCGGGTGTCGGTGAACACGAGCTGGTCGTCGACCGCCTCGCCCAGGAAGGCGCGATGGGCGATGGCGATTTGACCGAGCTGGGCTCGATCCCCGAGGTAGAGGTCGATGGCCGCCATGGCGGCGCGGGCCATGGTCCCCCAGTTGGACGGCGACCGGAGAGCGGTGGCCAGGAGGCTGTCGCCCCCGGAGTGCCCCTGGAGGGCCCGGGTCCGCAGGCCGGAGAGGAAGTCCCGGAACACACGATCCCGGGCCCGGTCCAGGCCGACCAGGTCGGCGGCGATCACGTAGGGCGGGATGCTCCGGCTCACCTCCAGGACCCGAGCGAAACGGGTCGTCCGGGCCACCTCGTCCAGGGCGGCACGGACCCGTTCCCGCAGGGCCTCGTCGCCCGTGCGGACGGCGACGAGCGCTCCGGCCAACGTCGAGGTGTCGTGCCTGCTGTTGTTGTCGGCGAGATCCACCCTGCCCCAGTCGCCCAGGGCGGCCTGGCGGACCTTGTCCCACGCCGGCCCTGACGTGGGCAGGGCCCGCACCTCAACCGGCGAGATCCAGATGCCCTGGGGGGCGGCGGTCGTCGCCGGGGGTCGAGGCTGACAGGCCAGGCTCGGGACCAGGGCGAGGAGGGCGAGGGCCAGCAGGGCGAGGGATCGGCGCATGGCCTGCCCATCGGAGGGCCCCTCCACGGGCTGAGCCGTGCGAGCCGAACTGGGTCTACGGGGCGGGGTGGCCTACCGCGTCGGGGTGAGCCCGCCTCACCCCGGGTGGGTCACCGACGTCCAGAGGACGGCCGAGTGGCCCGAGCCGTCCCGCCCCCGGGCGGCCTCGGCCAGCCCGGCGTACGCGGCATCGTCCCAGCGCGCCGCCACGATCGACCACAGCGCCGCCGGGCGGGGGATGCGCAGGTCGTCGACGTCCTCCGGCCAGTCCTCGGGTCGATCGAGCGACCGGGCCACCAGCTCCAGGGCCCGCCGCAGCGACCCGCCCCGCGCCCCCGCCCGGTCCCAGACGTCCATCCCCACCCGGGCCAGCATGTCCGCCGTGGCCACCTTGTAGCCCAGCGCCTCCTGGCTGTACATCAGGCCGGCGTCCTCCCGACGGACCTCCTCGGGGATCTGCCCGTCGGGCTCGATGAGGTCGATGCGCTCCCCCCACCGTTCGGCGGCCCGCGTCAGCTCCCGCTCGTCGCCCAGCTCGATGGCCACCGCCACCCGCAGGAACGTCCCGGCGTCGCCCCAGTTGTTGTCGCGGTCCGACACCGCCGGCAGGATCACCTCGCGCAGCCATTCGTGGAAGGCCGCCGTCTGGCCCTCGTCCCAAATGCCCTCGCTCTGCAACACCTCGGCGGCGAAGACGAGGCCCGGTGCGGCCCGGCTCACCATCAACGAGGTCGAGCACCCGCCCGAGTCCGGGCACGTCTCCTCGAGGGTCTCGGTCGTGGTGGACCAGTCCTCCACGATGACGGCCGCGGCCCGGGCGTCGGCCTCCCGCCGCAGCACCCGGTAGGCGAGGGCGAGGGTCCAGGCCCGCTGGGCATCGCCCACGAAGACGTCCTCCGTGTCGGTGATCAGCAACGGCTCACGGGCCGACGGCTCCACCTCCCGGGCCTCGTCGGCGGCGGCCGCGAGGCGGGCCGCCACCCCGGCGTCGGGTCGCTGGTCGAGGGCGCCCAGGCCCTGAAGGGTGCCGCCGAGGGCGGGCACGGCGAGGTCGGCCCCTCCACTCCCCTCCACGCTCGACGGCGGGCCACTCCGCGCCGGGGTCGCTCCCTCCTGTCCCGACGACGAGGAGCAGGCCGACACGACGAGGGCGACCACGAGGGCGATCGCCACCTTCGTCGCGGGGCGCGGACTCACCCACCTGTGCCGGACAAGACACCGTCGCGGATCTGTGCCGGGCGGGGCCGGCGCGACCCGCTCCGGTGGGAGCCGGGATGGACGACGATCAGGGCGAGGTCGGCGCCGATGTGACGGAGGGCGTCGGCCCCTTGGACGAGCGGACCCCGGCGACCCGTGTCCCGGCGGGAGACCAGGACCGCGGTGTCGACGGCGCGCGCCCAGGCCAGGGTGGCCGGCGTCGCCGCCAGCGGGGGAGCGTGCACGACGACGGCCGCACCCGCGGCGACCAGGTCGTCCACCAGCCGGCCCGGGGCGTCGGCGTCGATCGGGCCGGCGGCATCCCGGCCCCCGAGGGCCTCGACCCCGCCTCCCAACGGCGTCGGGGCGACGGGGTCGCCGGCCAGGGCCTCGGAGACGCCGGCCTGATCGTCGAGACCCATGACCACCGTGGTCTCCCCCGCCCCGGCGTCGACGACGACGACGCGGCGGCCCGAGGCGGCCCACGCCGCGGCCAGCTCCATGGCCAGCCGGCCACCGCCGTCGAAGGCCGACGTCCCCGTGAACAGCACCGATCGGGCGTCCGGTCGCACCAGCGCCAACTGGGCGGCGATCACCTCACCGTTGCGGACCCCGCCCGGCCGGTAACCAGCCGTGGGGAGGCAGAGCACCGGGACTCGGGCCGCCCGTCGGACGTCGGCGGCCGATCCGGCCCGATCGCTGACCAGCTCCAGCACCATGACGAGGGCCAGCCCTCCGAGCAGGCCCACCGCCGCGGCGAGCACGGTGATCATCTCGGTGCCGGGATCGATGGGCGAGGAGGGAGGGGTGGCGACGTCGACGCTCCGGAGGGGTCCGGCGGGGCTCACGGCGCCATCGGCGGCCAGCCTGACCAGGTGGTCGGCCACGCCGTTGGCGGCGGCCGCCGCGGCATCGGGGGTGGGGGCCTGCACCCGCACGCTCAGGATCCGGGTGGCGGGATCGGTCGTGACCCGCACGGCGTCGAGCTGGTCCCGGTCGATGCCCGTCGCCTCGGCCACGGCGTCGAGGGTCGCCGGGGCCTCGGCCAGCTGGGCGTAGGTCTCGGTCGCGGCCGTGGCCGCCCGCACCGTCTCGATGTCGGCGTTCAGGGGGCCGACGAGCAGGTCGGCCCGGGCCTGGTAGGTGGGCGTCACCCGCTGGGCCACGCCGTACCCGACGAGGAGGGCGACGCCCGTCGTGAGGGCGATCACGACGAACCACCGGCGAATGACCGGGAAGAAGCCGCCGGTGGATGCCGGGCCGGTCACTCCCACCGGCGGGTGCGCAGCGCCGACCCGGCGGCGATGAGGAAGGCGCCCACGGCGGCGAGCAAGGGCAGGAGGGGGGCGCCCGTCCGGGCCAGGTCGACGGGGCCCGGGGGGTCGGACGGGGTCTCGGTCACGGCCGAGGCGTCGTCCGCGGTGGGGGGATCGGCGGCGCAGGTGAGCTCCAGCGGCTGGTGGCGACCCGCCAGGTCGAGGGTCTCGTAGCCGTCGTCGCTGTCGTCGGCCAGCTTGGCGTGGATGCGGAGGTCGTCGTAGGTGCCCGGTGCGAGAGGGGTGGACAGCTCGACGCCCCGGGCCGTGCCGCCGCTCGGGTCGACCCATGCTGCGTCGGGAGCATCACCGTCCACGCCGTCGGTGCCGTCCACCAGCTTCGGCTCCGATCCGAGGCGCAGGTAGGCCTCGTTGGCATCGGTGGCCTCGAGGCGACGACCGGATCCGGCGAGGACGAGGGCGAAGAGGACCCGCTCTCCGCAGTCGTAGCGCAGGGACACCCGGCCCAGCTCGAGGTGGGGCGTGTCGTTGCCGATCAGGGGGCCGACGTCGTCGGCCGACGTCCACTCGCCGTCGGTGCCGTCGACGACGGCGACACCCGACACCGGTTCGAGGGGGCCGGCCGCGGCGGGGGCCACCACGACCACACCCGCCGCGACCAGCAGCGCGACCAACACTCTCAGGGGCACCCTCGGAGTCTCGGAGGGAGAGGGCCCCGGTGGCACCGCGGGCGGGGTGAGGCGGCCTCCCCTCTTCGGGCCACCGTGGCGTGGTCAGGTCCCGAGGAGCTGGCGCAGCCCCTGCTCCCGTCGACGCTGGAGGAGGTGGGCGCAGAGCGACCCGTAGTGGCCCTCACCGGGACCGACGCGGGCCGCCTCCTTGACCGCCCGGTGCATCCAGCACGTGTGGAACAACGCCTCGCCCAGCTCGGGGTCCAACCCGACCCGGTGGCGGTAGGCCGCGAACCACCCCGCCAGGGTGTCGGTGAGCCGCGACCCCGTCACGAGGTGCCGCTCGATGGCGAGGGACCGGGTGAGGCCGCGGCGCCGGCCGCACCGCACGGCGTAGGACCGGGCCAGGTAGGCGAGGTCCCAGAGCGGCGGGCCGGCCGCCGCCGCCGACTCCCAGTCGAGGATGCGCACCCGGCCGTCGAGCACCAGCAGGTTCCAGGTGCCGAGGTCACCGTGGACGACGACGGCCGGGACCGTGGCCCGGGCGGCGACGATCGCCACCTGCTCCTCCAGGAGGTCGGCCACGACGGAGGAGGGTTGGACGGCGGCGACGAAGCGGGCCCGGAGGTGGTCGAGCTGATGGGCCATCTGCGAGCCGGCGACGGACACCGGCCGGACGTCCGCCAGCTCCGTGGCCGCCGCGGCGGCATCGGCGGCGAGGGCGCAGTCCGGCCGCCGCGTGCTGGCCCGCAGGAACGGCTGCCCCCACAGGGCCTGTTCGACCACCGCCGCCGCCCCGCCGACGTCGGCATCGGCCAGCACCGCCGGCGCCCGCCGCGCCGCGAACGCCGGGTCGACACCGGCGAGCCCGCGGAGAGCGAGGGCCTCGTTCCGCACGCGATCGGCGAAGCGCGGATCCTGGGCCAGCTTCACGACGACGCCGGCCGTCCCCGGGGCCGGGCCGATCTGGGCGATGGCCTTCTGGGACGGGTAGGCCCCCGGCGTCGAGAGGCGCCACCAGCCCGCCGGGGGCGACCCGACATCGGCGCCGAGGGTGGCCATCCAAGCCGGCGGCCGGTCGGCCGGCCCCCGGCGCGCCGCGACCACTCCGACCGCCGCCCGGCCTCTCCTGCCGCGGTCGGCCGCCGGATCGGTGTCGCCCTGCCACAGCCGCCGGCCGAAGCCGGCCGCGGCCAGGGCGGCATCGCGGCGGCGAGAGCGGCTCCACGGCAACCACACGGCGCCGTCCTCCGAGCAGCTCCGCGCCAGCCCGCGCAGCGCCCGGCGGTCGGTGAACAGGGTGACGGCGTCGGGCCCCACGATCACGAGGTCGGCGGGACGGGTCAGCCGGCGCGGGCCGCCGACCCACCGGACCTGGGCGCCGATGTCGTCCAGCCACCGCTCGACGTCGGGTTCGGCCTCGCCGACGACGAGCACGCGGGCCGGCGTCGGGTCGTCGAGGAGGAGGCGCCACCGGGGCCAGCGCACGAGCGTGGGCCGGTTGTCGCCCGGCGGGTCGGGCTCCCACCGGCGCAGGCCCATCGTCACCGCCACGTCTGCTCCCGTACGGCCGCCGGCGCGACCGGGTCGGTGGCCGGTCCCTCCTCCCCCATCGCCTCCTGGACGACGCCCATGGCGGCAGCCAGGCCGGCGAACAGCCAGAAGTAGCGGATGTAGGCGAAGTGCAGGAAGAGGCCCGTCGTGAGGTAGACGACGATGGCCATGGCGTAGCCGGTGGCGAGGGCGGCGAGGTCGGGGCGGGAGGCGGCGAGGCGGCGCCGTACCGCGGCCAGCGGTCCGAGCGTGGCGGCCACGACCCCGACGAAGGCGACCAGGCCGAGGATCCCGGTGTCGGCGGCCACGCCCAGGTAGAGGTTGTGGGCCTGACGGTCGACACCGACGATGCGATCGGCCCCCAGGCGCCGGGCCTCGTCTTGGAAGTACGTCGGGAACAGGCCCGGGCCCACGCCGACGAGCGGGTGGTGCACGAACACCGCCACCGCGGCCGACGCCTCGACGGCGCGGTTGGCGAAGGAGCTGTCCGTGTCACCGCCTTCGACGTCGACGGTGGACGTCGTGCCCGAGACCGACTCCCGAGCGGTCACCACGGTGGAGGCGCGCGACGCGAACACCGGGGCGGCGACGGTGAGGGCGATCACGGCGAGGCCGAGGGCGGCGAGGGTCGCGGCGCGGGGCACCCACCGGAGGGCAACGGCGATGAGCGCGGCCAGCACCAGACCGGCGGCCGCCCCGCGCGAGTAGGTGAGGACGATCCCGGCACCGATGGCCGGGACGCTCGCCGCGCTGAGCAGACGGACGCCGCGCGAGCGGTCGCGCGCCGCCAGGGCCACGGCGAGCGGCACCACCAGGACCAGGCACTGGGCCCACCGGTTCTGTTCTCCGATCGGGCCGGCATGGCGGCTCTGCCCCTCCTGCCCGGAGGCCTCGTCCCGGGCCACCACGGCGTCGCTCACCTGGGCGAAGCCGTAACCATCGCCGTCGGCGAGGAGGCCGATCTCCTGGGCCACCGACAGGAGCGACAGGCCGGCGGCAGCCAGCACCAGGACCAGAGCACAGGCGCGGAGGACATCCGCGGAGCGAGCGGCGTTGGCCAGGAGGATCCAGAGGGCCAGGCCCTCGACGACGAAGGTGGTGACCTCGGCCAGCGAGGCCGAGGGTTGGCGGCTGGTCGCCCCGCTGACGATCTGCACGACGAGGAAGCCGATCACCCACGGCGTGGCTCGGGGCAGGACCACGGGCCGACGCTCGATGCACGTCCGATAGCCGATCGTGACGAGGAGCAGCAGCGGGATCAGGGCCGCGAACGGCCGGGGCACGCCGTGCTCGGTGGTGGCGATGACCACGGCGTTGGAGAAGACGAGCCCGACGCACACCACCGTGGCCGCCGACGGTCGATCACCGATGACGAGGGCCACCACGGCGGCCCCGGCGGCGAGGGCGACGACGGGCTGATCGAGGGCAGCGACGGCGGCCAGGGCACCCACGGCGATCGCGGCCAGCGCCGGTCCCCACTGGCGCCCCCACGACCGGAGGGCCAGCCGGGGGGCGGCCTCCATCGCCGCCGTCACGGGCGCTCCGGCGCCGGCCCGCGCCCGGGAGCCCACTGCTCGATGCGTCGGCCCCGGAGGACGTTCACGGCGGCGACGAGGCCGGCGGCGTTGACCATGGCGAAGTAGGCGGCCAGGCCGCACGGCCGCGACCGCCCCAGCCGGCTGGTGGGACGGGCCAGCCCCACGGCGGCCAACCCGTAGAGGCCGGCCTGGGCCACAGTGGCGGCCCGGTAGACGCGCCCCCGCCGCCAGCAGAACAGGCCGGCCACGGCGGTGACCGCCAACGGCACCCCCATGACCCGGCGCAGCACCTTGTGGTGCAGCAGCTGCACGGCGTAGAAGCCGTGCCGGCGCGGGTCGAGCAGGGCCCGGCGCAGCACCACGGCCTGGAGGCCGCGGGTCATCACCCGCACCTTGCGGGCCATCTCGGCGTCGGGGCTGGCGGCGACGGGCTCCCACACGACGGCGTCGGGGGCGAAGACGAGCCGGCTCCCCTGGGCGATGACGCCCGTCGAGGTGGTGAAGTCGTCGGTCACGCCGCTGGGCACCTCGCCGACCAGCTCCCGGCGCACGGCGTAGAGGGCACCGGTGGCGCCGATGACGTTGCCGGCCCGGCTCTCGGCCGCCTTCAGCATGCGGTCGAGGTCCCAGTACTGCCGCTCGCCGGCGGTGGTGCCGGCGGCATCCCCGGTCTCGGCCTCGGGGGGCAGGTAACGCTGGTCGCCGGCCACGCCGCCCACGTCAGGGTCGGCGAAGGGTTGGACGAGGGCGGCGAGCGTGGTCGGGGTGAACCAGCTGTTGGCGTCGGTGAACACCACCACGTCCCCCGTCGCCCGGGCCAGGGCGGCGTTGAGGGCGACGGCCTTGCCCACCGGGCCGAGCTCGACCACCTCGACCGGAGGTCCGAGGGCCCGGGCGACGTCGGGCGTGGCGTCGGTCGAACCGTCCGAGGCCACCACCACCTGGAGCCGCTCTTCGGGGTAGTCGGAGCGGAGGACGCTCTCCAGCTTGGGGCCCAGCACCGACTCCTCGTCGCGGGCGGCCACGACCACGGTGACCGCCGGGGTCACAGGCCGGCTGAGGTAGGGACGGGGACGCAGCACGGCCCGGGCCGCCACGACCCCGGGGAACACGAGGTAGGTGTCGACCAGGGCGGCAACGGCGAGCCAGAAGACGGCGATCACGACCTCGTCCCCGCGAACAGGCCGACGAGGCGGCGGGCCGACCGGTCGATCGAGAACTCGGATGCCACTCGGGCCGCGGCCCGGTCGGCGCGCGCCGCGGCGGCCGCCGGGGCGTCGACGACCCGCCCGATGGCCGCGGCCACGCCCGGGGCATCGCCCCGCGCGACCACGAGGCCCGGGGCGCCGTCCGCGACGGCCACGGG
>CAZXRA010000128.1:0-10981 GCA_964643485.1 uncultured Iamiaceae bacterium | reverse complement strand
TCGGGGCCGATGCCGTGGTGCCGGCGACCCTGGCCGGCCCGACCGGCATCCGGGTGCGGCGCCGGGGCGACCAGCAGTGGGGGCCCGACGCTCCTCCCCCTCACCCCCCTGAGGAGTAAGACCGGCGCCTCTGCGCGTTGTCGCCGGTCGGCCTCTGTGCGAGACTCCTTGGAGCCGGTGGGGGCCACGCCGTCCCCTTCCTGCTGAAGGTGAAGGGACCCGACCAATGCCGCTCTCGGAAGACGAACAGCGGATCCTGCAACAGATCGAACAGCAGTTCCACGAGCAGGATCCGGCCCTGGCCGGTGAGATGGGCCGTCACAGCGTGTACGCCCACCACCTCCGGCTCATGCGCTGGGCCGGGATCGTCTTCGTGGCCAGCTTGGTAGTGCTCCTGGCCGCCCTCGCCTTCGAGCACAGCTTCCTGGTGGCCTTCGTCGGCTTCGTCGGGATGCTCGCCGCGGCCCTGTGGTTCTACCGCAGCCTGGAGCGGCTGGGGCGGGCCGGCGTGGCTCAGCTCACCGCCTCGTTGCGGGCCCGGGGCTTCGGCGACGGCATGCGGGGGGCCACGGAGCGGGTGCGCGAGCGCCTGCGCCGCGACGAAGAGGCCTAGGCCCCCGACGGAGCCCGCAGGGAAGACCGCGGGTCGAGCAGGAGACGGAGGCGCTGGTCCCAGGTGAGGTGACGCCGGGCCTCCACGCCGATCAGGCCGGCCAGCTGGCCGGCCTCGGCGACCACGCCGGGATCGGCAGTCGGCGCGCTCGGCCCCCATGCGGCCCGGGTGGCCAGCGCGGCCAGGCGGGCCAGGGCCGGCCCGGCCGGCCCGACGGAGCCAGCGACCCGTGCCGCGTACTCGGTGTCGGTCTCGGCCAGGGCCGGGACCAGGCCGAGGCGGCTGAGGGAGGCCACGGCGTCGGCCCAGGCCAGCTGGACCTTGTTGGACAACCCGATGGCGCGGTGCCGGCGGCGACGGCGCAGGACTTGGAGGCCGGCGACACCGGCCACGTGCACCAAGAGGACGAGGAGGGTGACGCCCAGGACGAACACGGTGACATCGACGGGGGTGAGGGTCGAGTCCCTCTCGCGACCCCCCGACGGGGGGACGTCCTCGCCGAGGTCGAGGCCGGGAGGGACGGTGGTCGATCGGGACGGCGCCGTGGTGGGCGTCGCCGGTGCCGCCGGCGGCGTCGACACGCTCGTGGTGGTGGTCGTCGGGATCGGGTCGGCGCTGTCCTGGGCCGGCTCGACCCCGGTGTAGAGCTCGGTTCCGGGTTGGCCCCGTCCCGGCGTGGGCTCGAAGGGCACCCAGCCCACGTCGGGGATGAACACCTCGGGCCAGGCGTGGGCGTTGCGGCCCCGCACGGTGTAGATCGAGCCCGACGGGTCGACCTCACCGGGAGTGAAGCCCACCGCGACCCGGGCCGGCAGGCCCAGGGAGCGGGCCATCGCCGCGTAGGTGCCGGCGAACTGCTCGCAGTAGCCCTCCCGCGCCTCGAGGAAGGCGGTGATGGCGTTCTTGCCGTGGCCGGCGTTCACCCCGTTGACGTCGTAGGTGAACGAGTTCCGGAACCAGTCCTGGAGAGCCCGGGCCTGGCCGTAGGGCGTGGGCGGGGCGTCGGCGGTCACCTCCCGAGCCAGGTCGAACATCTCGGACGGGAGGCCGGAGGGGAGCTCCGTGGCTGCGGCCAGGTCGTCGGGCAGGGGATCGGGGAGCACACCGTCCAGGTCGGCGGGGGTGAAGGAGGGCACGCGAGAGACGACCCGGTAGCTGGCCCCGTCGATGCTGGTGACGGCGGTCGGGACGATCAGCGTGGCCATCTCACCGTTCCAGCGCAGCTCGGCCGAGGTCTGGCGGAGATCGACGGGGGTGAGGGCGGCGGGAGCCCAGATCCCGCCCAGGGCGACGATCGAGTAGGTCTGTTCGAGATCGCGGGTGGTGGCGTCGGGGGGCTGGCTGGGCAGCCTGCCGTCGGCATCGGAGAACGACTCCTTGGACGACCAGATCACCCCGTCGAACTGGTCGAGGGAGGTCAGGCGCCAGTAGTCCGGCCGTTCGGACTGGACTTTGAAGACGACGGTCTCGGGTTGCTGGACGAGACGGGTCCGGATGTCGACCAGGGGACTCACGGTCGTGCGCCCGGGTCCGCCACGGCGAGGCCAGTCGACGAGACCACCGTCATCGGCCGGGATGAGGGGCACGATGACGCCGGCCACCAGAGCGGTGGTGACGACGGCGAGCCCGCCGCTGCGGGCCAGAGCGACGACCCCTGCGTTCGTCCGGCCTCCGATCCAGGTGGTGTCCGTGGCGGCGAGGGCCGTGCGCTGGGCCAGGGCGAAGCCGCCGACGGCGGCGGCCAGGACGGTGGCCATGACGAGGCCGCCTCCGCCCCGTCCCAGCAGGGTGGCGAAGACGAAGAGGGCGCCGGCGGGCAACACCGCTTCCGCCGTGGCCCGGAGCCGGTGCCCGGCCCAATCGGCGAGGCTGGCCGCCAGCCAGACGGCGATGGTGGCGGCGAGCACGAAGCCCCGTTCGGCTGGGACCGGGGCCTGGACGTCGCGGAAGAGCTCCCAGGCTCGTTGGATGTCGTCGACGAAGGTGGCGACGGTCGCTCCGGTGGGCAGGCCGACCCAGGAGGTGTGGGGGTAGAGGACGATCGACACCTGGAAGACGAAGCTGCCCCCCACCAGGGTCGTGGTGCCCAGGACACCGAGGGCGA
The DNA here is from genome assembly GCA_964643485.1 of uncultured Iamiaceae bacterium. Taxonomy (GTDB): domain Bacteria; phylum Actinomycetota; class Acidimicrobiia; order Acidimicrobiales; family Iamiaceae; genus Iamia. The sequence goes on along the minus strand of CAZXRA010000128.1, from coordinate 8,264 downwards.
GGCGGCGGGCGACGGTGTTGGCGGCGTGGGCGGTCGCCGCCGCGACGAGCAGGCCGAGGACGGCGCGGTCCTCGGTGAAGAGGCGGGTGAAGCTGGCCACGGACACGGCGGTGATGAGGAACAGCAGCACCTCGGCCGGCACCTGGCTCCACCCGCTCGTGGGGGCCTCGTCGCTCATCAGGTGACCGTCCTGGTCGCCAGGGGACGGCGGCCGCCCCGAGCGACGGCGGTGCTCCATGTCCCGGTGAAGGGCCGTTCGGAGCCGACGTCGATCACCGTCATGCCGGCCAGCCGCCCGGCGACCGGCGCCGCGTCGCGACGCCGGAACCGCACCACCGTGAGCGCGGTCGCCGCCCCCCGGGCTCGTCGACCGGGAAGGCCGGCCAGATCACCGTCGGGCAGGTCGCCGGTGACGACGGCGACGGTGTCGGAGCCGTCGCCGATGTGGGCGAGGAGAGCGGCGAGATCGGCGGCCAGGTCGTCGGTGGGGAGCCGCTCGGTCACGGCCAGGAGCTCCAGGAGCCCGTCGAAGGCGGCCTGGCCGGTGATCCACCCCGTGCTCCGGCCATCGGTGCACAGCAGCCGGACCAGGTCGCCGGCGTGCCAGTGGGCGGTGGCGATGCTGGCGGCGGCGGACACCATGCGCTCGAAGGCCTCGCTGTCCGAGCGCTCCCGGGCCTGGTCGAGGATGAGGGTCAACCGGGCCTGGTGGGGCTCTTCGTCGACCCGGATGACGAGCTCGTCGCGGCGAGCGCTCATGGCCCAGTGGACGCGGCGCAGGTCGTCGCCGACCACGTAGGGCCGGAGGGAGTGGAACTCGTCGCCCGACGGGCCGGAGCCGGGGCGGCCGCGCTGGCTGGACAGGGGGTCGGAGCCGGTGACGCGAGGGAGCGGCGGGATCGGGTCGACGCGGGGGAGGACCACCAGCCGGACGCGCTCCGCGACCGAGCGGGATCGGCGGGCCAGGCCCAGGGCGTCGCTCCACTCGATGGCCAACGGGCCGATCGGCACCTCTCCCCGACGCCGGGTCGGCAGCCGGTAGGCGGCTCGGGTGGACACACCGGGGGCCAGAGGGGCCAGGCGCAGGCGGGCCCCGGTGCGGTCACCGATCGGGTCGACGAGGGTCAACACCGGGCTGGCCCGATGTCGGGGCCCGGATATCTCCAGCTCGACGCGGGCGGTGGCCCCCACGTGGACCTGCGCCGGGCGGACCATGCGCCGTACGGCCAACTCCGGGCGACGGGTGCGGACCTGGACCACCGCGGCGACGACCAGGAGGATGGCCGTCGCCGCCAGCACGTACAGAGACGACAGGCCGAGGGCGACCCCGGCCGCGGCCAGGAGGCCCGCCCCGATCAGGGTGGTCCATCCGGCCCGGGTGATCACCGCTCGCGCCGGGCGGCGCGGGGAACGGGGACCCGCTCGATCAGGTCGGCGACCACCTGGGACCGGGACGTCCCGGCCAGCGCCGCTTCCGGCGAGAGGATGAGCCGGTGGGCGAGGGTGGGGCCGGCGAGGGCCTTGATGTCGTCGGGAACGACGTAGTCGCGCTCCTTCGCCGCCGCCCGGGCCTGGGCCACGCGCTGGAGGCTGAGGGTGGCGCGCGGGGACATGCCCAGGGAGAGCTGGGGGTGGGAGCGGCTGGCCGTGGCCAGCTCCACCAGGTAGCTCTGGAGGGCGGGGGCGACGTGGACCCGGCGGGTGGCGGCGGCCATGGCCCGGACCTCGGCCGCCGAGACCACGGGCCCCAGGCGGGGCAGCGTCTCGGCCGCCCCGTCGGCGGTCAGCACCGCGACCTCGGCGTCACGGTCGGGATAGCCCATCGAGACCCGGAGCAGGAAGCGGTCGAGCTGGCTGTCGGGCAGGGGATAGGCGCCCTCGTGCTCGGCCGGGTTCTGGGTGGCCAGCACGAGGAACGGCGGCTCCAGCGGGTAGGTGGTGCCCGACACCGTGACCTGCCCCTCGGCCATGGCCTCGAGCAGCGCCGACTGGGTCTTGGGGGAGGCCCGGTTGATCTCGTCGGCGAGGAGGATGTTGGCGAACACCGGGCCGGGCCGGAAGTCGAAGCTGGCCGTGCGCCGGTCGAACACGCTGACCCCCACCACGTCGGAGGGCAGGAGGTCGGGGGTGAACTGGATGCGGCCCACGACGCCGTGGATCGAGGCCCCCAGGGCCTTGGCCATGCTGGTCTTGCCCACGCCGGGCACGTCCTCGACCAGGACGTGCCCCCCGGCGAGCAGGGCGAGGAGGACGAGCTCCACCGCGGGTGTCGACCCTTGGATGACCGTGGCCACGTTGGCCACCACCGCCTCGTAGCGGCGGGCGACGTCGGTGCTGTCGAACAGCCCGTCGCCAGGGCGGGGGCTGTCGATCGGGGTGGGGTCGGCCACGGGCGCTCCTCGGGTCGGGCGTCAGGGTAGAGGGTGAGCCGCGCCCCGCCCGGCGCGGATGAGGCGCTGGCCTACGGTGGCGAGGTGATCGATCCGCCTGTCCTCGCCGTCGACGTCGGCGGGACCAAGCTAGCCGCTGGCCTGGTGGATCGGGGCGGGACCCTGACCCGGCGGGCGTCGGTGCCCACGCCGGCCGGAACCGACGCCGAGGAGCTCTTCGTCGCCCTGGCCACCCTGGTCGACGGGGTGCGGGAGGGGGCCGGGCCTGTTGCCGCCGTGGGCGTGGGCTGCGGGGGGCCGATGACCCGGTCGTCTGGTGAGGTGCTCGTCTCGCCCCTGAACATCCCGGCCTGGCGCGACTTCCCCCTGGAGGCTCGCCTGGCTGCCCACGTCGGCGCCGTCACCGCCGTCGACAACGACGCCAAGGCCCTGGCCCTGGGGGAGGGGTGGGTCGGGGCGGCGGCGGGCGAGCGCAACCACCTGGCCATGGTGGTCTCGACCGGCGTGGGGGGTGGCGTCGTCCTCGACGGGCGGCTCCTGGACGGGGCCGACGGCAACGCCGGCCACATCGGGCACATGATCGTGGAGCCCGAGGGGCGACCCTGCCCCTGCGGGGCCCGGGGCTGCCTGGAGGCCGAGGTGTCGGGGACGGCCATCCGGGCCATCACCGGCCGGCACCCGGCCGAGGCCCCGCCGGAGCTGCGGGCCCGCACCGGGCGCCTGGTCGGCCGGGCCGTGGCCTCGGTGGCCAACCTGCTCGACCTGCGCCTGGCCTGCGTGGCCGGCTCCGTCGCCCTGGGCTACGGAGAGGTGTTCCTCGACGCGGCCCGAGCCGAGGTGGCGGCCTCGGCCCGCCTGGCCTTCAGTCGGGGGACGGAGATCCGCTTCGGCCTCCTCGGCGACGCCGGCCCCCTCGTCGGAGCGGGCGCGGTGGGGTGGCGTCTGGTCGAGGGGAGCTGACACGGTGAGCGTCGTGCGTCCCTCGTCCTCGCTGGTCGGTGCCGTGGCCCGACGCCCCCACCTCTGGGGGGCTGTCGTGGGCGCGGCCGGACGCCACCTGCCGCGGCGCTGGTGGCAGGGGCCGGGGGCGCTGGCCACCGCCCGCCCGTGGTTGCGGTTCCGCCTGGAGACGGCCTACGGCTCAGGCCGCCGCCAGCCGACGGCCGACGACCTCGTCACCTGGCTCCGCTGGTGCCGGGCCTGGCCTCGGGCTCGGCGGTGAGCGCCCGTCCCGGGCGGAACTGCCCGGCGAGCGGTCGGCGACGGGGGTAGCGTCGCCGCCCATGATCCGGGCGCTGGTGCTGAACGTCACCTACGAGCCCCTGAGCGTGGTCGCCGGGCGGCGGGCCGCGCTCCTGGTCCTCTCCGAGCGGGCCGAGCTCGTCCACGAGAGCAACGAGGTGCTCCACTCCGCCCACCTGGCCCTGCCGGTGCCGTCCGTGGTGCGGCTCCGCTCCCTCGTGCGGGTGCCCTACCCCCGCACCATCCCCCTCAGCCGGCGGGGCGTCCTGGCCCGGGACGGGCACGCCTGCCAGTACTGCGGGGCCCGGGCCGAGACCATCGACCACGTCGTGCCCCGGAGCCGCGGCGGCACCCACACCTGGGAGAACGTGGTGGCCGCCTGTCGGCCGTGCAACGTGCGCAAGGGCTGCCGCCTGCTGGCCGACACCAGCCTGCGCCTCGCCGTGCCCCCGGCCCCCCCTCGACGCACGGCGTGGGTCGCGGTGGCGATGGGACCGGTGCCCCCCCTGTGGGAACCGTACCTCCAAGCCGCCTGATGACCGTCGGCCCGCCCCCGGTGGAGGTGGCCCTGCACCGGGTGCGCCTCCCCCTCCACACGCCCCACGTCGCCGCCCACGGTCGGGAGGACGAGCGCGAGGTGATCCTGGTCGCCGTCACCGCGGCCGACGGCACCGTCGGCTGGGGCGAGTGCCCCACCCTCTCGAAGCCGAGCTACGGCCCGGAGTGGACCGACGGGGCGTGGTGGGTGCTGTCTCACGTCCTGGCCCCGGCCGTCCCCCGGGGGACGGCCGACCACGGGGTACCGGGCCAGCCCATGTCCACCGGTGCCGTGCGCGACGCCCTGCTCGACCTGCGGCTGCGGCAGGAGGGGGCGGGGCCGGAGGCGGTGCTCGGCCCCCTCGCCGCCACCGTGCCCTTCGGCGTGGCCGTCAGCCTGGCTCCGGGCGCCGGTGGCATCGACGCCACCGTGGCCGCGGTGGAGCAGGCCGTGGCCGCCGGGGCGGGGCTCGTGGTGCTCAAGGTGCGACCGGGCTGGTCGGCGGAGCCGCTGCGGGCCGTGCGCGGGGCCTATCCCGACCTCGCTGTCGCCGTCGACGCCAACGGCAGCTTCACCGAGGGCGATCTCGACGAGCTGCGGACCCTGGACCGGTTGGGCCCGGCCTTCGTCGAGCAGCCGACGGCCCCGGGCGACCTTGCCGCGTCGGCCCGGGTGGCCGCGGCTCTCGACGCCCCGGTCGCCCTGGACGAGGGGATCGCCACCCCGGCCGACCTCGATGCCGCCGTGGCTACCGGGGCCGGGTCCGTTCTCACCGTGAAGCCCTCCCGCGCCGGGGGGGCGGAGGCGGCGGCGGCCCTGGTCGCCCGGGCGGCCGAGGCCGGATGGAGCGTGCACGGTGGGGGGATGTTGGAGAGCGGGGTGGGCCGAGCGGTGGCCCGCGCCGTGGCCGCCCTCCCTGCGGTGACCGGCCCGTCCCTCGTCGGGCCGACCTCCCTGTTGGTCGGGGCGGACGTGGTGCCCGCCGCTCCGCCTTCGCCCCCGGGCACGGTGGCCGTCCATCCCGGCCCGGGCCTGGTGCCGGCGCCCGATCCCGCCCTCCTCGAGGCCCGCACCGTCGACCGCTGGCCGCGGTGACCACCTGGCCGGTCGAGCACCGGGTGGCCCCGGCCGGGGAGCTCCACGCCGCCGAAGTCCCTGTCGGATCGGGGCGGCAGGTGTGGGTGCAGGAGGCGACGGGGCCGGCGGTGGTGCTGGGGAGCACCCAGCCCCTCACCGACGTCGACCAGGGCGCGGTTGCCGCCGCCGGCGTGGACGTGGCCCGGCGTCGCAGTGGGGGAGGAGCGGTGCTGGTGGAGCCGGGTGGGGTGGTGTGGGTCGACGTGGTGGTGCCGCCCCACGACCCGCTCTGGGACGACGACGTGGGCCGGGCCGCCCGCTGGGTGGGGGATGCGTGGGTGCGGGCCCTGGCCGCGGTGGGCGTGGGGGATGGGCAGGTCCATCGGGGCGGGCTGGTCACCACGCCTTGGTCCCGCCAGGTGTGCTTCGGGGGGCTCGGCCCCGGTGAGGTGACGGTGGGAGGCCGCAAGGTGGTGGGCGTGGCCCAGCGCCGTACCCGGGCCGGGGCCCGCTTCCAGTGCGCGGCCCTGCTGCGGTGGGAGCCGGCCCGATTGGTCGCTCTCCTGGCCCTCGATGCCGATCGGCGCCGGGCGGCCGAGGTCGACCTGGAGGGCCGGGCCGTGGCCCTGCCGGTGGGGGCGGCGGCCCTGGGCGACGCCTTCCTCGCCGCCCTGCCCTAGGCGCGAAACGAACAGGTGTTTGACCCCGACTGCCCATGTTCGACCATTGAGTGGGGAGAAATCCCACAAATGAACAGCAAAGTGGGTTGACCACCCACAGTGTGGGGCGTAGGGTCGGCGCTATGGCGCTCACGACCCCTGCGGGTGACGACGGCGACGGGGACGTGCTCGTCGCTCCTCCCGGCGGCCCGCTGCGCCTGTGCGGGCGCTACACGAACGCCATCGACAGCAAGTCGCGGGTGGTCATGCCCGCCCCCTTCCGGGCTGCCTTCGCCGCCGGTGGGTTCCTCACCCCGTGGCGGGGGGCGTGCCTGGCCGCCATGGGGCCGGAGGAGTTCGACCGCTACCGGGGCCACACGGCCCGGCACCTGGCCGACCGCCGGGAGCCCGACCTCGACGGCATCCTCCGCACCCTCTGGAGCTCCACCGTCGAGATCCGCCTCGACGTGCAGGGCCGGCTCGTCCTCCCCGAGGAGGTGCGCTCCCAGGTCGGCATCACCGACGAGGTGCGCTTCGTGGGCCACGGCGGCCGGGTCGAGCTGTGGCCGGCCGCCGTCACCCCCGGCGAGCTGGACGAGCGCGCCGACCACCTGGCCACCCTCAGCACCGTCCAGGGCACCTACCTCCCGGACCTGGGGCTGTAGGGGCGATGGCCCTCACCATGACCCCTCCTTCCGTCCCCGTCGCCTGGGACCACGTCCCCGTCCTGGCCGGGCCGGTGCGGGACGTGCTGGGCGCGGCCCCCCCGGGCACCTACGTCGACTGCACCCTGGGCCTGGGGGGCCACGCCGCCCTGCTCCTCGACGCCCACCCCGGGCTCACCCTCCTCGGCATCGACCGCGATCGTGAGGCCTTGGACCGGGCGGCGAGCACCCTGGCTCGCTTCGGCGACCGGGTGGTGCTGCGTCATGCTCGCTCCGACGCCCTCCCGGCCCTCGTGGCCGAGCTGGGCATCGACGACGTCACCGCCGTCCTGGCCGACCTGGGCGTGTCGTCGCCCCAGATCGACCGGGCCGAGCGGGGCTTCAGCTACCGCCCCGACCGGGACGGCCCCCTCGACATGCGCATGGACGCCTCGCAGGGGCCCACGGCGGCCGAGCTGCTGGCCGAGATGGACGAGGACGCGCTGGTGCGGGTGCTGCGCCAGCTCGGCGACGAGCCCCACGCCCGCCGCATCGCCCGGGCCGTGGTCGACGCCGAGCCCCGCACCACCGGGCAGCTCGCCGCCATCGTGCGGGAAGCCGTGCCCGCGGCCCGGCGCCGGTCCGGCGACCCGGCCAAGCGGGTCTTCCAGGCCCTGCGCATCCTGGTCAACGACGAGCTGGGCACCCTGGACCGCACCCTCGACGCCGCCCTCGACGTCCTGGTCCCCGGGGGCCGGTTGGCCGTCATCTCCTTCCACTCTCTCGAGGACCGGATGGTGAAGGAGCGGTTCCGGGCGGCCGAGGACGGCTGCACCTGCCCCGTGGGCCTGCCCTGCGTCTGCGGCTTCCGGCCCACGGTCCGTCTCCTGCGCCGCAAGCCCTGGGTGGCCGACGAGGCCGAGAGCACGGCCAACCCCCGTGCCGCCAGCGCCCGCCTCCGGGCCGTGGAGCGCCTCCCCCTCTCCGAGGGGGCCCGGCCGTGACCGCCACCCGCGTCGATCTCGGCCGCCCCGCCCTGGCCCGGGCGGCGGCGGCTCGGCCTCTGCCGACCCGCCCGGTCCCAGAGGAGAGCCGCCGTCCCGACCTGCGTATCGTCCCTGTCACCCGCCCCCGGCGAGGCGGGGCCCTCGTGGTCGTCGGCCTCCTCGTCGTGTGCGGGGCCCTCCTCGGCACCGCCGTGCTCCACACCATGCTGGTCTCGGGCCAGCGCCAGGTCGATCGCCTCGACGAGCAGATCCGCTCCACCCAGCACGCCAACCAGGGCCGGCGCCTCGATGTGGCCGAGCTGGAGTCGCCCGTCCGGGTGGTGGCCGAGGCCGAGGCGGCGGGCATGGTCGCTCCTGATGCCGTCACCTGGCTGATCGAGGGCCCCGACGGCCGCATCGTGTCCAGTCGCACGGAGCGCCCGGCCGGCCCCGACGAGGTCGTGACCCCGCCCGAGGAGGGCTCCGGCGTCGAGGCGGGCTCCGGGGTCGAGGAGACGGACGCGAACGGATGAGCGACCGTCCGGTCTCCGGTGCCTTCGAGGCCTACCGGGCACAGCGAGCCGGGCGACCGGCCCCCGCCCCGCCCCGGTCGCCGCGCCGGGCGTCCCGTCCCGCCGCGCCCCACCCGCCCCATGCGTCCCGTCCCCCCGAGCCCCGCCGAGCGACGCCGGATCCGTCCCGTCGCCCGGCGCCGGGCCGGGGGGCGC
>CAZXRA010000127.1:0-3124 GCA_964643485.1 uncultured Iamiaceae bacterium | reverse complement strand
GCCGGACCTCCATCGCCGGGCAGCGTAGAGGGGTTGCCCCTGTTCGCCGGGCTATGCCCCGCCGGGGATGGCCGCCTCGAGCGGCGCCCGGGCCGGGCCGGTGTCGGGGGTCGGCTCGAGGACCGACAGGTCGCCGGTGAGGGCTTCCAGCCGGGCCCACGAGGCCACCTCCTCCTCGTTGGTGAGGAGGATCACCTGGGGGCTGCCGGCCGAACGGGCCAGGAGCTCGAGCATCGGGACCTTGAGGCCGGCGTCCAGCTTGGTGAAGGGCTCGTCGATCACGAGGGGGAAGGTCTCGCCCATGTCGCCCAGGGTGCGGGCCCGAGCCAGGCGGGTGAGCAGGGCGTGGGCCAGGTCCGATGCCAGCTCGCTGTGGCCGGGGGCGCTGGAGGACATGACGCCCAGGCTGCGCACGTCGGATCGCAGCCGGGCTGCCACCGAGATCTCGGAGTGGCGCTCCAGGGCCCAGTCCACGCTGACGTCGCCGGCCAGCTCGAACCACTGCGCCGCCGCGACCCGATGCTCGGAGGCGGCGGTGAGGAGGCGGCGGCGGGAATGCTCGTTCGACACCAGGCCGTCGATCCGCTGCACGTGGAACCCGAGGTAGGACTCGGCGCCGGCGGCGTCGAGGGCTTTCTTCTCCTGCTGGTGGGCTCGCTCGACCCGTGACCGGTACCGGAGGGCGACGGCCAGGGCTGCGGCCGCGAGGCCCAGCAGGGGAACGGCCATGATCGGGCTCACGAGGACGGCCGCCACCGCTCCGAGGACACCCAGGGCGGTGACGACCCGGGCCAGGCGCTGGGCCCGGGTCATCGCCTCCAGGGCGCCTTCCAGCTCGATGTGGCGGCGCTCGATGCGATCGATGATCTCGGCGTCCTCGGGGGCGGTGCCCGAGGCCAGGGACTCGGCCTGCAGGACCTCGTCGGTCACCTGGACCCGGGCGGCTGCCGCCCACAGGGCCGTCTGCTCGACGTCGGCCAGGCGCTGCACCACGGTGTCGGCTTGAGCCTGGGTGGAAAGGTCGGCCCGGGTCACCTTCAGGGCCCGCCGGGCCGCGCCCACCTCCAAGCCGTGCTGGGCGTAGATGTCGGCCCCGCCACTGGCGGCGTCGGGGGTGATGTCGGAGCCCGCCTCCACGTCCACCAGGCGGGCTCGCCCGTTCACGGGGCGGAACAGGGCGAGGTGACGTCCCTCGTCGGTCACGACCTCCAGATGGATCCCGGGGCGGCTGGGACCGAGAGCCCCCAGCAGCTCCCCGGCCAGGCTCTCCCGCTCGAGCTTCCCGAGGCCGGTGATCACGGTCAGCCGGGGATGGAGGTCGAGCGCGATCGTGTGACGTCCGGCTTCGATCACCATCCTGCTCATGCGCACCCTTCGCCTGTCGGCATGACGAGGTACGAATTGAGAGGACAGGGGTCGGAACGGGGCTTGAGGGCCCGCCCGGCGGCGCGCCTAGGATGCTCCCTCGGCCCTGCCGGCTCTGCGCCGGTGCCGCCGCGCCTCCTTAGCTCAGTCGGCAGAGCGTTTCCATGGTAAGGAAAAGGTCGTGGGTTCGATTCCCACAGGAGGCTCCCCGACCACCGGCTTCGCTCCCCAGGGGGTCGGGCCCCTGATCGGGCGACGTAGCTCAGTTGGTAAGAGCACTCGGCTCATAATCGAGGGGTCGTCGGTTCGAACCCGACCGTCGCCACACAGCACACCGATCACATCCCGGAACGCGGGCCCTGCCCGCCCACGCCCGCCGACCCGGCCCGCTGCTCGCGGTCCCGGCGCTGTCGACCGAGAAGCCCAAGGAGGCACCTTCCCATGGCCAAGGAGAAGTTCGAGCGGAACAAGCCGCATCTGAACATTGGGACGATGGGTCACATCGACCATGGGAAGACGACTTTGACGGCGGCGATCACGAAGACGTTGCATGAGGCGGATCCGTCGACGGCGTTCACGCCGTTCGACATGATCGACAAGGCGCCGGAGGAGCGGCAGCGGGGGATCACGATCAACATCTCCCATGTGGAGTACGAGACAGCGAACCGGCATTACGCCCATGTGGATATGCCGGGTCACGCTGATTACATCAAGAACATGATCACCGGTGCCGCGCAGGTGGATGGGGCGATCTTGGTGGTGGCGGCGACGGATGGTCCGATGCCTCAGACGCGTGAGCATGTGCTGCTTGCTCGTCAGGTGGGGGTGCCGTCGATCGTGGTGGCGTTGAACAAGGTGGACATGGTCGATGATGAGGAGCTGTTGGAGCTGGTGGACATGGAGGTCCGCGAGCTGTTGACGGAGTACGAGTTCCCTGGTGATGACACGCCGATCGTGCGGGTGAGCGCGTTGAAGGCGTTGGAGGGTGATTCGGGTGCGGCGGCGCAGGTGTTGGAGCTGATGGACGCGGTGGACAGCTTCGTGCCGGAGCCGACGCGTGATGTGGACAAGCCGTTCTTGATGCCGATCGAGGATGTGTTCTCGATCACGGGTCGGGGGACGGTTGTGACGGGGAAGGTGGAGCAGGGTGTGGTCCACACCGGTGATGAGATCGAGATCGTGGGGATCCGTGACACGCAGAAGACCACCTGCACCGGGGTGGAGATGTTCCGGAAGCTGCTCGATGAGGGTCAGGCCGGGGACAACATCGGTGCTCTGTTGCGGGGGACCAAGCGTGAGGACGTGGAGCGGGGTCAGGTCTTGGCCAAGCCCGGTTCGATCACGCCGCACTCGGAGTTCGAGGGTGAGGTGTACGTGCTGACGAAGGATGAGGGTGGTCGTCACAAGCCGTTCTTCAACAACTACCGGCCGCAGTTCTTCTTCCGGACGACGGATGTGACGGGGACCGTGGCGTTGCCGGAGGGCACGGAGATGGCCATGCCGGGCGACAACACGTCGATCTCGGTGGAGCTGATCAACCCGATCGCCATGGACGAGGGTCTTCGCTTCGCCATCCGTGAGGGTGGCCGCACCGTCGGCGCCGGCCGCGTCACCAAGATCACCAAGTAGAGAGCTGACCCATGGCCGACTCCCAGAAGATCCGGATCCGCCTGAAGGCGTACGACCACGAGATCATCGACCAGTCCACCCGCAAGATCGTCGAGACGGTGCTGCGCACCCAGGCGACGGTGCGGGGGCC
>CAZXRA010000126.1:0-20065 GCA_964643485.1 uncultured Iamiaceae bacterium | reverse complement strand
TCGCGGTCGCGGACCTCGCCCACGATGGCCACGTCGGGGGCCATGCGGAGGAAGCCGGCGACCAGGCGGCGCAGGTCGACGGCCGGGCGCTCGGGACGGGCGGCTCGGGTCTGGAGCGAGGCCACGTTGGGCAGCGGGATGTCGACCTCGAAGACCTCCTCGGCGGTGACGACCCGCAGGCGGGGATCGAGCTCGGCGGCGCAGCAGGAGAGCATGGTGGTCTTGCCCGAGCCCGGGGCCCCGGCGAAGACGATCGACGTGCCGGACCGCACGCAGGCGGCGAGGAAGGCAGCGACGGGGCCGGAGAGCATGTCGCGGTCGACCAGCTCGTCGAGACGATGGAAGGCCACGCCGGTGAACTTGCGGATGTTGACCATGACGTGCCCGCCCCGGGCGATGTCCTGGTGGACGATGTGGATGCGGCTGCCGTTGTCGAGCTGGGCGTCCTGGAGCCCCTCGGCCGGGTCGAGGGTGCGGTGCGAGCCGGAGGCGTCGTCGATGACCTTGGTGAGGGTCCGCACCACGTGGGCGTCGTCGTGGAAGACCTCGTCGTGGTAGCCCGACGACCCCCGGTGGCGCTTGACGAAGATCTCGTCGGGGGCGTTGATCATCACCTCCCAGACGTCGTCGTCGGCGAGGAGGGGCTCCAGGGGCCCGTAGCCGCACAGGTTGCGGCAGGCCCGCTCGGTGACGGCCCGGGGATCGGCCAGGTCGAAGGCCCGCAGCCCCCGCTTGTAGTCGTCCGACCAGCGGACGACCTCGTCGTCCACGAGAGCGCGCAGCCGGGCCGTGCCGTCGGGGCTGCCCATGTCGAGGGCGACGTCCTTGGCCCGGTCGAGCACCGAGCGCTCGATCTCGACCAGGGGGGCGACGTCGGTCATCCGGCCAGCTCCTGGTCGGTCCAGGTCCCGAGGCGCCCGGGGACGACGGGGACGGGCTCCGGGACGGCCCCGGGGATCTCCCGCTCGGCCCGGGCGAGGAGGCCGGACACCGCCCCGGCCAGGGGTTGGGTGAGGGCGGAGGGGAGAGGAGCGCCATCCCGGAGGAGGTCGTCGAGCCCGCGCCGTTCGGGGAGGTGCAGGGGGCCCACGATCGGCCCACCGGTGGCGGTGAGGGCGGCGACGGTGCGGGTGAGCTCCGCCCGTCCCCGGGGGCTGCGGGCCGACCGGTTGAGGACGGCCAGGACCTGTGAGGCGGCGACGCCGTGGGCCCGGAGCCGATCAACCGTGCGGACCAGGCCGTGCAGCCCCTTCACTCCCGGTGTCCCGACGGCGACGACGACATCGGCCCGGGTGGCGACGGTGCGGGCCATGAGGTTCCGCTCCTCCACCTCCACCGAGCCGCACTCGGCCTCGCCCTCCAGGTCGGGATCGACATCGGCCACGACGACACCGAAGGCGGAGCGCAGCCCCACGAGAGTGGCCTCGAAGCTGCGGGGCCGGAGGACGGTCCAGTCGTGATGACGGCGCAGGCCGAGGAGCAGGGAGTAGCCCCGGTTGACCACGTCGAAGGTGAGGCGGCGGACCTCGACCGGTGCCGGATGGCCGCGGCGATGGGCCTCGAGCAGCTCCTGGAGGCCGGGCACGACGTCGCGGGCGTCGTGGAGCACGGCCTGCTCGGCGTCGAGGCACAGGTCGGCCAGCACCACCGGTCGTCCACTCGCCGTCTCGCCGCTCGCCAGCCCCTGGGCCAGGGCCAGGGCGACCGTCGAGGCCCCGGCCCCGCCGGCGCCGGTGACGGCGACGAGAGGACCGGCGTCGAGGACGGCGAGGGTCGACGGGTCACGGTCGAGGGGGAGCTCGACGGCCCCGCCGACGAGGTGGCAATGGGCGGCCAGGGCGTCGAGCAACTGCTCTCGGGTGAGGGACGGGGCGAGCACGGCGGCCGCCCCCAGGGCCAGCCAGGGGGCGGGGTCGCCGTCGGCCACGACGAGGACGGCGGCCTGGTGGCGGGCGGCCACGTCGACCAGGTCGCGGTCGACGGCCCCGGTGCCGGCATCGACGAGGACGGCCGAGAACGGGCGCCCTCCGGTGAGGCGCACCCGCAGCTCCTCGACCGAGATGCACTTCACGAACTCGGCCGGCAACGACCCCATGGTGGCCCAGCGGGCCACGTCGGTGAACCACGGCGTGCGGGCCGTGCCCAGGCCGAGGAGGACGTAGCGCTCCCCCGCCATCACTCCGGCTCCGTCGGTTCGGGGGCCGCACCGCTCACCCCGGCGGGACGGTAGGAGGCGAAGCCCTCGGGGTCGTCCACCCCCGTCGTCCGCACCAGCGTGATGGTGCCGCTGGTGGCGGCGTTGATCACCTTCGAGCGCTCCTCGGCCGAGCGGATGGCCAGGAGCACCTGGAGCTGGCCGGTGACCCCCAGCTCGGTGTCGCCCTCGTCCACTCCCACCACGGCGGCGTCGGCGGCCAGGAGGCGCGTGGTGGCGGTGGCATCGGTGCCGTAGGTGGCGAAGACCTGCACGGTGTCACCCCGCTGGAGGTGCCCGCCGTTGGCCGCCGCCGTCGGCACGGCCAGGGAGAAGGTGGGGACGACGGCGGTGGCGGCGGCCAACCCCCCGGCCTGGACCAGCTCCCCGGCCGACAGCGGGCCGACGGCGACGGCCCCCACCACCTGGGACGGCGACGTGAACACCTGGCCGGCCAGGCGGGTCGGCAGGTCGAGGGAGACCAGGTCGACGTCGCCCTCCTCCAGCACCGTCCCGGGGGCGACGTCGCGGCCCGCCACCACCACCGGCGTCCCGGCGTCTCGTCCGGCCCCGGCGACGGCGGCGAAGATGCCGACGGCGGCCACGGCGACGAGGAAGCCGCCGGCCACCGCACGCCCGCCGGGCAGGCCCCGGCGGGGGCGGATCTGGCGGGCCGCCTCGCCCGGGGCCCCGGGGGCCAGACCATCGTGAGCCCCGGTGGGGCGCGCTCGAACAGCAGTCACGGACCCACCCCTCCGGGGACGCCTGCGGACGGAGCCCTATGTACCGTGCGTCACACCACGCCAAACTCGTCGGGGAAAGAAGTTCGACAGCCCGGACGGCGTCGGTGAACCGTCGTGACACCACGAGAGTGTCGGAGACACCTCGAGAAGGGTAGGTTGGGCGCGTGGTCGACGCACCCCGATGGCTCAGCACGGCGGAAGCGGCCGACCGGCTGGGCATCACGGCCCGCACGCTCTACCGCCTCATCGACACCGGGAACCTGCCCGCCTATCGCATCGGGCGGGTGATCCGCTTGCAGGAGGCCGAGGTCGACGCCTTCATCCAGGCCTCCCGCATCGCGCCGGGCAGCCTCGAGCACCTCTACCCCGACACGGCTCCATCGGGGGATTAGGTCTCGGCCGTCAGCTCGGCACCACCACCTCGGCCACCGCGGCCACGGGGAGGTACACCGTGCCCTGGGCTTCGGGCTGATGGAGCACCAGCACGTCTCGGCCCATCGACCGGAGCTCACCGGCCGCGGCCGTGCCGTCCCGGCCGACGACCAACACGTGAGGCCGATCCTCGGCCACCACGGCCAGGGCCTCGGCCAGGGTGAGGGCGAGGGCCTCGGCCCGATCCGACCCGCGAACGGGCGTCCCCTCGGGACGGAGGGACGTCACGGCGTCGTGGCGGACGAGGACGTCACCGGCTCCGGTGGCCAGGGCGACGAAGTCCTCCCCCACCGCTCGCACCCGCCCCCGGTGGGCGCGGCCAGCGATGGTCCGGACGACAACATCCTCGCCCCGCTCGGCCAGGTCGACGAGGATCCCGGCCAGGCTGGCCTCCTCGTCGGCCGCCTGGCGCAGCCACCACTCCCGGGCCCGGGCCGATGCCGCGGCGTCGACCCGCTGCTCGGCCAGGTGACGGGTCAGGGCGCCGACCAGGTCACTGCCGGGATCCGGGGCCACGGGGCGAACCTACCCGCGGGATCTTCCCGCCGGAGCGGGGACCCGGCAGCGTTAGGCTGACGGGACCGCGGCCGTGTGACCGTCACCGGCGGCGGGCCGGAGGACCGTGGCGTCGACCCAGGTGAAGATCAGCGTCCCGGGCAACCACCTGATGACGCCCCTGCTCGGAGCCCACGACGAGCATCTGCGCCTGATCGAGGCGGCCTTCCCCGGCACCCGCCTGGTGGTGCGGGGCAACGAGGTGGCCATCGACGGGGACGACGTAGGCCAGGTCGCCCGCCTGATCGAGCAGCTCGTGGCCCTGTTGGAGCGGGGCCAGATCCTCGACCCACCCACCCTCGTGCGTACCATCGACATGGTCCAGGCCGACGAGGATCCGGCCGAGGTGCTCACCTCGGAGGTCCTGCGGGCGGGCCGGGGCCGCACCGTGCGCCCCAAGACGGCGGGCCAGAAGCGCTACGTCGACGCCATACGGGCCAACATCGTCACCTTCGGCCTGGGCCCGGCGGGCACAGGCAAGTCGTGGTTGGCGGTGGCCATGGCCGTGCAGGCCCTCCAGGCCAAGGACGTCGATCGCATCATCCTCACCCGCCCGGCCGTCGAGGCCGGCGAACGGCTGGGCTTCCTGCCCGGCGACCTGATGGCCAAGGTCGACCCCTACCTGCGGCCGCTGTACGACGCCCTGCACGACATGGTCGGGCCCGAGGGGTCTCAGCGCCTTCTGGAGCGGGGCGCCGTCGAGGTGGCTCCCCTGGCGTTCATGCGGGGCCGCACCCTCAACTCCAGCTTCATCATCCTCGACGAGGCCCAGAACACCTCGCCCGAGCAGATGAAGATGTTCCTCACCCGCATCGGCTTCGGCTCCCGGGCCGTCGTCACCGGCGACACCACCCAGGTCGACGTGGCCGGGGGGCGCAGCGGCCTCGACAACCTGGAGCCTGTGCTGGACGGCATCGACGGTTTGGCCTTCGTGCACCTCGACCGGCGGGACGTCGTCCGCCACCGCATCGTGTCTGACATCGTCGACGCCTACGACCGGGCATCAGGGCCCGGGCGGCACGGGCGCGACGATCGCCGCCGGTGATCCGCCGCCCCGGGCCCTCCCCGTCACCACCGATCGCCCCCCCGCCGGCTCCCGCCCACGCGGTGGAGGTCGAGCTGGGGGTCGACGGTGACGACATCGACGGGGCCCGCTGGGCCGCCCTCCTGGCTGCCGCCCTGGCCGACGAGGGCGTCGCCCCGGGGGTGCAGGTGGGCCTCACCTTCGTCTCCGCCGATGCCATGGCCGACCTGAACGCCGAGCACATGGGCGGCACCGGCCCCACCGACGTCCTCGCCTTCCCCATCGACGGGCGGGAGGCGGCGGGCAGGGGGAGCGGCGGGCCGCCCGGTGTCGTGGGTGACGTGGTGATCTGCGCCGCCGTGGCCGCGGCCGGGGCGCCCGGCCACGCCGGCACCGTCGACGACGAGCTGGCCCTCCTGGTCGTCCACGGCGCCCTCCACCTGCTGGGCCACGATCACGCCGAGCCCGACGAGCAGGCGCGGATGCAGGAGCGGGAGAAGGCCCTGCTGGCCGCCCACCACGGTCCCCTGGCCGGCGACCCCTGGGCCACCTCCATCGAGGACGACGATGAGCACCGTTGAGATCGCTCTTCTCGCCGGGCTGGTGGTGCTCCTGCTGGGGCTGACCTTCCTGGCCCTGGCCGAGACCGGCCTCACCCGCATGACCCGGGCCCGGGCCACGGCCCTGAAGGAGGAGGGGCGACGGGGCAGCGCGTCGCTGCTGTGGCTGGTGACCCGCCCCGAGGCCTTCATCAACCCCCTCCTCTTGGTGGTGCTCGTCGTCCAGTCGGCGCAGACCGCCCTCACCACGCTGCTGGCCGAGAAGCTCTTCGGTGGCCTCGGGGTGGCGGTGGGCCTCTTCGTCAACGTGGTCATGGTGTTCGTCCTGGCCGAGGCCGCCCCCAAGACGTGGGCCGTCCAGCACCCGGAGCGGGCCGGCCTGCTGGCCGCCGAGCCGGTGCGGGTGCTGGCCCGCTTCTGGCCCCTTCGCATCGTCTCCCGAGGCCTCATCGGCCTGACCAACGTGGTGCTCCCCGGCCGAGGCCTGGAGAAGGGCCCGTGGGTGTCGGAGGACGAGCTGCTGGCCTTCGCCGAGGAGGCGGAGGAGTCCGAGGCCATCGACGCCGAGGAGCGGGTGCTGATCCGTCGCATCATCGAGTTCGGCGACACCATCGTGCGGTCGGTGATGATCCCCCGCACCGACATGGTGGGTGTGCCCGCCGACTTCCGGGCCGTGGACGTGATGGAGGTGGTGCTCCTCAACGGCTACAGCCGGGTCCCGGTCTACGACTCGGGCAAGGGAGTCGACGAGGTGGTCGGTGTGGTCTTCGCCCGTGACCTCATGCGGGTCGAGCGCGACGGCCGGGGCGACGAGCCGGTGGCCAACCTGATGCGCGAGGCCCGTTTCGTCCCCGAGACCAAGCGGGTGGCCGAGCTGCTCCGGGAGATGCAGGCTGAGCAGTTCCACATGGCCATCGCCGTGGACGAGTTCGGGGGGACGGCCGGCCTGGTCACCCTGGAGGATCTCATCGAGGAGCTGGTGGGTGAGATCGTCGACGAGTTCGACGTGGAGGACGCCCGGGTCGAGCCCCTGCCTGACGGCAGCTTCCGGGTCGCGGCCCGACTCACGGTCGACGACGCCGAGGACGTCTTGGGCATCCGCCTCCCCGCCGGGGACGAGGTCGACACCGTCGGCGGGGTGCTGATCCAGGCCTTGGGCCACGTCCCCGTCGAGGGGGAGGAAGCCGTCGTCGAGGGCATCGGCCTCCGGGCCGAGAGGGTGCAGGGGCGTCGGGTGCTGCGGGTGCGGGTCACCCTGCCGGTCCCCGCACCCGCGAACGAGCTCGACGCCGAGGCCGACGAGCGCCGGGGCGCCCGGTGAGGTCGGGGTTCGTCACCATCGTCGGGCGGCCCAACGTGGGCAAGTCCACCCTGCTCAACCGCATCCTGGGCACCAAGGTGGCCATCACCTCCGACAAGCCTCAGACCACCCGGTCCCAAGTGCGGGGTGTGCTCCACCTCGCCCCGGAGCAGGGGGGTGACCCCGACGGCGGCACCCAGGTGGTGTTCGTCGACACGCCGGGGATCCACCGGCCCCGCACGCCGCTGGGCACCCACCTCAACGACAGGGCCACGTCGGCCCTCGGCGACGTCGACGCCACGGTCTTCGTCGTGGACGCCACCGCCCCCGTCGGGCCCGGCGACCGCTTCGTGGCCGCCCGGGTGCCCCGGGACGCCATCGTCGTGGTGAACAAGGTCGACGCCGCGACCAAGGACCAGATCATCTCCCAGCTGGCCGCGGTCGGGGCCCTCGACCTCGGCGACTACGTGCCGGTGTCGGCCCGCACCGGCGATGGCGTCGACGTGCTGCTCGACCTGTTGCTCGCCCGCATGCCCGAGGGCCCGCCCTACTACCCCGAGGAGGTCGTGCGCGACGCCCCCGACGAGGTGTGGGTGGCCGAGCTGGTGCGGGAGCAGCTCCTGGCCGTCACCCGGGACGAGGTGCCCCACTCCATCGCCACCCGGGTGACGGAGTGGGAGTGGCCTCGCGTGCGGGTCGAGATCCTGGTCGAGCGGGACTCCCAGAAGGGGATCGTCATCGGGCACAAGGGCTCGGTGCTCAAGGAGGTCGGCATCCGGGTGCGGGAGCAGATGCCCGAGGGGGCCTACGTGGAGCTGGCCGTCAAGGTCGAGAAGGACTGGCAGCGCCGCCCCGAGTCCTTCGGCCGCCTCCTGGGCGAGGGCGGCGACCTCTAGGAGGGTCAGCCGGGCATGCGGCGAGCGATGCGCGCCGCCGCGGTGCGCAGGGCCTCGTACACCAGAGGCGATCGCCGCGGGCCCATCCGGGAGACCGGGGCGGCACAGCTGATGGCCGCCACCGGCGCCCCGCCCCCCTTGATGGCGACGGCGACGGCGGCCACCCCCTCTTCGCTCTCCTCGGTGTTCAGGGCATAGCCCAGCCGCCGCACGTCCTCCAGGGCCGACACCAGCTCGTCGCGATCGGACAGGGACATGGCCGTCGTCGTGGGCAGCGCCTCGGAGGGGTAGATCCGCATCACCTCCTCCACGGGGAGCTGGGCCAGGAGCGCCTTCCCCACCGAGGTGCAGTGGGCCGGCAGGGTGCGGCCGATCCTCGCCGTGACCCGCAACGTCCGCGGGCCCTCGACGGCGTCGATGTAGCGCACGACCGAGCCCTCGAGGATGGCGAGGTGGACGGTCTCCTCCAGCTCCTCGACGACCTCTTCGAGGATCGGGCGGGCCACCTCCCTGATGTTCATCCGACGGACGACGGAGAGGCCGACGTCGGCCAGGGCGGGCCCGGCGACGTAGGCCTTCGACCCGGGGTCCTGCCGGACGAAGCCGTGGTAGGCCAGCATGGCCAGCAGCCGGTGGGCGGTGGAGTTGGCCACGCCGAGGAGATCGGCGGCCTGGGACAGGCGGATCTCGGGCTTCTCCCGGAACTCGAGCAGCAACCGCAGGGCGTTGTCGACGGATCCGATGGGATAGAGCGGGGCCGAGGGCTTGCTGGGTCCGTCGTCTGACATCGGTGACCTTCCCCTGGCGTCGCCCCCGACAGAGGCAGACAGATCTTCTGGACAGCAGAAGCTAGCACGACGTCGGTGGCCCTGACCAGCACCTCCGTGGGCCGGCGGCCCGGAACCCGCCCCCATCGCACCCACCTTGACAAGCCAGTTACTGCTGTGCAGAATTGTTCTCTGCGCTGTGAAACCGGAGCCTGCCCGCAGGCAAGGACGAAAAGGCCTCGATGCACGACGACCCGGCCATGGATCTAGAGGCCGTCCTGGCGCACGTGAGGAACGGCATGATCCCCCCGGCCATCTACTCCGACCCGGAGGTGTTCGCCCTCGAGCGGGAGCGGGTGTTCGGCCAGAGCTGGATGTACCTCGCCCACGAGAGCGAGATCCCGCACCCCGGCGACTACGTCGTGCGCCGGATCGTCGACGACTCCTTCATCGTGGCCCGGGACGACGGCGGCACCATCGGGGTCCACGCCAACGTCTGCCGGCACCGGGGCATGCAGGTCTGCCGGACGGAACGGGGCAACGCCTCGCACTTCCGGTGCCCGTACCACGCCTGGACCTACAAGAACACCGGCGCACTGGTCGGCCTCCCCTTCCACAAGGACGCCTACGGCGGCGACGCCGTGCTCGACCGGGCCGAGCTCCGGCTGGCGTCACCCCCGCACGTGGCCATCCATCGGGGGATGATCTTCGCCACGCTGGACCCGGACGCGACCACTCTCCGGGACCAGCTGGGCGGCTTCGCCTTCTACCTCGACTTCTACGCCAACCAGAGCGACGCCGGCCTGGAGGTCTCGGCCCCCCAACGGTGGCTCATCGACGCCAACTGGAAGATCGCGGCCGAGAACTTCGCCGGCGACACGTACCACACCCCCCACACCCACGCCAGCGTGGTCGACATCGGCCTGTTCCGCGAACCCAAGGCCCACAAGCGCAAGGAGGGCGCCCTGTACTTCGCCGGAGGGGGCGGGGGCACCACCTACAGACTCCCCTCCACCGACCTGGCCGAGAACCTGGCCTACATCGGCTATCCCCCCGAGATGATCGCCCGCATGCGGGACACCTGGACCCCGGAGCAGCAGGCGATGGCGGGCCGGCACCAGTTCATGCCGTCGGCTGCGACCTTCGTCCCCAACCTCAGCTTCGTCCACAACTGGCCCCAGGTGTCGGCCGACGGGCTCATCGCCCCCTTCATCTCCATTCGCCTGTGGCAACCGGTGAGTGCGACCCAGACCGAGGTTCTCTCCTGGTTCGCCGTCGACACGCTGGCGCCCGCCTGGTTCAAGGAGGCCTCCTACAAGGCCTACGTGATGTGCTTCGGGTCGTCGGGCATGTTCGAGCAGGACGACGTCGAGAACTGGACGTCGATCACCTCGGCGTCCAGGGGACAGTTCGCCCGTCGCATCCTGCTGAACAGCCGCATGGGCCTGGGCCCGGACGGCACCACGCTGCGGGAGCCCATCGTCGGCTGGCCGGCGCCGGGGCGGGCCTTCACCGGCTTCGGCGAGTACAACCAGCGTGAGCTGCTGCGCCTCTGGGCCGGCTACCTGGAGGGTCCTCCCCGTCCTCGGTTGGAACCGGTCCCCGACATCCCGGTGCGGGCCCAGGCATCGATCCGATGACCGACCCACACGTCCGAGACGCCACCTCGCTCGAACGTGCCTCGGCCGAGACCTACTTCGAGGTGACGACGTTCCTGAACGAGGAGGCGGAGAGCCTCGATCGAGGCGATGCCCGGAACTGGCTCTCCTTCCTGGCCAAGGACATCCGGTACCGCATGCCGGTGCGGGTGACCATGGCCCACTCGCTGGCCGGGAGCCTCTCTGCCGACATGGACCACTTCCAGGAGGACTGGTACTCCCTGACCAAGCGGGTCGAGCGGCTCGAGACCGATCACGCCTGGACCGAGGACCCGCCGTCCCGGACGAGGCGGTTCGTCACCAACGTGCAGGTCTGGCACGACGGCCCCGATGCCCTCCTGGCCAAGAGCTATCTCCTCCTCTTCCGCAGCCGGGGCGACACCCGGGCCCCCGAGTGGCTGGTCGCGGCGCGGACCGACCGGCTGCGACGGGTCCCCGAGCAACGCCTCGAGATCGTCGACCGCCTCGTCGTCGTGGACGAGGCGGTGCTCCGCACCCAGAATCTGGCCGTCTTCCTGTGATGGCGAGCGGCGACGCCATCCGGCGCGAGGTGCTCGGCGACGAGCACGTGGATCGGGCCATCGCCGCCACCACCGCCGTCGACCACGACTTCCAGCGCTGGATCACCGAGGCCGTCTGGGGCGGGGTGTGGGCCCGCCCCCACCTCGACCGGTCGACCCGCAGCCTCGTGACCATCGCCATCCTCGCCGCCCTCGGCCACGAGGAGCTCGATCTCCACCTGCAGGCCAGCGAGCGGGTCGGGGTGCCCCCGGAGGAGATCGCCGAGGTCCTGCTCCACGTGGCCGTCTACGCCGGCGTCCCCCGGGCCAACGCCGCCTTCGCCCGCACCAAGGCCCTCCTCCCCGAACGAGCGGAGCCGGCGAACGGTGACTGACCGAGCTCCGCCCAGCGGCTACGGACCGCGGCGCGCCGAGGACCACCCTCCGGTCTCCTCGTTCCCCGACTACCGATCCACCGTCAAGCGGAGCCCCGGCCACGCTCCGATCCGCATCCCCCAGTCGCTGACGGAGCTGACCGGTCCCGGGCCGGTCGTCGCCCTGGGCGCCACCGAGGACGCCGACCTGACCACCAACGCCGGCACTGGCGGGGAGGCGATTGGCGCCCGCATCATCATCGCCGGGCGCCTGCTCGAACAGCGCGACGGCCAAGCCCTGCCCGGCTCGCTCCTCGAGATCTGGCAAGCCAACGCGGCCGGCCGCTACGCCCACCGGCGGGAGACCGACGTCCGCGCCCCGCTCGATCCCCACTTCACCGGCGTCGGCCGCTGCACCACCACAGCCGACGGGCGCTACCGGTTCACCACGGTGCGCCCCGGCCCCTACCCCTGGGGCAACCACCCGAACGCCTGGCGTCCGGCGCACATCCACTTCTCTGTCCTCGGACCATCCCTCGGGAGCCGGCTGGTCACCCAGATGTACTTCCCCGACGACCCGCTGCTCTCCCGCGACCCGGTCTTCACCTCCGTTCCCGCCCATGCCCGGCACCGGCTCGTGGCCCGCTACGACCACGACCTGACCGAACCCGGGTGGGCCCTCGGCTACCGGTTCGACCTCGTCGTCCGGGGCCTCGTCGCCACCCCCTTCGAGGGTCCGACGTGACCCCGGGCCGCTTGGGCCAGACGCCGGCCCAGACGATCGGACCCTTCTTCCACGCCCTGCTGGGCCCCGGCGAGAACCTGGTGGCACCAGACGACAGCGACGGCGAGCACGTCCTCCTCCGCGGCCGGGTCCTGGACGGCGACGACCAGGTGGTCGACGACGCCCTAGTCGAGCTGTGGCAGGCCGACGGCCGGGGGCGCTACCGGCACCCGATCGACGACTGGCCCGGTGACCCGGGCCGCCGGTCGTTCACCGGCTTCGGGCGGTGCCCCACGGAGCCGGCGACCGGTGCCTTCTCCTTCGCGACCATCCGCCCCGGGCCCGTCCCCGATCCGGGCCATCCCCCCCAGGCCCCGCACGTGGCCCTCGTCGTCCACGCCCGCGGCCTGCTGAACGCGCTCCACACCCGCGCCTACTTCGCCGACCAGCTCGGCGACGGCGCCGACGATCCGGTCGTGGCCGCGGTGCCGGCGGAGCGCCGAGCGACGCTGATGGCCCGACCGGTGGCCGACGCCGCCTCGCCGACCTACCACTTCGACATCCGCCTCCAGGGTGCCGACGAGACCGTCTTCTTCGAGTTCTGAGATGGTCGCGCCCGTCACTCTGGAGGAGGCGATCGCCTCTCACGTCGGGGACGGGCAGACGGTCGCCCTCGAGGGATTCACCCACCTGATCCCCTTCGCCGCCGGCCACGAGATCATCCGGCAGGGCCGGCGCGACCTGACCCTCATCCGCATGACACCCGACCTGGTCTACGACCAGATGATCGGGATGGGGTGTGCCCGGCGCCTCGTCTTCTCGTGGGGCGGGAACCCGGGCGTCGGCTCCCTGCACCGCTTCCGCGACGCGGTGGAGCACGGCTGGCCGGTTCCCCTGGCCCTCGAGGAGCACTCGCACGCGGCCATGGCCGCGGCCTGGGCCGCGGGCGCCGCCGCCCTGCCCTTCGCCGTGCTGCGCGGCTACCGCGGCACCGACCTCCGGGCCGTGAACGAGGCGATCCGGCCCCTCACCTGCCCGTTCACCGGGGAAGAGCTGGTCGCCGTCCCGTCCCACCGGCCCGACGTGGGCATCATCCACGCCCAGCGGGCCGACCGGGAGGGCAACGTCCTGATCGAGGGGATCCTGGGCGTCCAGAAGGAGGTCGTGCTGGCCTCGGCCGTCTCCATCGTGACGGTCGAGGAGATCGTCGACGACCTCCGCCCCCCGTCACCGAACTCCGTGGTCATCCCGGGGTGGGCGATCGACGCCGTTGTCGAGGCCCCCGGGGGTGCCGCCCCCTCGTACGCCCACGGCTACTCCACCCGCGACAACCGCTTCTACGCCGAGTGGGACGGCGTGGCCCGCGACCGGGATGGCTTCCTGGCCTGGATGGAGACCCACGTGCTGGCGGCCTCGCCGTCCCGCCTCCCGGCGCGAGAGGCGGGACGGTGAACGTCGACCGGCAGGAGATGATGACCGTCGCCGCCGCTCGCGCCGTACGCGACGACGACGTGTGCTTCGTGGGCATCGGCGTCCCGTCGACGGCCTGCAACCTGGCCCGGCTCACCCACGCCCCGAACGTCACCCTGGTCTATGAGTCGGGGACCATCGGCGCCCGTCCCGACGTCCTCCCCCTGTCCATCGGCGACGGGGCCCTGTGCACATCGGCGGTGGCCACGGTGTCGGTCCCCGAGATGTTCGCCTACTGGCTCCAGAGCGGTCGGTTCAGCCTGGGGTTCCTGGGCGGGGCCCAGCTGGACCGCTTCGGCAACATCAACTCGACCGTCATCGGGACCTACGACCGGCCGAGGGTCCGGCTCCCGGGAGCCGGCGGGGCTCCCGAGATCGCCGCCGCCTGCCGGCGGACCTGTGTGGTCATGGCCCAGCGGCCCCAGGCCTTCGTCCCGGAGGTCGACTTCGTCACCTCCCTCGGCCACGGCGCCGGGGGCACCGACCGGGCCGACGCCGGCCTCACCACCGACGGCGTCACGCTCGTCGTCACCGACCTCGGCCTCCTGGCCCCCGACCCCGAGTCGAAGGAGTTGGTGGTGACCTCACTGCACCCCGGGGTGGAGGCCAGCGAGGTGCGCGCCGCCACGGCCTGGCCGATCCGCTTCGCTCGCCGGGTCGAGGTGACCCCGACACCCAGCCCCTCCGAGCTGGACGCCCTCCACTCACTGGAGCGGCGCACCGCCGACGCCCGGGCTCGAGGCCATGGCTGACCTGCGGACGGCCGTGGCCGGAGGGGCGCCCACCGAGGCCGTCTTCACCCCCCACGCCTTCGCCCGCCGCATCCTCGACGTGGAGGCGGCCCTGGCCGAGGCGTGCGGGGACACCGGCCTCATCGGCCCCGACGTCGCCCACCGCCTCGCTGCGGCGTGCGCCTCCCTCTCCCCCGAGGAGGTGGACGAGGCGCTGACCGAGGCCGCCCGCTCCGGGACGCCGGTGCTCCACCTCCTCCGCCTGGTCCGCGCCCGTCTCGACGCCGCGGATGCCGAGCACCTGCACCGGGGGGCGACGAGCCAGGACGTGGTGGACACCGCCCTCGTGCTCCAGGCCCGTGACGGGCTCGACGCCCTGGAGGCGGATCTCCTCCGGGTGGGGCGACGGGCGGCGCACCTGACCGAGGAGCACCGCCACACCCCGATGGCCGGGCGCACCCTGCTGCGCCAGGCCGTGCCCATCAGCTTCGGCCTCAAGGCGGCCCGATGGGTGGCCGTCGCCACCCGCTCGCTCCAGGCCCTGGACGCCGCCCGCGGCCACCTGGCCCTGCAGCTCGGGGGAGCGGCGGGCACCGCGCCGGGCTGGGGACCGGCTGCGGCCGCGGTGGAGGACGCCCTGGGCCGGCGCCTGGGCCTGGCCGTCCCGGACCTGCCCTGGCACGCCGAGCGCGACCGCTTCGGATACATCGTCACCACCCTGGGGGTCATCACGTCGGTCCTGGAGAAGGTGGCCCGGGACCTCCTCCTCCTGTCGATCGAGGAGGTCGGCGAGATCTCCTTCGATTCCACCGGGGGCGCATCCTCGGCCATGCCCCACAAGCGGAACCCGGTGGACGCCGTCTCCGTCTCCACCGCGGCCCGCCTGGCCCGGGGGGCCGTCGTGACCTACCTGCACGCCATGGACCAGGAGCAGGAGCGGGCCGCCGGCGGGTGGCAGGCCGAGAGCGTCGTCCTGAGCGACGCCTTCCGGTCGGCGGGGGCGTGCACCCACCGTCTGGCCGCGGCCCTCGATGCCGTGGAGGTGCACCCGGAGCGGATGGCCGAGAACCTGCGGCGGGGCCCCGCCGCCCTCCCAGAGCCGCTCGCCTCCGCCCTCGGCAGCACCGACCGCTTCATCGACCGGGCCCTGGCCACCCACTGGGCCGTCGTCGACGGTCGGGGGGATCCATGAGCCTCCTCGACCGGGGCAGCCACGTCCTCCACTACCGGGTCGACGGCGACGGATCGGCCCCGGCGCTCCTCTTCGTCAACAGCCTCGGCACCGACCTGACGCTGTGGGACGCCCAGGTCGCCGAGCTGGCCCGCCACCACTGGGTCGTTCGCTATGACCTCCGGGGCCACGGCCGGTCCGAGGCGGTCCCGGGCGACTACACCCTCGCCGATCTCGGGGGCGATGCCATCGCCGTCCTCGACGACCTGGGCATCGAGAAGGCCGCGGTGTGCGGCATCTCGTTGGGCGGCATCCTCGGCCTGTGGCTCGCCCACGCCGTCGCCCACCGGGTGCGGCGCCTCACCGTGGCCAACAGCGCGGCCCGGATCGGGACGGCGGAGGGCTGGCGCCGACGGATCCGGGACGTCGAGGCCGGGGGGATGAGCGGGATCGCCGAGATGGTCATGGAGCGCTTCTTCTCGAACGCCTACCGAGCCAGCCACCCGGCGCACGTCGACGCCTTCGCCGCCATCGTCCGGGCCACGGACCAGCACGGCTACACGGGATGCTGCGCCGCGCTGCGCGACGCCGACCTGACCGACGCCGTCCCCACCCTGGCCCAGCCCCTCCTGGTCATCGGCAGCAGCGAGGACGTCGCCACGCCGTGGGTCCAAGCCGAGTGGCTGGCCGCCCACGCCCCCGATGCCCGGCTCCGCCGCCTCCCGGGCGGGCACCTCTCCAACGTCGAGAACCCGTCGGGGTTCACCGCCGCCCTCGCGACCTTCCTCTCCCCCCCTCCGGGATCGAGCCGAGCGTGAGTGCCGGTCGCCTGGCGGGGAGATCGGCCCTCCTGATCGGAGGGGGCTCGGGCATCGGCCGCGCCGTCCTCGACGCCTTCGTGGCCGAGGGCGCCTCGGTGGGCGTCATGGAGCACGACGAGGCCAAGTGCCGAGATCTCGAGCGACACCATCCGGCGGTGGCCGTGGTCCAGGGCGACGCCTGCTCCGCCGCCGAGGTCGGACATGCCGTCGGGGTGGCCACGGACAGGTTCGGTGGCCTGGATGCGCTGGCCACCTTCGTGGGGGTCTTCGACCTCTACACGCCCTTGGTCGACATCCCTGCCGACCGCTTCGACGCCGCCTTCGACGAGGCCTACCGCCTGAACGTGAAGTCGGTGCTCCACGCCGTCCGGGCCGCGGCCCCCGGGTTGCGGGAACGGCGGGGCAGCGTCGTGGTGACGTGCTCCAGCTCCAGCTTCTTCGCCGGCCGGGGCGGGGCGCTGTACGTCTCGTCCAAGTTCGCCCTGCGAGGGGCGGTGGTGCAGCTCGCCCATGAGCTGGCCCCCGACGTGCGAGTCAACGGGGTGGCCCCGGGCGGCACGGTGGGCACCGACCTCCGAGGGCTCCGGAGCCTGGGCCAGCACGACCATCGCCTCGACGGCCGCCCCGGGCGGGAGGAGGCCCTCCGGGCCCGCACCCCCCTGGAGGTGGCGCTCAGTCCCGCCGACCACGCCGCCGCCTACGTGTTCCTGGCCTCGGACGGCGCCGCCGGCATCTCGGGCGAGATCATCCGGTCCGACGGCGGGCTCGTGGCCCGATGAGGACGACCCCGAGGAGGCCCCGGTGATCGTCCACGCCGACACCGCCGACCTGCGCGGCGATGTCGCCATCGCCTGCCGGGTCCTGGCCGCCCAGGGCCTGGCCCCCGGCATCCTGGGGCACGTCTCGGCCCGCGTGTCGGAGACCGACATGGTGATCCGGTGCCGGGGCCCCCACGAGCGGGGGTTGGCCCACACCGACCCCGGCGATGTCTGGCGGTTCTCCTTCGACGGGCGGGCCGTCGATGCCCCGGAGGGCTACGACGCACCGAAGGAGCTCCCCCTCCACGGCGAGCTGCTGCGCCTCCGACCCGAGGTCGGCGCCGTGGTCCACGCCCACCCGCCGGCCGCTCTCCTCTGCGGCCTGGCCGGGCTCCGGCCCCGGGCCGTGTTCGGCGCCTACAACATCCCGGCCCTGCGCCTGGCCCGCGACGGCGTCCCCGTCCACGGCCGGCCGGTGCTGATCACCCAGGCCGAGCTGGCCCACGAGATGATCCGGTCCATGGGGGACCGCCCGGTCTGCCTGCTGCGGGGCCACGGGGTGACCGTCGCCGCCGAGAACGTGGTCGCGGCGACGGTCCTGGCCGTGAACCTGGATGTCCTGCTCACCGTGACCCTCGAGCTCGCCCGGTTGGGAGCGGCGCCGCCGGAGCTGGACGAGGCGGACCTGGCCGAGCTGCCCGACCTGGGGTCGGCCTTCAACGACCAGATGGCCTGGCGGGCCCTCGTGGCCGACTTGCCCGCCGTCACCGGCTGACGAGCCCCGGCGGGCCCGTCACGGGCCGATCAGCTCGCGAGCGACATCGGCGATGCGCGCCACGGTGGGGATCACGGCGTCGAGGAGGTGCAGGGCGTGGGGAGCCGGCGCGGGGGCGGCGGCGACGAGCGCCGCCCGGCCGGGCCAGCCGGCGTCCAGGGCCAGGGCCATCATGGTGCTGGCCGGGCTCCCGGCGGCACAGGCCTCGTCGACGAAGACGACGTGCTCCGCCTCCGATAGGGCGGCCAGCAGCGGGCCCGCCGGCAAGGGGTTGAGGCAGGGGACACTGAGCACGCCAGCCGACAGGCCCTCGGCCGCCAGCTGGTGGGCGGCGGCCAGGGACCGCTGCACCATGAGGGAGTAGGTGACGAACAGGACGTCGGACCCGGGGCGCACCAGGTCGACCGACAGGGACTCGGCCGGGGCGTCCGGGACCGGCCCCGGGGCGTCGACCAACTGCACGTGGTCGACGATCACCGTCGGGTCGTCCCCCGTCATGGCGATGTGGAGGGCGGCGTCGATCTCCGCCGGCGTCCCCGGGGCGAGCACCCGGAGGCCGGGGACGTTCTGCAACATGGCCTGCGGCGTGCCCTCGTGCTGGACCCCCCCGCCCCGCCGGGAGCCCGCCACCATGTGGATGGTGACCGGAGCGGTGACCTTCCCACCGCTGAGGTAGCGCACGAACGGGGCCTCGGTGACCACGGGAGGCCACCCGTAGTACACGAAGGTGGCCGTGGTCACGGCCACGAACACCCGCCCCCCGGCCAGGGCCGAGCCCACGCCCATGCCGAGCATGGCGAACTCGCTCACCGGCGGGTAGGCGATGCGGTCGCCGTACCGCTCGATCAGCCCGAAGTCCGGGTTGAAGGGGGCGACCAGGCCGATGTTGGAGAGGATCTGGAGCTCCGGCTCGGCGTCCAGCTCCCGGAACAGGGCCCGGGCCCGAGCCTCGTGGTAGGTGGTCTCGCCACCGACATCGACGCGGGGCTCGGTCATCGATCGACCTCCGTGGGCTGCTGCGGCCTGGTCTCCGGGGCCCAGACGTCGTCGTGGGCGACGGCCCCGGGGGCCCGGGGGGCGTCGAGCGCCGTCCGCAGGGCCTCCTCCATCTCGGCCCGCACCCCGTCGCTCAGCCGGGTCAGGGCGTCCACCTCGACGCCCTCGCCCAACAGTCGACGCGCCTCGTTCAGGGTCGGGTCCCCCGCCGCCCACGTGCCCTCCTCCGGGGACGCGGCGGCCCGCCCCAGGTCGAGCGGGCCCTCGGTGTTGGCCGGGAAGAAGGTGCCGTTCCCAGGCCACGGGCACGACTGGGCCTGGATGAAGTGCGGCCCCCCCTGGGCCCGGACCTCGGCGATGACCCCGCCGATGGCCTCGTCGGCCGCGGCCGGCTGCGTGGCATCGACGTACGTCGCCGGCACCCCATGGGCTCGGGGCAGGTCGAGCAGCGCCGCCGCCGACTGGGAGGCGTTGGCCCGGCCGTCCCGGGTGGCCTGGTTGCTCTCGCAGAGGAGGATGACGGGCAGGTGCCAGAGCACGGCGATGTTGAGGCACTCGTGGATGACGCCCTCGCCCAGCGCCCCCTCCCCGAAGTTGGTGAGGACGACGCCCCCCTCGCCCCGCCGCTGGCGGGCCCAGGCCACGCCGCAGGCCAGGGGTACCGCCCCGCCCACCAGGGCGCTGGTGTGGGGGAAGCCCCGGTCGGGGTCGGAGAGGTGGAAGCTCCCCGAGCGGCCCCGCTGCGGGCCCAGGTCGCGCTCGAAGATCTCGGCATAGAGCACCGTGGGGTCGGAGCCGGCCGCCACCAGGTGGGCGTGGTTCCGGTAGTTGGGCAGGAAGGGGTCGGTCGCCTCGCGGTGGAGGGAGACGGCGACGGCGGTTCCCTCCTGCCCGATGGACACGTGGTAGTGGTCCACGAGGAGATCGGCGTGCTCGAGCAGGACCTCGTCGAAGTGGCGGCACCGCAGGAGCGGCACCAGTCGTCGCATCCACGGCTCAGTCATGGGCCAGCGCCTCCTCGCACGTCCGTTGCAGCCGATCGGCATCGATCATGTAGGCGTCCTCCAGGGAAGCAGCCGCGGGGACGGGGGTGGCGGGCGAGCTGACCCGGATCACCGGCCCGCTCAGCAGCCAGAAGCCCTCGGCGTAGACCCGGCTCTCCACCGCGGCTCCGAGAGCGCCGGGACCGTGCTCGTCGTGGGCGATCACCAGTCGGGAGGTCGTCGCCAGCGAGCGGACGATGGCACTGACGTCGAGCGGGGCGATGCGCTGCAGGTCGATGACCTCGATGTCGGCCGCCATGCGATCGGCGACGGCGAGGGCCAGGTGGACCAAGCGCCCGCTGGCCACGACGGTGAGGTCGCGGCCGGCCCGCACCACCCGCGGCTCCCAGGGGGAGCCGTCGTCGTGGGGGAGGCGGGCCCGGCTGTACAGCAGGGCCCGGTCGACCACCACGACGACGGGGTCGGGGTCGGCCAGCGCGGCCCGGAGCGACGAACGGGCCATGGCCCGGCTCGACGGGGCCAGCACCTTGAGCCCCGGCACCTGGGCGAGCCACCCGTCGAGCCGCTGGGAGTGCTGGGCCCCCCAGCGGGTGCCGGCCCCGGCGACGGTCC
>CAZXRA010000125.1:0-15336 GCA_964643485.1 uncultured Iamiaceae bacterium | reverse complement strand
GTTACTCGCCTGCCGGTCGAGGAAGGGCAGGTAGCCGAACGACGTTGGGGTGGTGTCCAGGCGGACCGGCACCGGCTGCCCGTCGAAAAGGACACGGACCGCACCGGTCGGGAAGATCCCACCGATGCTGACGGGAGACGGTCCGACACCGTCGACCCGCACCGTCTGCCCCTGACGGATGGTGTGGGGCTGAACGCCACCCAAGGCCGACCAGGTCGGGGTCAACCGGGCAGCTCCGAGCACCGCAATCTCACCGCGCGCCGTGCCCAGCAGCCCCGGCGTGACGGGATCGGCATCGACGACGCGAGCGCGCTGGGGTGCCGGCACACCGGTGAGCGGATCGACCTGAACGAGCTCGAAGATGAACTGGTAGGGCCCGGCAGCCGAGGGGGCCGGGGCGGCGACCCGCACTCGGCGCGTCACCTCAGCCCCCTTCGGAATGGCCCGACCCACCAGAGGATCGACCCGGGCGAACACGGTGGTGCCCGACGTCACCGGAACCAACGTCCAGGTGCCGTTGTCCTCCTGGTACTCGACCTTCAGGTTCGACGCAGAACTCGGTGCCGCCACGGTGAGGGTCAGGCGGCCGTTGGCGATGTCGGCACCCAGGGGGCTGTTAGTGACCGTCACGTCGAACTCGGTGGGCGTCGGCCCGATCCTGAGGAAGCTGGGGAGGTCCGCGGTGATCGCCGGATCGGCCGTCACCCGATAGGGAATGACCGCTGATGCCGAGCCCGCGAAGGGGGGCGAGGTGCGGTACGCAGCGGCGAGATTGCGATGGCCAGCGGGGAGACTGGTGGTAATGAGAGTGGCCACACCGGTCAGCGGGTCGACGGCGCCGGTGCCGATGATGCGGTTGCCGTCGCGGAACTCGATCAGACCGGTGGGGATGGCATCGTCTTCCACTCCGTCGCAGTCATCGGTGCCGATCCCGGCCGGGTCCCGGGCCACGGTGCCGGTGAAGGTCACCTCTGTCCCGAAACGGGCCTCATCCACCGGCGTCACGGCAAGCGTCGTCTCCGTGGGGCAGTCGGCCTTCGGCGGCAGCACCAGGTCACCGCCGAAGGTCGTCGTCAACGAGTGCCCTCCGCCGGAGAGCAGGTCGTTGACGTTGTCAGCCACGATGCCGATGCACTGATCCGTCTCCGGCACCGCCGGCACGCTGAAATCAGGATCCCGCAACGTGACCCGCTTGGTCGACGGGTTGTACGGCGCGGTCGAGTCGAGCACCAGTTCCACTGGGCTGGTCTCGCACCGTGCGTTCAGGTTCGCGGAGGGCACCTCGATGTCGAGACGCACCGCCATCGCGGTGCGGAACTGCACATTGCCATCGGCATCGATCACCCCCGTGCCCGATCCCTCGGTGACCTGCGTGAGGATGGCATCGACGAACACCGGCAGACCCAACGCGACGGTCTCGAACGAGATCACCGGCGTTGTCAACGTGCCGTTCGACACCGCACCTGTCGGGGCCACACCGTCGACCACATCACCAGTGTCATGGTCACCCGTGATGACCGTCGGTGTGGTCAGGGCGTAGGACTCCGCGGCGCCGTTGATCAGCAACGATCCCTGCGTGAGGGCCAGTTCGAAGGGCTGATTGACCCGGGTTTCACCCCCTACCGGAGCCCCAGCTAGGGCTGGGGGGGGGGGCAAAAGCGATGGCAAGAACCGAAGCCAGGGCCACCGCCAGCACACTCAACACACGACGCAACAACATCTCTAGGGATCCCCCCTGTCGAAGAACAACCAACAGCGACACCACCACAGCAATACCGCAGCCGTGATGACACCACCCGACACCCTCCCAGACCAAACCTTGCTGAACATGCGCGATATGGGAGATCTAAAGCCTGAGCACCACTCGAAGAATGTGACTCCCTGCCCGCTTGAGCCCACCTGATCGGCCATCCTCGGATGACACACTCGGAAGGTGCTCACCCCGATCGAGCCCCACCTACGGCCCGACGACGAGCCAAGTGACTGGCTCCTCGTCATCCGTGGACGCCCGCTGACCGTCGACGGCTTGCTCACCGCAGCGGCTCGTACCCTCGCCGAGTTCAGTTGGCACGGCGAGCCGCTCGTCGCCGTGTCAGCAGAGGTCACCGGACCGGACCGAGACATCGACGACGTGCTGGCCGGACCCCGCCTCCGAACACGACGAACCTACGCCACCGCTCTCGTGGCTGACGTCACCGCCGCCGAGTTTCCCGTACTGGCGACCTTTGCCGCACCTCACATCAGCATCGTGCTGCCCGGGTACGATCAGCACCATGTTCGCGCTCTGCTCACCGTTCTCGGACCCGAGCATGCGAACCCGCACTACATGAGGACGCCCCGATGACCACTCGAGTCACGCTGCCTGCCGATGTCCACCAGATTGACGCAACCGGCTTCGTGTGGACCTTCCTGGACGAGGCCGACGATCCAACCCGCATCACAGTCGGCGGTGTGATCGTTGCTGGTGACAGCGACGATCCGTTCTTGGCCCGGGTGGTCGACATCGTCGAGGGCAACTCAGGACGCAGCATCGTCCACCTCGAGATCCTCGGAGTCCCCGACCAGATCATCGATGAGCTGCGCCACGCCAACCTCCTACTGACCTGACTCACCTCTTCCCGGGCATGACATGGCGATCCGCATCCGATGGGACGCGCACGCGGAGAGGCCGACCGCACCCGGGGGGATGAGCGCGGTCGGCCTCGGTGCTGATCGCCTCGTCCCGGCAGGGTGACGGGCTGATCAGCAGACCACCCACGAACTGGTGGTGGATCGTCGACCCAGAGAGTGACGTTCCACCACCAGTTCGGAAGGCGAGGGATCAGTCCTCCGGGTTGGGGAACTCCTGAGCCCGCTCGTCGAACTCGGACCGGCCCATCAACTGGGCGTACAGCGCCGAGCGGTCACCGGTGGAACGCAGATGGGCGATGCCACTGGTGCGCTCGGTGGCGTTGGGGGCCCGGCTGAGGATCTCGTCGTAGGAGAGGGCGACGAGACGGCCGAGGGGCTCGTTGAGGTTGGCCAAGGTCAGGATCAACGCCCGCCGCGACGTGCCGTCCTCGAGGCGGCCGACCCAGTGGTCCAAGCCCCCTTGATCCGGGGCCCGGTTCAAGAGGCGCTCGTAGACCCTCGTGACGAACCCGGTGTTGGTCGAGCCGGCCTTGGACCAGAACTCACCCGACGCCCCCAGATCGGCAAGCAGCGCGTCGTAGCGGCCTGAGGCTTGGAGGCGCTTGACCCAGAACGCCCGGCCTGCGGCGTCCGGTGTGCGTCCGAGCATGGTGTCGTAGGCGTCGTCGACGACCTTGCCCACCGCCTCCGGAGTGCGAGCGATGGCCTTGGCGAACGCCTCCGCCGACGTACCGTCGTCGAGACGGTCGACCCAATAGTCGAAGCCGGCCTGATCCGGGCAGCGACCCAACAGCTCCATGTACACGAGACGCACCACGGCGCCGCTGCCGTCCTCAGCGAAGGCCGCGCACTCCGTCGCCACCAACACCGTCAGCTCGACGGTCTCCGTCGTGGAGGACAAGGCGCTGACGCCGCCGAAGAACCGGGCACTCAACTGATGCGTGCCTTGGGGGAGCTCGTCGGTCTGGAGACTGGCGAGGCCGAGGCTGTCCACGGCGACCAGGCCGAGGCTGTCGGCCCCGGCGAAGAACTCCACCAGACCGGTGGCGCCGATGGGATGCACCTGGGCGGTGAGAGTGACGGGGTCACCGACGCGGGTCGGTTGGGGTGCATCGACGGTGAGGGCGGCGCCGGCCAACTTGACCGTCCCCAGGGTGACCGGATCGCCGAGGGGGACGCAGTCGAGCTCGACCACGCTGCTGAGGAACGCTGTCCCGGTGACCCGGACGCGGTCGAGGGTCACGGGGAACTCTTCACC
This sequence comes from uncultured Iamiaceae bacterium, assembly GCA_964643485.1. Lineage (GTDB taxonomy): Bacteria > Actinomycetota > Acidimicrobiia > Acidimicrobiales > Iamiaceae > Iamia. The sequence continues at coordinate 11,447 of CAZXRA010000125.1, read as the reverse complement.
AGGCGCCCCTTGCAGGGTCACGGAGCCAACCTCGTCGTTGAACCCGAAGACGGCGTCCGGTGCCGGGTCCTCGGGACGAGTGAAGTCGAACATGGGGAACGTGTTGGCCGTGGTGAACGCACCAGCCGTACCCGACCCCTGACCACCGGCCAGCTCCATGGCGATCTCCTGCACCGTCACGAACCCCATCGACACCCCAACAGGGTTCGTCGGAGCCAGAGCCACGCTGAGACTGGGGAACGAGCCACCCCGATCAGCAAAGAGCGAGACATCGAGAGCACCCAGGTCGACCTCGTCACCGGAACGACCAGCAGAGGGGAGGATGGCCGAGGCCTCGACGTTGACCGTGAAGCGATCCGCCGACAGCAGTGAGCTGGCACAGGTGTAGGTCGCCCCCCGAGCAGCCAGCACGCGCACGGTGAACGACACCTGAGCCGGAGCGAAGAACCGATCACCCTCATAGGCCACCGTCACCACACGATCACCGAGCGGAGCGTCGACCGGGACGACGAACTCCGGAGAGACCGCGTTGGGCTCCTGCTTGTCGATGAAGGGCAGGTACCCGAACGACGTCGGTGTCGTGTCCTGGCGCACCGGGACCGGCTGCCCGTCGAAGAGGACACGGACCGCACCGGTCGGGAAGATCTCACCGATGGTGAGGGAGGCGGGTCCTACCTCCTGAACCCGCACCGTCTGTCCCTGGCGGATCGTGTGAGGCTGAACGCCACCCAAGGCCGACCACGTTGGGGTCAGCCGGGTAGCTCCGACCACGGCCACCTCACCTCGCGCCGCACCCAGCAGACCCGGCGTGACGGGATCGGCATCGACGACCCGACCGCGCTGAGGCGCCGGCAAGCCGGTGCCCGGATCGACCTCGACGAGCTCGAAGATGAACTGATACGGCCCAGCGCCCGAGGGGGCCGGGGCAGCGACCCGCACCCGGCGCGTCACCTCTGCCCCCTTCGGGATGGCCCGACCCACCAGGGGGTCAACCCTCGCGAACACCGTGGTCCCCGATGTCACCGGGACCGGCGTCCAGGTGCCGTTGTCCTCCCGGTACTCGACCTTCAGGTTCGACGCCGAGCTCGGTGCCGCCACAGTGAGAGTCAGGCGCCCGTTGGCGATGCCGGCACCCAGTGGGCTGTTCGTGACCGTCACATCGAACTCAGTGGGCGTCGGCCCGATCCGCAGGAAGCTGGGCAGGTCGGCGGTGATCGCCGGATCGGCCGTCACCCGATAGGGGACGGCGGCCGACGCCGACCCCTCGAAGGGGGGCGAGCTGCGATACGCCGCGGACAGATCCAAAGTGCCGGCGGGGAGGTCGTCGGTGGTGAAGGTGGCCACACCCGTGAGCGGGTCCACCTCGCCGGTGCCGACGACGCGGTTGCCGTCCCGGAACTCGATCAGGCCGGTGGGAATGGCGTCGTCCTCCACGCCCTCGCAATCATCCGTTCCGATCCCAGCCGGGTCGCGGGCCACGGTGCCGGTGAGGGTCACCTCCGTGCCGAAGCGGGCCTCGTCGACGGGGCTCACGGTGAGCTCGGTCTCGGTCGGGCAATCGGCCTTGGGCGGCAAGACCAGGTCACCACCGAAGGTCATCGTCAACCCATGCCCACCCCCAGCCAACAGGTCGTTGACGTTGTCAGCCACGATCTTGATGCAGTCATCGGTGACCGGCACCGACGGCACGCTGAAATCAGCATCCCGCAACGTCACCCGCTTCGTTGACGCGTTGTACGGGGCAGTCGAGTCGAGGACCAGCTCCACCGGGCTCGTCTCACACCGCGCCCGCAAGTTCGCCGACGGCACCTCAATGTCCAGCCGCACCTTCATCGACGTTCGAAACTGCACATTGCCATCCGCATCGATGACGCCAGTGCCCGCCCCCGGAGTGACCTGGGTGAGGGTGGCGTCGACGAACACCGGAAGGTTGAGAGCCACGGTCTCGAACGAGATCACCGGCGTCGTCAAGGTCCCATTGGTCACAGCACCGGTCGGGGCCACACCATCGACCACATCACCGGTGTCGTGGTCACCCTTGATGGTCGTCGGCGTGGTCAAGGCATAGGACTCCGCCGCCCCGTTGATCAGCAACGACCCCTGCGTCAGGCCCAGTTCGAAGGGCTGCACCGCCCGCGGTTCACCCCCTATCGGAGCCCCGATGACGGCTGGGGGGGGGGGGCAAAAGCGATGGCAAGAACCGAAGCCAGAGCCACCGCCAGCACACTCACAACACGACACAACAACATCTCTAGGGATCCCCCCTGTCGAAGAACAACCAACAGCGACACCACCACAGCAACACGCGACCGTGATGACACCACCCGACACCCTCCCAGACCAAACCTTGCTGAACATGCGCGATATGGTCCTCGAAGGGGGATCTTCACGACAGGACGAGCGCCATGGCGCAGCGCTCCTCCCCCACCCTCCGGCCCGACGATGCGGCGGCGTCGACCGCGGCCGGGGGCCGGCCCCAGTCAGCCCTGGGCGCCGGCCTTCTCGGCCAGGATCTGGCTGGAGCCGCCGGGCTGCATGGTGACGCCGTAGAGCAGGTCGGCGGCCTCCATCGTGCGCTTCTGGTGGCTCACGATGATGAGCTGGGCGTCGGCCCGGAACTCGGCGACGAGGCCGAGGAAGCGGTGCAGGTTCACGTCGTCGAGGGCGGCCTCCACCTCGTCCATCACGTAGAAGGGCGAGGGGCGGGCCCGGAACACGGCGAACAGGTAGGCCAGGGCGGTGAGGGAGCGCTCGCCACCGGAGAGCAGCGAGAGCTTCTTCACGTTCTTGCCCGAGGGCTTGGCCTCGATCTCCACCCCGGTGCCGAGCAGGTCGTCGGGGTCGGTGAGGGTGAGCTTGCCCTGCCCACCGGGGAAGAGGGTCTCGAACAGGTGGGTGAAGTTGGCCTCGACGTCGGCGTAGGCGGAGGCGAAGACCGACACGATCTCGGCGTCGACGGCGCGGATCACCTTGGCCAGGTCGCGGCGGGCCGACTTCACGTCCTCGAGCTGCTCTTCGACGTGGGTGTGGCGCTCCTGGAGGGCGGTGAACTCCTCCAGGGCCAGCGGGTTGATGGGCCCGAGGAGCCGCAGCTCCCGCTCCAGGTCGCGCACCCGGGCCGCTGGGGTCGTCCCCTCCGGCACCTCCGGCACCGGAGCGGCCAGGGCCGTCGCGGGGTCGACGTCGAGGTCGCGGCGCATGGCCTCGACCGCCGTCTCGATGCGGAGGGTGACCTCGGAGATGTCGAGCTCGGCCCGTTGGAGCCGCTCCCGCGTCTCGGCCAGCCCCCGCTCGGTGTCGACCCGCTGGCAGCGCACCGCCTCCAGCTCGGCGGCCACGGCCCGGGCCGCGTCAGACTGGCGACGGCGCCGATCGCGCAGCCCGGCCAGGGCCACCTCCACCATCTCCAGGCGACCCTCGACGAGCGTGGACAGGCGGCCGACGGCCACCTCCTGGCGCTCCAGGTCGACCCGGCGGGTCTCGGCCTCGTCCCGCGCCGCCTGGTTGTGCGACAGGCGCTCCTCCACCTCGGCCCGGCGCCGGGTGAGGAGCTGGTCGCGCTCCTCCAGGGCGGCGGCCCGGATCTCGATGTCGCTGCGCAGGGCGGCGACGGAGGCGGCCCGCTCCTCGACGCGGGCCCGAGCATCGGCCGCGGCTCGCACCCGGTCGGCCCGCTGAGCCTCCTCGGCCTCCAGGCCCGGCAGCTCGGCCTCCAGGGCCGCCACCTGCTCCCCGTCGCGGCCGCTCCGCTCGTCGAGCTCCGCCGCGTGGGCCCGCAGGGCATCGCCCTCGGCCCCCAGGTCGCGGCGATCGGCGTCGGTGCGGCGCAGGGCGTCGCCGGCCGAGGTGAGGGTGCTGGCGTTGCGATCCACGGCCCGAGTGGCCTCGGCCTCGGCGGTGCGGGCGGCGCCGACGGCCCGCCGACCGTCGGCCACCTCGGCCGCCGCCGCCCCGGCCTCCTTGGCCGCCACCTCGGCCCGCTCCCGGGCCTCGGTCAGGGCCGCGCCGGTGGCGCCCGAGCCAGCCGCGCCCACGCGCCACCCGTCGGGTGCGAAGCGATCGCCGTCGCGGGTGACCACCACGGCGTCGGGATGGGCCAGCACCACGTCGACGGCGGCGGGCCAGGCGTCGACCACCACCACCGGGCCGACGAGGGCATCGAGCAGGGCGTCGACGTGGGGCACCGTGGCCCGCACGTGGGGACGGAGCAGGGCGGCCCCGGTGACGACAGGGACGTTCAGCAGGCGCCCCGACGACGTGCCCAGGGGCACGACGGCCCCCGTGATGTCGCCGTCGGCCAGGGTGCCCAGGGCCCGGCGGGCCCCGTCGACCCCGTCGACCACGACGGCGCCCAGGGCCGGGCCGGCCGCGGCCTCGAAGGCCGCCTCCCACCCCTCGTCCACCGCCACCACGTCGAGCAGGGTGCCCAGCACGCCCGGCACTTCGGCCAGGCGCTCGGCCCCCGCCGCAGCGCGGGCCTCGTCGAGGGCCAGGGCCAGGGCCTCGGCCCGGGCCGACCAGCGGTGGCGCTCGCCATCGGCGGCCCGCTGCCGCTCCTCGGCGGCGTCGAAGGCGGCCTCGGCCTCCGCTCGGGCAGACACCGCGGCAGCCGCCGTGGCGGCCAGGGGCTCGGTGGCCGCCTCGGCCGACGCCAGCTCACCCCGGAGGCGCTCGGCCTCCTGGTCGAGACGGGCGGCCTTGGCCGCCAGGGCATCGAGCCGGCCCGCGACCCGGCGGCGCTCGTCGGCGCTGCGCTCCTGCGACGCCCGCAGGGCCATGAGCTCGCCCCTGACCTCGGCGGCCCGACTGGCGGGCAGGCCGCCCTCCGGCGTGCCGTCGGCCCCGTCGGCCACCGGGAACAGGGTGCCGTCGATCTCGCCCAGGTCGCTCCACCGCTCGGCCAGGTCGGCCCGCTCCCGGGCCAGCACCTCGTCGGCCTCGGCCAGGCGCTCGGCGTCGGGGACCAGGCGGGCCCGATCAGACCGCAGCTCCTCCAGCTCCACGTCGAGGCGGGCGGCCTCGGCCTCCAGCGAGGCGATGACGGCCTGGTCGACCGATGCCCCCCGCTGGCGCTCCAGGCCCCGGCGCCGCTCGGCCAGCACGGCCACCAGGCCCCGGGCCCGTTCCCGCAGGGCCTCGCAGCGGGCCAGGTCGTCACCCAGGTCGTCGCCGCCCAGGGCCGAGAGGCGGGTCTCGGTGGCCAGCACCTCGGTGTCGAGCTGGGCCAGGGCCGTCTTGGCGTCGGTCTCGGCGCCGCGCAGCTCGGCCCGGGTGCGCTCGCCCCCCTCCAGCCGGGTGCGGAGCCGGGCCAGCTCCTGGCCGGCCAGGTGCACCCGCAGAGCGGTGAGCTCGGCCACCAGGTCGCCGTGACGACGAGCGGCGTCGGCCTGGCGCTCCAGGGGGCGCAGCTGGCGGCGGATCTCCCGGAGCAGATCCTGGAGCCGCAGGAGGTTGGCCTCGGTGCCGGCCAGGCGGCGCTCGGCCTTCTCCTTGCGCCGCCGGTACTTCAGGATGCCGGCCGCCTCCTCGATGATCAGACGCCGGTCCTCGGGCCGGGCGTTGAGCACGGCGTCGATCTGCCCCTGGGAGATGATCACGTGCTGCTGGCGCCCGACACCGGAGTCGGAGAGCAGCTCTTGGATGTCGAGCATCCGGCACGGCGCCCCGTTGATGGCGTACTCGCTGTCGCCCGACCGCCACAGGGTGCGGGTGATGGTGACCTCGCTGAAGTCGATGGGCAGCAAGCCGGCGCTGTTGTCGATGGTGAGGCTCACCTCGGCCCGACCCAGAGCGGGCCGCTTGGCCGTGCCGGCGAAGATGACGTCGTCCATCTTCGTGCTGCGCACCGCGCTCGGCGCCTGGGCGCCCAGCACCCAGGCGATGGCGTCGACGACGTTGGACTTGCCACTGCCGTTGGGGCCGACGACCACGGTGACACCGGGCTCCATGGCCAGGGTCGTGGGGTCGGCGAAGGACTTGAAACCCTTGAGCTGCAGGGACTTCAGGAACACTCTCGCTCCTCGGGGGCCGCCGTCAGACCTGGCAGTCTGGGCACATGAAGAGGTGGGACTTGGCGTAGCGCACCTTGGTGACGGTGCCGCGGCACCGGCTGCACGCCTCGCCGGCCCGACCGTAGACCTGGAGCAGGGCCTGGTAGCCACCCGGGTTGCCGGAGAGGTCGTGGTACCCGCCCGGGTCGAGGGTGGTGCCCCGGTGCTTGGTGCCCTCGTGGAGGGTCTCGACGAGGGCCCGGTAGAGGCGGCGCATCTCCTGGGAGGTGAGCAGGTGCGACTCGCGGTCGTGGCGCAGGCCGGCCTGCCAGGCGATCTCGTCGGAGTAGACAGCCCCGATGCCCACCACGGAGGTGGGATCGGTGAGGACCTGCTTGATGGGCTGGGCCCGGCTGAGCAGCAGGTGGCCGAAGGTCGTCCACGAGATGGGCTCGTCGACGGGATCGAGGCCCAGCTCGGTGAGCACCGGCTCCTGCTCCAGCAGCTCATCGGGGGTGGCGACCCACACGCTCAGGGCCCCGCTGGTGTCGATCATGCGGAGCTGCCCGCCCTGGGTGAAGGTCAGGATGACCTGGGTGCCCTTCACCACCTCCTCCTTGGGGGTGGTCTTGCGCAGGCTGCCCCCCTCACGGACGTCGAGCACGAGGAGCTCGGCACTGTCGAGCTTCAGGGTGAGGAACAGGCCCCGCCGGTCGGCGCCGGAGACCTTCACCCCGTCGAGGCGCTCCATGAGCTGCTTCTTCGTCGTCCGCTGCAAGGCTGATCGGCCGGGCACCTCGACGGTCTTGACGCGCTTGCCTCCCACCTCGCGATCCAGGTCACGGCGGAGGGTCTCCATCTCGGGCAACTCAGGCATTCTCGGCCTCATGGGTCGGGGCGGTCGGAGGGGGGGACGCGAGGGCGTCGTCGTCGAGGGCCGACGCGTCGTCGGGCAGGTGGAGGCCGTCGAACACGGCATCGTCCTCGGTCAGCACCTGGTAGGCCTGGCGGGCGGCCCGCTGCTCGGCCTGCTTCTTGGAGCGCCCGGTGCCCGCGCCCAGGGCCCGGCCGGCCATGCGGGCGGTGGCCGTGAAGGTCTTGTCGTGCTCGGGGCCGCTGTCGGTCACCCGGTAGGTGACGACGTCGTGCAGCACCCGGCTGACGTACTCCTGGAGGCGGCTCTTGTCGTCGAGGTGGCCCGGCTCGCCCGACGCCTCGTCGATGCGGGGCCCGAGGAGGCGGAGGATGGCCTGGCGGGAGGCGTCGCGTCCCCCGTCGAGGTGGACGGCGCCGATGACCGCCTCCAGGGCGTCGGACAGGATCGAGGGCTTCTCCCGCCCCCCGGTCGCCTCCTCGCCTTTGCCCAGGCGCACCTCGGCCCCGAGGCCCAGGGCCTCGGCCGTCTCGGCCAGGGTGCTGGCCCGCACGACGGTGGCCCGGGCCCGGGACAGCCAGCCCTCGTCGGCGTCGGGGTAGCGCCGGTACAGCTCCTCGGCCACGACCGCACCCAGCACGGCGTCGCCGAGGAACTCCAGCCGCTCGTTCGACTCCTCACCGGGGGTCTCGGCACACCACGAGCGGTGGCACATGGCCACCTCGAGGAGCGTGGGGTCGGCGAAGCGGTGCCCGATGCGGTCGACCAGGGACGGCGACAGGGAGGTCGGTGGCCGGGTCAGGACCCGGCGTCGCCGCTCACGCGGGCGTAGACGTAGTCGACGGCGTCACGGACCGTCTTGAGATCCTCGAGATCCTCGTCCTCGATGCGGAACCCGACGGTGCGCTCGCCGATCTCCTCCTCCAGGGCCTCGACCAGCTCGATGAGGGCGAGGGAGTCGGCCTCCAGGTCGTCGGCGAAAGAATCGCCCTCGTGAACGGCGGAGGCGTCGATCTCCAGGATGTCGACCAGGCGGTCGCGGATGAGGTCGAAGACCTCCTGGCGGCTCATGGGGCCCTGCTGGGTATGGGTCTCGGCGGGCACGGACTGCTCCTGGTCGAACGGCGAACCGGGGCAGCCTAGCGCAGCGCCAACTTTGTGCGCTTGTGATCGGGCAACGGCCCTGGTCAGCGCCCCGCGGTGCCGACGGCGGCGGTGACCGCCCCCACCAGGTCGCCCTCCACCGCCTCGGCCGCCACCCGGCAGGCGTTCACGATGGCGGTGGCCGACGAGGACCCGTGGCTGATGATGCACACCCCGTCGACGCCGAGGAGGACAGCGCCCCCGGTGGCGTCCGGATCGAGCTGCCCGTACAGAGGCAGCAGGGCGGGCATCAGCGCCTCGGAGGCGGCGCGGGTGGCGTCGTCGGTGTCGAAGGCCCCGAGGATGGCCCCCACCAGGGAGCGCATGGCCCCCTCCAACGACTTGAGGGCCACGTTGCCGGTGAAGCCGTCGGTGACGACCACGTCGACCCCCGGCACCAGGAGGTCGCGGCCCTCGACGTTGCCGGCGAACACCCCGCCGCACGCCTCCTGCCACGCCCCCTCGGCCAGGAGGGCATAGGTCTCCTTGCGCAGGGCGTCGCCCTTGCCCGGCTCCTCGCCGATCGAGAGCAACCCGACCCGAGGGGCCTCCAGGCCGTAACGGCCCCGGGCGAACACCGCCCCCATCTGGGCGAACTGCACCAGCCACTCCGGGCGACAGTCGGTGTTGGCCCCGGCGTCGAGCAGCACCAACGGGGTGTCGTGACCGGGACGGGGCAACGGGGTGGCGATGGCCGGGCGGGCCAGGCCCTTGATGCGTCCCATGCGGAGGAGGGCGGCGCCCCAGGTGGCACCGGTGTTGCCGGCACTGACCATGGCCGAGGCCCGGCCGTCCCGCACCGCCTCGGCCGCCCGCACCAGGGACGAGTCCTTCTTGCGGCGGACACCCTGGGCCGGATCGTCGTCCATGGCGATGACCTCCGAGGCCGGGATCACCTCCAGCGAGGTGCCGGCCAGGAGCTCGGGCGGGCCGACGAGGGCCACGGGCAGGCCCAGTTCGGCCGCGGCCCGCTCGGCGCCGGCGACGATCTCATCGGGGGCGCGGTCGCCGCCCATGGCGTCGACGGCGATGGGGGCGGGGAGGGTCATCAGGGCGGACCCGGCCGGGGCGCGGTCGTCAGTCGACGTCGAGGGCCTGGCGGCCCTTGTACCAGCCGCAGGTGCCGCACACCCGGTGGGGCAGCTTCACCGACCCGCAACGGGGGCAGGAGCTCCGGCTCGGAGCGTCGAGGCGCCAGGCCGAGGCCCGACGGCTGCGGCTCTTGGCCTTGGATGTCTTCTTCTTGGGGACGGCCATGCGCAGTCGTTCCTCGTGCTCAGCGGTGGGGGTCGGGCCACCGGCCCGGACACGAAGAGGAGAGGCTAGCGGCCCCCCCCGGCAGCGAGCGAAGTGAGCCCCCCCCCGACCGCGGCCTTCCTCCGTTCTTGCGCGGTAGGAGAGCGCCACCGCTCGCCCAGCGCGCAAGAACCGACCACCCACCCATCTGGCGCGGTAGGAGAGCGCCACCGCTCGCCCAGCGCGCAAGAACGGATCAGGGTCAGTCGAATCGCAGGTCGTCGAGAGCCGACCAGCGGGGATCGGCCCGCGGGGCCTCCGCCTCGACATCCTCGTGCCCGGAGGCGACGTCGCCGTCCTCCTCCACCCAGGTCGGGAAGCGCTCGGGGTCGGGACCGGGGCAGTCCTCGGAGCACAACGGCACCAGGGGCAGGGTGAGGAGGATCGCCTCCCGCAGCACCGGGGCCAGGTCGACGGCGTCGCCCTCGACGGGCCAGGTCTCGCCCTCCACCGGAACGGCCTGGAAGATCTCGCGGACCTCGGCCTCGACCCGGCCCGCCACCGATTGGAGGCAGCGGCGGCACTCCCCCTCCCAGGCGAAGGCGAGGGTGCCGGTGAGGACGATGTCGGCCCCGCTGGCCTCGGCCACGGCATCGAGCTCGACCTCCGAGCCCGCCGGCACGTGGGCGGTGCTGGTGGCCAACTCGCCCAGGGCGTCGGCCGGCAGCACCCGGCGCACCGGGCGTTGGACCCCGGGCCGGCGCCGGAGGTCGGCGACGTGCTCGACGGTGCGCACCTTGGTCACGAGGAGGACGAGGTGACCGGGGCGATCACGAGTCGTCCTGGTCGAAGAAGCCCCCCTGGGCCTCGATGTCGGGCGCCGGCTCGGGCTGCTGGGGCCGGCCGAAGCCCCCCGGCGGCACCGGCGGCGGCACGCCGGGCAGCGGCTCGTCCGCCCCGGCCACCTCGTCGGGCTCGGGCGCCGTCATGGGCGTGGCGTTGAGCTTCTCCCGCCCGGCGTGGACCATCTTCACGGTCCGCTCCAGGACGATCTCGAACTGGGCCAGGCGCTGGTCGCAGAAGTCCTCGCACTCGTGGCGCAGGCGGCGGGCCTCGTCCTCGGCCGCCTCCACGATGCGCTTGGCCCGCTGCTCGGCCTGCTTGACCACCTCGGTGCGCTGCACCATCGACTCGGCCTTGGCGCTGGCCGCCTCGAGGATCTCGTCACCCTCGCCCTGCACCCGGGCCAGGAAGTCGTCGCGCTCCTTGAGGAGCCAGCGGGCGTTGCGCAGCTCGTCGGGAAGGCGGTCGATGGCCTCGCCCAGCAGGTCGAGCACCTCGTCACGATTGATCATCACCGAGGACGACAGGGGCATGGGCCGGGCCGAGGCGATGACGTCGGCCGCCCGCCGCAGCAAGGCGTCGGACTCGGGGCCGGCCAGCGGATCGCGCGACCGGCGGGGCGTGACCTGGGGGTGCTGGCCGCTGGCCTCGCCGGCGGTCGGCACGTCGTCGCGGAACGTCATCGTTCGTACCTCTCTGCGAGTCGCTTGGCCACCGGCTCGGGCACCATCGACGTGACATCGCCCCCGAAGCGGGCGATCTCCCGGATGAGCTTGGAGGCCACGAAGGAGTGAGTGGTGGCCGACGGGATGAACACGGTGTGCACCCCGGAGATGGCCAGGTTCATGTGGGCCTGGTGCATCTCCGACTCGAAGTCGGACACGGCCCGGAGCCCCTTCATGATGAAGTCGGCCCCGACGTCCTTCGCCACCTCGACGACCAGCTTGGCGAAGCCGACCACCCGCACGTTGTCGAGGTGGGAGAGCGACTCCTCCAACAGGGCCGAGCGCTCGGCCAGGTCGAACATGGCTTCGCCCTTCTGCGGGTTGCGCAGGGCGGCCACCACGACCTCGTCGAACAGGCCGGCCGCCACCTCGATGATCTCGATGTGACCGTTGTGCACGGGGTCGAAGGACCCGGGGTACAAGACGGTGGTCACGAAGGGGTTCCAGGGCCGGCGAGCATCTGCACCACCGTACCGCCGTAGCGCTTCTCCCTGAGGACCGACCACCGGCCGCCGTCACCACCGCTGTCGGGGCTGACGCTGCCGCCGACCTCGTCATCGCCATCGTCGTCGGTGACGATGGCCCGATCGGACTCCACCACCACCACTCCCCCGTCGGTCAGGTGGGCGCCGACGA
>CAZXRA010000124.1:0-19476 GCA_964643485.1 uncultured Iamiaceae bacterium | reverse complement strand
CATCAACAACCAGCTCGGCTTCACGACACCGCCCGACTCCGCCCGCTCGTCGGAGTACTGCACCGACGTGGCCAAGATGGTGCAGGCCCCGATCTTCCACGTGAACGGCGACGACCCCGAGGCCTGCGTGCGGGTGGCCCGGCTGGCCTACGACTACCGCCAGCGCTTCCGCAAGGACGTCGTCATCGACATGGTCTGCTACCGGCGCCACGGCCACAACGAGGGCGACGACCCCAGCTACACCCAGCCCCTCATGTACAAGAAGATCGACGCCCGCCGCTCGGTCCGGAAGCTCTACACCGAGGCGCTGGTGCGCCGGGGCGACATCAGCATCGACGAGGCCGAGGCCGCCCTCGACGACTTCTCCCAGAAGCTGGCCACCGCCCTGGAGGAGACCCGGTCCCACGCCCCCGAGGCGGGGATCATCGCCAAGCCGCCGGCACCAGCGCGCGGCGTCCTACCCCACGTCACCACGGGCGTGCCCTCCTCGACGATCGACCAGATCTACGAGGGCCTGTCGGCCCGACCCGAGGGCTTCACGGTCCACCCCAAGCTGGCCAAGCAGTTCGCCACCCGCGACCAGATGTTCGAGGGCGGCGAGGTCGACTGGGCCCTGGCCGAGGCCCTGGCCTTCGGGTCGCTGCTCCTGGAGGGCACCAACATCCGCCTGGCCGGCCAGGACTCGCGCCGGGGCACCTTCTCGCAGCGCCACAGCGTGCTCGTCGACTACGAGACCGGTGCCGAGCACGCGCCGCTGGCCCACCTCGACGCCGACCAGGGGAAGATCTGGATCTACGACTCGCTGCTCTCGGAGTACGCCGCGCTGGGCTTCGAGTACGGCTACTCGGTGGTGGCGGCCGAGACCCTCGTGCTGTGGGAGGCCCAGTTCGGCGACTTCGTCAACGGGGCCCAGATCATCCTCGACCAGTACTTCTCGGCCGCCGAGGACAAGTGGGAGCAGCGCTCCGGCCTCACCCTTCTCCTGCCCCACGGTTACGAGGGCCAGGGGCCCGAGCACTCGTCGGCCCGCATCGAGCGGTTCCTCAACCTCTGCGCCGAGGACAACATGCAGGTGGCCAACGCCTCGACCTCGGCCCAGTACTTCCACCTCCTCCGCCGTCAGATGCGCCAGGAGGTGCGGAAGCCGCTGGTGGTGTTCACGCCCAAGTCACTGCTGCGGGCCAAGTCCGCTCGCTCGTCGGTGGGCGACCTCTTCACCGGGTCCTTCGAGGAGGTTCTCGACGACCCGGGGGTCACCGACGCCGAGGCGGTGCAGCGCATCGTGTTCTGCAGCGGCAAGGTCAGCCACGAGGCCGTCGCCAAGCGGGACGAGCTGGGTGTGGCCGCCGCCGTGCTGCGGATCGAGCAGCTCTACCCCTTCCCCCGTCGGCGCATTCGGGAGCTGCTCCAGCGGTACGGCAACGTCGGCGAGGTGGTCTGGCTCCAGGAGGAGCCCGACAACATGGGCCCGCGCTCCTTCGTGGGCGAGCGCCTGTGGCCCTTGGTGCCCGAGGGCATCAAGTACCGCGAGGTCTCCCGCGTCGGTTCCGGCTCACCCGCCGGGGGCAGCCACGCCATCCACGTGCAGGAGCAGGAGGAGATCCTGGCCCGCGCCTTCGAGGGCCTGTAGCCCGGCCGGTCAGCCGAGGGGGAAGCCGACGACCTGCTCCAGCTCGGCCAGGGCGACGGCCGGGTCGTCGACCTTGATGGTGGTCATGCCCAGGGCCCGCGCCGGCTTCAGGTTGATGCCCAGGTCGTCGAGGAACACCGCCTCCGACGGGTCGATGGCGAGCTCCTGGCAGGCCAGCTCGTAGAAGGCGACGTCGGGCTTGCGGACACCGGCCCGTGACGACTCCACGATCACGTCGAACAGCGAGAGCACGGCGGTGTGTGGGTCGGAGGAGCCGGACATGGCGTCGGCCCGCATGGTGACGACGTTGTTGGTGAGCAGCCCCGTCTTCAGGCGCTCGTGGCAGCGCCGCACGGCCTCGACCATCGCCGGGCGCAGCTCGCCCCGCAGGAGGCCGATCACGACGCGGGCGTCGACCTCCCCACCGAGGGCCCGGGCCTCGGCTTCGAACAGCGCGCCGAACTCGTCCAGGTCCACCTCGTTGCGCTCCAGGCGGGCCCAGGCGTTGGTGTCGGGGTTGGTGGTGTTCACCCCCCGGAGGAACCCGTCGGGGAGGCCGTGCTCCGCCTCGTAGCGGCGGAACGCCTCGAAGGGGCTGGAGAGGATCACCCCCCCGAAGTCGAAGAGAGCGGCCCGGATCACGGGCCCCCCAGCAGGTCGACGGCCACCGCCTCCCACATCTCCGTCGACAGCCGCAGCGACTCGACGTCGACCCGCTCGTCGTCGCCGTGGAACATCTTGCCGAAGTCCTCGTAGCGGAGGTTGCGGCTGAAGAGGCCGAAGCCGTAGGCGGTGGCCCCGAGGCGGCGGAAGAAGCGGGCGTCGGTGGCGCCGGCGATGAGCATGGGGACGTTCTGGCTGCCCTCGTAGAAGCGGCCGGCCACCCGGGAGAGGGTGTCCCACAGCGGCGTGTCCATGGGCGACTCCGACGCCGGGTCGAAGGCGGCGGCCTCGATGGTGACGTCGTCGCGCAGGTCGCCCACCGCTTCGAGGAGGAGGACCTCGACCTCGTCGCGGTCCTGGCCGGGAAGCGTGCGCACGTCGATCTCGAGCGTCACCGCGTCGGGGATGGTGTTGATCTTCGAGCCGCCGTGGGCGATGTTCGGGCTCATCGTCGTGTGGGTGCAGGCGTGGAACATGCGGGCCATGCCCAGGGGCAGCTCGTCGAGGCGGGCATCGATGCGGTCGGGGTCGAGCAGGGGAGCGGCGATCTCGTCGGGCAGGCCCATCGAGCCGAGGTAGCGCCGCCACACCTCACCGATCTGGGCCTCGGGCCGGAAGGCGGCGATGCGGCGCACCACCTCCGACGCCTTCACCAGCGCGTTGTCGGTCTTGTAGGGCTGCGAACCGTGGCCGGCGGTGCCCCGCACGGTGACGCGACACCAGTAGCAGCCCTTCTCGCCCACCATCACCGGCAGCTTCGTGCCGCCCGGGCTGCGCATGGGGATGCCCCCCGACTCGGTGAGGACGTAGTCGCTGCGCACGGCGTCGAGCTCGTGGTCGGCCAGGTGCTTCGCCCCCCAGATGCCCGACGACTCCTCGTCGGCGACGGCGGCGTAGACGAGCGTGCCGCGGGGCCGCCACCCTCGCGCCGCCAGGCGGCGCACGGCCACGGCCATCGACGCCGTGAGGTTGAGCATGTCGATGGCGCCCCGGCCCCACACCTCGCCGTCGACGAGCTCGCCGGCGAAGGGGTCGCGCTGCCAGCGCTCCGCGTTGGCCGGGACGACGTCGAGGTGCCCGAGCAGGGTGAGGGTGGGGGCGTCGGGGTCGGTGCCCTCGATGCGGGCCACGAGGCTCTGCCGTCCCGGCCGGGGCTCATAGGTCTCGACGTCCATGCCGATGATGTCGAGGTGACTGCGCAGCAGATCGACGGAGCGTGTCTCCTGTCCCGACGCGACGGTGCCGTCGTTGACGCACGCGTTCCGGATCAGGTGTTGGAGGAGGTCGGTGACCTCCGCGGTGGGATCGTCGGACACCGGGGACATGGGCGGGCAACCTACCGAACGACGCGTCATGACGGTCCGCCATCCGCGTCAGGCCTTGACGAGCCTGGTTGACTTTGGCCGACATGTCCGACGCGCACGCCATCCGAGATCACGTCATCGTCGACGGGTCCAACATCGCCACCGAGGGGCGAACGCTCCCGAGCCTCGCCCAACTCGACGAGGCGGTGCGGACGTTCCTCGAGGAGTTCCCCGGCACCCGCGTCACGGTGGTGGTCGACGCCACGTTCGGCCATCGCATCACCGCGGCGGAGAAGAAGGCCTACGAGCAAGCCGTGCTCGACGGTGACCTCGTCGCCCCCCCTGCCGGCGCCGTCGGTCGCGGTGATGCCTTCGTGCTCGCCATCGCCCAGAAGGCGTCGGCCACGATCTTCTCCAACGACTCGTTCCAGGAGTTCCACGGCGACTACCCGTGGCTCTTCGACGACGGCCGCCTCATCGGGGGCAAGCCCGTCGACGGAGTCGGTTGGGTCTTCGTGGCCCGCCTGCCGGTGCGGGGCCCGGCGAGCCGCCGGTCGACGCGGACGTCACGCCAGGCCAAGGACCCCGTGGCGGCCAAGACGACGCCGAAGACGACGGCCAAACGCCTGAGCAAGGCCGAGAAGGAAGCGGCGGCCAAGGCCGTCGAGGCCGAGGTCGAGGCCCGGCGGACCCGCGGGGGACGGCCGGCCAAGGTGGCCGCGCCGGCCAAGGTGGCGGCCTCGACCAAGGTGGCGGCGGGGGCCGACGGGCCCAAGCGGTCGCGGCGCCGCAGCAGCGCCCCCGAGGCTCCGGCCGAGGCCGTCAACGCGCCCGGCCCCTTCCTCTCCTTCGTGAGCTCTCATCCCGTGGGGTCGGAGGTCGACGCCGTCGTCGACCGCTTCTCCTCCCACGGGGCCTACGTGATCGTCGATCGCGCCCAGTGCTACGTACCGCTGCGCTCGATGGCCGATCCTCCTCCCCGGAGCGCCCGCGAGGTGCTCACCATCGGGGAGACCCGGACCTTCGTCGTGGAGTCGTTCGACACCCCACGGCGGAGCATCGACCTGGCTGTGCCAGGTCACAACCTGGCGACGGCGGCGGCTTCCGCCGATGCCGCCGCCAGCGACCCCACCCCTGCCCAGGAGGCACACGAGATGGCACCTGCCAAGAAGGCCGCCGCCAAGAAGGCGACCAAGAAGGCTCCGGCCAAGAAGGCCACGGCCAAGAAGGCGACCAAGAAGGCACCTGCCAAGAAGGCGCCGGCGAAGAAGGCTGCCGCCAAGAAGGCGACCAAGAAGGCTCCGGCCAAGAAGGCCACGGCCAAGAAGGCGCCGGCGAAGTAGGCTGCCGCCAAGAAGGCGACCAAGAAGGCGCCGGCCAAGAAGCGGGCCTGACGCCCCCGTCCCAGGGGTGGGCCGAGGGGACAGGAGTCCCCTCGGCCGGCCGCGTCGCGGCCTCCTAGTGTCCCCCGGGTGCGCAACGCCACCTGGAACGTGAACTCCCTGAAGGCCCGCCTCCCCCGGGTGGAGGAGTGGCTCGACTACGCGCGGCCCGACGTCCTCTGCCTGCAGGAGACGAAGCTGGCCGACAGCGCCTTCCCCGCCCTGACCTTCGAGGCGCTGGGATACCAGACGGCCCACCACGGCGAGGGACGGTGGAACGGCGTGGCCATCTTGAGCCGCGCCGGCCTGGACGACGTCGTCGCCGGCTTCGGCGACGAACGGGAGCCCGACGTCGATGCCCGCATGCTGTGGGGCACCTGCGGTCCCGTCCGGGTCTGCAGCGTCTACGTCCCCAACGGGCGCGAGCTGGGCCACGACCACTACCGCTACAAGCTCGACTGGCTGGCCCGCCTGCGCGACCACCTCGACGCTGCTCACGACCCGACCCAGCCCCTCGTGATCGCCGGCGACTACAACATCGCCCCCACCGACGAGGACGTGTGGGACGTCACCGCCTTCGAGGGCTCGACCCACGTCAGCGAGCCCGAGCGCGATGCCCTGCGGGCCCTGGAGGCATGGGGCCTGGAGGACGCCTTCCGTCGCCACCGTCCCGAGCCCGGCCTCTACAGCTACTGGGACTACCGGGCCGGCATGTTCCACAAGCGCCAGGGCATGCGCATCGACCTGGTGATGGCCACGGCTCCGGTCGTCGAGGCCACCACCTTCACCCTCATCGACCGCCAGGCCCGCAAGGGCACCCTGCCGAGCGACCACGCCCCGGTGCTCATCGACGTCGACCTCGATCGGCTCTGACCGTGGAGCCCGCCAACCCCTATGACCGCACCGGCCCGGTGGAGCCGTCGCCCCGCATCCTGGCCCAGGGCGACGGCGAGCTGTCGCCCCGGCGGGCCGCCCTGCGCCGCATCGCCGCCGCCAACCGGGCCCTCATCGAGGACATGGTCGGCACCGACGTCGCCGCCGAGGACCTCGACGAGGTGGCCGACGCCCTGGAGGCGCTGGCGAGCCGCTTCCGCCAGGACCGGCCCCGCAGCCTCTATGCGGGCATGGCCGAGGCCGCGATGTCGGGCGGCGACCTCAGCCTCTTCTTCGACCACAGCCCCCTCATCGGCCTGGCCAACCCCCTGGCCCCGCCGATCCTCGTCGACTTCGGTCCCGACGTCGTCATCGGTCGGGTCACGTTCGGCTCGGTCTACGAGGGGCCCCCGGGCTGCGTCCACGGTGGCTTCGTGGCCGCGGCCTTCGACGAGGTGCTCGGCTCGGCCCAGACCTACTCGGGGGCCCCGGGCATGACGGGACGGCTCACGGTGCACTACCGGCAGCCCACGCCACTGCACGTCCCCCTGGTGATCGAGGGGCGCTACGACCGCAGCGAGGGACGCAAGGTCTTCACCACGGGCCGCATCCTGCACGACGGGGAGGTCACGGCCGAGGCCGAGGGCCTGTTCATCTCCGTCGACGTGGCCCGCTTCCGCGAGCTGGCCCAGGAGTTCAACCGGCGCATCGACGAGAGCAGCGGCGCGGGCTGACTCACCCCGCCAGGTGGGCTTCGACCACGGCGACTTCGGCGGCGAGGTGCTCCTCCAGGCCGGAGACGATGGCCCGCTCCACCGCCCCGGCCACGAGGAAGGCCTTGACCCGGAGGTCGCCCTCCACCCGGCGCCGGGTGCCGTCGCCGTCGGGCTCGTAGCGCACGGTGGCGGTGCACCGCAGCCGATCGGTGTAGTGGTCGGGGTGGAGGGTGACGGCGACCGAGCGGCCGGCCCGGTCGTGCACCGACTCCTCGACCCAGCTCAGCCGAGCCGGGTCGACGACGGCGGTGACGGCGGGGGAGAGGTCGCCCACGAACCGGTAGCGCAGGCGCAGGGTGACGAGGCCGTCCCGCTCCACCCGATCGACGGCCTCCGGGGGGCTGATCCGGGACGTTCCCGTCATCGCGGCGTACAGCTCGGTGCCGGCGTAGGCGGCGGCCACGGCGTCCACGGGGGCGGCGACGTGTTGGGTCACGGTGAAGCGCATCGGGTGGCCTCGTGGTCGCGGAGCAGGACGAGCAGGTCGGTGCCGTAGGCGTCGAGGACGAGGGGGCCGATGCCCCGCACCTGTCCCAGGGCCTCGTGATCGGCGGGGCGGGCCCGGGCCACCGCGGCGAGGGTGCGGTCGCTCATCACGACGGATCCGGGGATGCCCGCTCCTCGCGCCGTGCGATCCCGCCAGGCCCGGAGGGTGCGGAGGAGGACGGCGTCGTCGCCCTCTCCACGGGCCTCGGCGGTGGCCAGGGCTCGGCGGGAGCGGGCCAGGGCCGGGCCCGGGTCGGCGGGCCGGGCCGCGGTGCGCAGGCTGGCCAAGATGTCGCTCACCACGGCGAGGTAGGGCGACGGGCGGCGAGTGACGGTGCGGCCCCGGAGGGTGCGCTCACCGGCCCAGGAGCAGCGGAGCACGTCCTCGGCCCGGGTGAGGGCGACGTGCAGCAGGCGCCGCTCCTCGGCCTCGGCCTCGGGCGTGCGGGCGTGGGCCACGGGGACCAGCCCATCCTCCAGGCCGAGGACGTGGACGACGGGCCACTCCAGGCCCTTGGCCGCGTGGAACGTGACCACCTCCACGGCGTCGGCGTCGGGGTCGTGCACCGCCCCGTCGTCGGCGGGGGGAGGGGGCGGGGAGGTGGCGGGGTCGAGGGCGTCCCGTCGGTCGGCCCGCACTCGGTAGGGGATGCGCTCCCGGGCCAGGGCCTCGGTGATCACGGGAACCTGGGCGTTGGTGCGGACCAGGACGGCCTGCCGGTCCCACCGTGAGCCCGGGGCGCGGAGGAGGCGGGCGGCGCTCGCCGTGGCCCGGGCCTCGTAGGCGTCGGTGGCGTGGGCGGTGACGACGGGGATGTCACCAGCCGGCCGGTGGGCGACGAAGGGCACCGGCTCCCGGGAGCCCAGCACGGCCGCGGCCACGTGCAGGATCTGTGGCGTCGACCGGTAGTTGCCGGTGAGCTGCACCACCGTGGCCCCCGGGCGGAGCTCGGCGAAGTGGGTGAGGTACGAGGCGTCGGCCCCGTTCCAGCGGTAGATGGCTTGGCGGGGATCGCCGACCACGCAGAGGTCGTCGCGCCCGGCCCGCCAGGCCTCCAGCAGCCGGTGCTGGAGGGGGTTGACGTCCTGGAACTCGTCGACGAAGAGGTGGCGGAAGCGCCAGCGCTGGGCGGCGGCGAAGGTGGGGTCGGCCGTCATCGCGTCGGCGCACAGGCCGAGCACGTCGTCGAAGTCGACGACGCCCCGGTGGCGCTTCTCCTCCTCGTAGGCGGTGAAGAGCTGAGCCACCAGCTCGAACGGGGCCCCGATCCGGCGATCGGCCCGGTGGGCCTCGTCGGCGTACCGGTCGGGGGTGACCAGCCGGGCCCGGGCCCACTCGATCTCGGTGGCCAGCTCGATGGGCGTGAGCCGGCCCCGGCCGGGCAGGGAGGCCAGGAGCCGGCCCTTCCGCTCCAGGAGGGCGGGAGTCGCACGCCCCTGGTCGGTCCACAGGGTGCGGAGCTGGGCCCAGGCCACGGCGTGGAAGGTGCCGACGGTCGGCCGGTCGCGGAGGCCGAGGGCGGACAACCGGGAACCCATCTCCTTGGCCGCCTTGCGGGTGAAGGTGAGGGCGAGGACGTGGCGGGGATCGGCATCCCCCTCCAGGGCCCGGTGGGCGATGCGCCGGGTGAGCACCCGGGTCTTGCCGGAACCGGCCCCGGCCAGGATGCACAGGGGGTGGCCGGGCTCGACCACGGCGCGGCGCTGTTGGGCGTCGAGGCCGGCGAGCAGGCGCGTGGCATCCACCCGCCGCACCCTACGGCCGGGACGGACCCGGTACCGTCCACGCCATGCCCGTCGCCGTCGACACCGAGCGCTTCGAGGAGCTGGTGGGCGACGCCCTCGACGGCCTGCCCGAGGAGATCGTCGCCCTCCTCGAGAACGTGGTCGTGGTGGTGGCCGAGGGGCAGGTGCACGGGCCGCTGGGCCTCTACCAGGGCGTGCCGCGGACGTCGCGGGGCCAGTACGGCTACATGGAGATGCCCGATCGCGTCACCATCTTCCGCGTCCCCCTGTGCGCCCGGGCGCGCGACGAGGCCAACCTGGTGCGGGAGGTGCGCATCACCGTCGTCCACGAGCTGGGTCACCACATGGGCATCGACGACGCCCGCCTGCACGAGCTGGGGTACGGCTGACCGGGTCGTTCCCCGACAGCCGGCCCGGCGACGACGTAGATTTCCGTCGTGGCCTACCCCCGGAAGCTGCTGAACGTGAACGAGGAGGTCGTCCTCGACCTCCGGCCCCACTGGCTGGCCATGGCCCTGCCCACGCTGGCCCTGGCCGGGGCGGTGGTGCTGGGCATCGTGGTCGCCGCCTTCGGGCCCGACGGCACCGTCGGCGACGTGATCACCATCCTCGCCCTCGTGGCCCTGGTCGTGGCCCTGGTCTGGTTCCTGATCCGTCTCGTGGCGTGGGTCAGCACCAACTTCGTCCTCACCACCGACCGGCTCATCAGCCGCCACGGCATCCTCGCCAAGTCGGGCATCGAGATCCCGCTCGACCGCATCAACACCGTCTTCTTCAACCAGTCGATCTTCGAGCGCATGGTGGGCGCCGGTGACCTGGCCATCGAGTCGGCCGGGGAGCGGGGCACCCAGTCCTTCTCCAACATCCGCAAGCCGGCCCTCGTGCAACGAGAGATCTACGTGCAGACCGAGGCCAACGAGAACCGCAAGTTCGACCGCATCTCCCACGGCGGGGGTGGGAGCGGCAGCGGGCTCTCCCGGGCCGAGCAGCTCGAACGCCTGCACGGCCTCCTGCAGCAGGGGGCGCTGACGCCCGAGCAGTTCGAGGCCGAGAAGGCCCGCCTGCTCGAGAGCTGACCCTCGTCGGGTCCGTCAGTAGGGGGCGCGGGGCCCGCGGCGGGCGGCGGCCATCTGGATGAGGCCGAAGAGCAGGCCGATGACACCGCAGACCATCAAGATGACGCCGACGACGCTGAGGTCGACGTCCTCGATGTTGTCGGCCACGGCAAAGCGCAGGATGGCGCCGACGGCGATGAGGAAGATGCTGGCTCCGACGGTCATGAGGGGGGACCTCACTGTTCGGGGGGTGCGACGGGGCCGTCCCTACCCCTCCGCCGGGCGGCCAAGCAGAAGGGCCCCGCCGCTCAGACCGGGGAGACCGACGCGCCCGGGCCGGGGCGGAGCCGCCACGACCGCTCCGGACCCCAGCGGGCCAGGGCGCCGGGCTCGGCCAGGGCCACCACGCAGCCCCCGAAGCCGGCCCCGGTGAGGCGGGCGCCATGGACCCCGGGGGTGGCGGCGAGACGGGCCACCAGGGCGTCGAGCACCGGGGTGGAGACGGCGAAGTCGTCGCGGAGCGATGCGTGGCTCTCGGCCATCGCCGCCCCGACCAGGGCCACGTCGCCGGCGACAAGAGCTTCGGCACACGTCCGGACCCGGGCGTTCTCGGTGACCACGTGGCGGGCCCGGGCCCGTACCACCTCGTCGTCGATGGCGACCTCGGCGCCGGGATGGGCGAGGCGCAGCGGCCCGATCACCGCCTCGGCCGCCCGGCACTGGGCGGCCCGGTCGGCGTAGGCCGACCCGGCCAGGGCCCGGGCCTGCCCGGAGTCCACGACCACGACCTCGACCCCCTCGGGCATCGGCACGGGGGTGACGGTGCCGGCATGGCAGTCGATGAGCAGGGCGTGGCCCTCCCGGCCGGCCACGGAGGCGAGCTGGTCCATGAGGCCGCAGGGCACGCCTGAGGCCCGCTGCTCCGCCCGTTGGGCCATGGTGGCCAGGGCGAGGGGATCAGCGAGCGAGGCCCCGAGGGCCAGGGCCACGGCCACCTCGAGGGCGGCGCTGGAGGAGAGCCCGGCCCCGATGGGGAGGGTGGTGGTGACGGTGCCGTCGAAGCCCGTGTCGGGCCGGAGCTCGGCGACCACGCCGGCCACGTAGCGGGCCCAGGCCGGGGTGACGGACGCCGGGTCGGTGACCTCCAGCGGCACCACGGCGCTCTCGGGCTCGTCGGCCGAGCGGAGCACCACGTGGTCGCCGCCCCGCCGGCCGGTGACGGTCGTGGCCAGGGCCACGGCGAGGGGGAGGACGAGGCCGCCGGTGTGGTCGGTGTGGTCGCCGATCAGGTTGACCCGTCCCGGGGCCACGGCCCGGATCTCCTCCATGCCCGCACCCTAGGGTCCGGTGCCCCCTTGACCGGCTGGTCAAGGCAGGTCAGCATGGCGCCGTGCCCACCACCCCGCTCTCATCCACCGGCGTCGAGATCTGGTACACGACCGACGGCGACCCCTCGGCCGAGCCCCTGCTCATGATCATGGGCCTCGGCACCCAGCACGTCGGCTGGGACGAGGATCTCGTCGCCCTCCTCGTCGACCGGGGCTACTACGTGATCCGCTTCGACAACCGCGACGTCGGCCTCTCGACCAAGCCCGACATGGGCGGCATCGACGTCCTGACCAGCATCCTCGCCGCCATGGGCGGGGAGCCCGTCGATGCGCCCTACCTGCTCACCGACATGGCCGACGACGCCGTCGCCGTGCTCGACGCCTTGGGCCTGGCCTCGGCCCACGTGGTCGGGGCCTCCATGGGCGGCATGATCGCCCAGACCATGGTGCTGGAGCACCCGGAGCGAGTGCGCACGCTCACCTCGATCATGTCGACCCCCGGCCTGGCCGATGCCGACCCGGTGGCACCCAACGTGCTGGCCGTCCTGGTGGGCGCCACGCCCACCAACCGCGAGGAGGCCGTGGCCCGCGGCCTGGCCATCGCCCACGCCATCGGCAGCCCCGGCCTGGTCGACGAGGTCCGCGTCGCCGACAAGGCGGGCCGGTCCTGGGACCGCTGCGGCTACCCGCAGGGCGTCACTCACCAGCTCCTGGCCATCGCCGCCTCGGGCTCCCGGGCCCAGCGCCTCACCACGGTCGACGTGCCGACCCTGGTGATCCACGGCGATGTCGACCCCCTCGTCACGGTGAAGGGCGGACAGGCCACGGCGGCCGCCATCCCCGGGGCCGAGCTGCGCATCATCGAGGGCATGGGCCACGATGTGCCCCGCGTGCACTGGGAGTCGATCATCGACGACATCCACGCCCTCACCTCCCGGGTCGGCACCGACGCGCCGGTCGCGGGCTGAGCACCGTGGGCCCTCTCTCCGGCACCCGCGTCGTCGAGCTGGCCGGCATCGGCCCCGGCCCCTTCTGCGCCATGGTCCTGGCCGACCTGGGGGCCGAGGTCATCCGGGTCGACCGGGCCGACAAGGGCGTCGGCGGTGATCCCGCGACCCCGCCTGGCGACATCCTCAACCGGGGCCGCCGCTCGGTGGCTGTGAACATGAAGGACCCGGCCGGGGTGGAGGTCGTCCTCGACCTCGTCGCCTCGGCCGATGCCCTCATCGAGGGCTTCCGGCCCGGCGTCACCGAGCGCCTCGGCCTCGGGCCCGACGCCTGCCTGGCCCGCAACCCCAAGCTCGTCTACGGCCGGATGACGGGGTGGGGCCAGGACGGCCCCTACGCCCCGATGGCCGGGCACGACATCAACTACATCGCCCTTGGCGGGGCTCTGGCCCACCTGGGGCGGGCGGGGGAGAAGCCCACCCCGCCCATCAACCTGGTCGGCGACTTCGGCGGCGGGGGGATGCTCCTCGCCCTCGGCGTGTGCGCCGCCCTGGTGGACTCCGGCCGCTCCGGCCAGGGCCAGGTGGTCGACGCGGCGATGGTCGACGGGGCCGCCCTCTTGATGACGATGATGCACGCCTTCCGGGCCATGGGCATCTGGACCGACGAGCGGGGCACCAACCTGCTCGACACCGGCGCCCACTTCTACGACACCTACGAGTGCGCCGACGGCCGCTACGTCTCCATCGGGTCGATCGAGCCCCAGTTCTACGCCGAGCTGCTCCGCCTCACCGGGCTGGAGGGCGAGGAGCTGCCCTGGCAGCACGACAAGGCCCACTGGCCCGAGCTGAAGCAGCGCCTGGCCGCCGTCTTCAAGGAGAAGACCCGCGACGAGTGGTGCGCGGTCATGGAGGGCACCGACGTGTGCTTCGCCCCCGTCCTCACCATGGAGGAGGCGACCGAGCACCCGCACAACGTGGCCCGTGGCACCTTCACCGAGGTGGCCGGCGTCACCCAGCCCGCCCCGGCCCCCCGCTTCAGCCGCACGCCGGGGGCCATCCGCCGCCCCCCGCCCCACGCCGGGCAGCACAGCGACGAGATCCTGGGCGAGATCGGCTACGACGCCGACCGCCTGGCCTCACTCCGCCGAGCCGGCGCCATCGCCTGAGCGGGGACCGATGAGGTCGCGACCCCGGTAGCGTCTTCCCGGCATGGCCACGCTCGTCTGCTTCCACGCCCACCCCGACGACGAGGCCATCGGCACCGGCGGCATCATGCGCCGGGCCGCCGACGCCGGGCACCGGGTGGTGCTGGTGGTGGCGACCCGGGGGGAGCGGGGCGAGATCGTGCCCGGGGTGCTGGCCGAGGGGGAGCAGCTCTCCATGCGGCGCACGGTCGAGACCTACGCCTCGGCCGAGATCCTGGGCGTGGCCCGGGTGGAGTTCCTCGGCTACGTGGACTCCGGGATGATGGGGGAGCCCACCAACGACGAGCCGTGGACCTTCTGGCAGGCCGACGTCGACAGCGCGGCCCGCCGCCTGGCCGCCATCCTCCGGGAGGAGGAGGCCGATGCCCTCACCGTCTACGACGACCACGGCAACTACGGCCACCCCGACCACATCCAGGTCCATCGGGTGGGCGTGCGGGCGGCGGAGCTGGCGGGGGTGCCCCGGGTGCTGGAGGGCACCGTCAACCGCACGGCCATGAAGCGGATGATCGAGGCGGCTCGTCAGATGGGGGTGGACGGGTTCGACCTTCCTGAGGGCGTGGAGGCCCCCGACCCCGACGAGATGGACCTCGGGGTCGAGGAGCACCTCCTCACCCACGTCGCCGACGTCTCCGCCGCCACCGACGCCAAGCGGGCGTCGATGCTGGCCCACCGCAGCCAGATGGCCGACGACCACTTCCTGCTGGCCATGCCCCCCGAGATCTTCGCCGTCGCCATGGGCATGGAGTGGTTCATCGGCCACGGTCCCGTGGGCGACGCCGGCTGCCCGCTGCACGGGATCGTCACGCCGTTCTCCGCTCCGGGCTGACATCCGGGGTTCACCTCCGCGCTACCGTCCGAGGCCGACGGCGAGCGCAGGGGAGAGTGCGATGACGAGGCCAGCACAGAGGGGGAGGATCGTCCTGGTCGCCGCCCTGGCCGTGGTGGTGAGCACCGTGGGGCCGAGCGGCCGGCCGGTCAACGCAGCGACAGGCGACCTGCGCATCAACCAGATCCAGGTGGTGGGGAGCCACAACAGCTACCACCTGGCCGCCTCGGCCAAGGAGACCGAGGTGCGGCGGAGCTTCATCGGCGCCGGTGACGACCTGATGCAGTACACCCACGCCCCTCTCCCCGAGCAGTTCCAGCGCCAGAAGGTGCGCCAGATCGAGCTCGACCTCTTCCGGGACGACGCCGGAGGTGCCTACGCCGAGCCCCTGCTGCGGACGGCGGCGGGCGAGGGCCCCCACGACCCGGCCATGGACCAGCCCGGCACCAAGGTGCTGCACGTCCAGGACGTCGACTACCGGAGCAACTGCCTCACCCTGGTGGCGTGCCTGGAAGCGGTGGAGTCGTGGTCCGATGCCAACCCGTCCCACATGCCCATCGCCATCCTGCTGGAGCTGAAGGACAGCGAGGTGCCCTTCTCCGGCTTCCCCTTCGTCGTGCCCGCTCCGTGGGACGGCCCGGCCATGGATGCCCTTGACCAGGAGATCCTCGACGTCGTCCCCCGTGACCAGATCATCACCCCCGACGACGTGCGGGGCAGCCATGCCACCCTCGAGGAGGCCGTGCTCGCCGGGGACGGCTGGCCCACCCTGGAGGCGAGCCGGGGCAAGGTGCTGTTCCTGATGGACAACGGGGGCGGCTACCGCACCGACTACCTGGCCGGGCACCCCACCCTCGAGGACCGGGTGATGTTCACCAACGCCGAGCCGGGCCAGGACGACGCCGCCTTCGTCAAGGTGAACGACCCCCGGGGCAACGTGGAGCGCATCCAGGATCTGGTGGCCGACGGCTACGTGGTGCGCACCCGGGCCGACGCCGACACCCGCGAGGCCCGCGAGGGCGACACGTCCGGCCGGGAGGCGGCCTTCGCCAGTGGAGCGCAGTGGGTGTCCACCGACTACCCGACGGCGTCCTACGCCGCCGCCTTCGGCACCGGGTACGTGGTCGAGGTGCCGGGGGGCACCGTGGCCCGCTGCAACCCGGTGAACGCCCCGGCGGACTGCGTGGCGGGGGAGATCGACGGCATCTTCACCCCCTACCCGCCGCCCCCGCCGGCGGCGCCCGCTCCGCCGGCCGTCCCCGTGCCCACCGAGGCCCGCTTCACCGGCTGAGGCCGCGGCTGCCGCGCCTTATCGCACGTTGCCCGGGGACTTCTCCCCGGTTGCTGCCGATCTTCGTCGGACTTTCGGAACCCCTGCCTAGGGTGCCGGCACGACCGACCGAAGGTGACCCGATGGACACGTCAGCCTGGGGATCGTCCCCGACGCCACCGCCACCCCCTCCTCCCTCCGGAGGGTCCGTGCCCCCCCTTCCGCCGGGGATGCCCCCACCCCCGCCCCGGCCCGGCGACACCGCGCCCCAGGCACCGTTCGTGCCGTCCTCCCCTCCGCCGCCTCCGCCCGCCCCCGGCCCGCCGCCTCTCGCGACGCCATGGGGCGGGTCGCTCCCCCCGGGCGGGCCACCCCCGCCCGGGGGCTCGTTCCCTCCCGGCTCCGTGCCGCCCTCGCCGTCCCCCCGCCCCCGGGCCGGGGTCGTGGTCGCCGTCCTGGCCGTCGTCGGGATCCTCGCCGCCGGGGTGGGCGGGATCGCCATCGGGCAGGCGCTCGACGACGACCCCGTGGGGAGGGAGGCCGTCTCCGCCGTCCCCGTGGCCGATGGCACCACGCCGACCGTGCCGGGCGCGGCCGACGCCGAGGAGCCGGTCGCCGCGGTGGCCGCCAGCCTCGGCCCCGCCGTCGTGCAGATCGAGACCCAGGGCAGCCTGGGATCGGGCTTCGTCTACGACGCCGAGGAGGGCCTGGTGATGACGGCCGCCCACGTGGTGGACGGGGCTCGTCAGGTCACCGTGCGCCTGGCCGACGGGCGGGCCGTGGACGGCACCGTCGAAGGCACCGACGACGGCTCCGACGTGGCCGTGGTGCGGGTCGAGGCCGACGACCTGGTCGCCGCCACCCTCGCCCTCGACGAGGCGGTGCAGGTCGGGCAGCTCGCCGTGGCCATCGGCAGCCCCTTCGGCCTCGACCAGACGGTGACCTCCGGCGTGGTGAGCGCCGTGGGCCGGACGGTCGAGACCCCGGGTGGCGCCATCCCCATGATCCAGACCGACGCCCCCATCAACCCGGGGAACTCGGGCGGGGCGCTGGCCGATCGCCAGGGCCGGGTGATCGGCATCAACGACTCCATCGCCTCCGAGTCGGGCGGCAACGTGGGGGTGGGATTCGCCATCCCCATCGAGACGGCCAAGGCCATCGCCGACAAGCTCGTCGCCGGCGAGACCATCACCAACGGCTACCTGGGGGTGGGCGCGGCCGATCCCACCGACGGGAGCACGGGCGCCGTCGTCCAACAGGTCGAGCCGGACAGCCCCGCCGAGGAGGCCGGCATCGAGGAGGGCGACCTCGTCACCGGCCTGGACGGCACGGCCATCGACTCGGCCGCCGACCTGGTCGCCATGGTGCGCAGCCGGGAGCCGGGCACCGAGGTCACCCTCACCGTCGACCGACGGGGCGACACGTCGGAGGTGTCGGTCACCCTGGGCGAGGCCCCCCGCCGCACCCGCTGACGGGAAGGCGGAGGGCCCTCACTAACGTGACGCCCCGTGGGGACAGCAGACGGCGAGACACCTGAGGCCGACGCCACCACCACCTCCCCCCGGGCCCTCCCCTACATCCCCGCCCTCGACGGCCTGCGGGCCGTGGCCGTGGTCGGCGTCATGCTCTTCCACGGCGGCATCTCGTGGATGCCCGGTGGCTTCCTCGGCGTCGACGTCTTCTTCGTCCTCTCCGGCTACCTGATCACCACCCTCCTACTGCGGGAGCGGGTGGGCACCGGGCGCATCGACCTCCGCGCCTTCTGGGTGCGGCGCCTGCGCCGCCTGTTGCCCGCCCTGTTGGTCCTCCTGGCCGTGGTGGCGGTGGCCTCGCCCTTCCTCCTCGACCCGGCCCAGCGCACCACCCTGCGGGGGGACGGGCTGGCCGCCCTGGGCTACGTGGCCAACTGGCGCTTCGTCGTCACCGAGCAGTCGTACTTCTCCGGGACGCCGTCGCCGCTCCGGCACCTGTGGTCTCTGGCCGTGGAGGAGCAGTGGTACGTGGCCTTCCCGGTGGTCGTGGCCCTGGCCTTGCGCCGGGGGCGGCGGGCGCCGCAGCTGCTGCTCGCCGGGCTGGTGGCGGCGACGGCGGCCTCCGTCCTGTGGATGGCCCACCTGGCCGCCGGGGCCTTCGATCTCTCCCGGGCCTACTACGGCACCGACGCCCGGGCCCACTCCCTCCTCGTCGGGGCCATCCTCGCCGTGGTCGCGGCCCAGTGGCCCCTCCACCGTCTCCGGCGCACCCTGGCCCTGGGCGGCCTGCTGGGCGCCGGTGGGGTGGCGGCCGCCTACCTCTTCGTCCACGAGTCCGATGCGTGGATGTACCGGGGGGGCTTCCTGGCCCTGGCCCTGGCCACGGCCGCCCTCGTGGCCGGCATCGCCCTGCCCCGGCCGGAGAACCGGCTGGCCCGGGTGCTGGCGGTCCGCCCGTTGGTGGCTGTCGGGAAGGTCTCCTACGGGCTCTACCTGTGGCACTGGCCGGTCAACGTCGCCCTCACCCCGCGGCGCCTGGGCCTGGACGGCGACGGGTGGTGGGAGGACCCAGCGGTGTTCGCCGTCCGTACGACGGTGGCCGTGGCCTTCACCGTGGCCTCCTACGTCCTGGTCGAGGTGCCGGTGCGGCGCCACGGCCTCGACGGCCTGCGCCTGCGGGTGCCCGGGCTGCGGCGGTCGCGCCCGGCCGTGGCGGCCATGTGCGTGGGCCTGGTCGCCTGGCTCCTCGTCGCCGGCACGTTCCGCATCCCGAGCGACGGCAGTGACGTCGTCCTGCCGGTCGACCTGGCCGACGCCACGGTGCCCGAGCTCCCCGACGAGCCGCCCCCGACGGTGCCCCCCGAAGTGCGGCGGGCGATCGAGGAGGCCGGCCTCCCCCCCGTGCCCGCCGATCGCCCCGTGCGGGTCATGGTGGTGGGCGACTCGGTGGCCTACCGGCTCACGTACAACAACCCGCCGGACGAGCCCGAGATCGAGATGTCGACGGCGGCCCGCATCGGCTGCGGGACCGTCCCGGGGTTCGCCCTGGTCGACGGCAAGCCCGACCGGTCGTCCCTGCGGTGCGGCGACTGGCTGGGGGACTGGCAGATCGTGGCGGCCCGGGAGCAGCCCGACGTGATCCTCCTGCACTTCGGGGCGTGGGAGGTCTACGACCATCGCGTCGGCACCCGCACCATCCCGACCCACACGCCGGAGATGGTGGAGGAGATCCGCGGGCGGCTCGACCGGGGGCTGGACGCCATCCGGGCGGTGAAGCCCGACGTCCGCTTCATGTTCGTGGCCATGGCCTGCATGCGGGAGGAGAACCCCAACCTGGGGGGGAGCGACAGCCCCCGCAACGACGACGAGCTCCTGGCCTGGGTCAACGGTGTCTTCCGCGACTACTTCGAGGAGCTGGGGGATCGGGCCGCCTACGTCGACCTGGGGGACCTGCTGTGTCCGGGCGGGGAGTACCGCCACGAGATCGACGGGAAGGTCATCCGCAACGACGGCGTCCACTACCAGGCGGGCAACGGCGCACCGGTGTGGGCCTGGCTGGCCGACAAGATCGTGCCCTTCGCCCGGACGCCCGTGGCGCCGAGCGGGGGAGAGGTGATCGCCGGCGACGATCCGTCGGCCGAGGGCACGGTGCCCGACGCAGGCGGGGCCGAGCCCCCCGCGTAGCATCGGCGCCCTCATGGAGATCGTCCTCGCCCTCGTCGTGGTGGCCGTCCTGGTGGCCGGCGCCGCCTGGTTCGTCACCACCCGCCGTTCGTCCGGTCCCGAGCTGGAGCCGCCGGCCGCCCCGTCCCCCCGCTCTGGCACGGCCGTGGCCGAACGGCCCGAGGCGGCCGTCGATGAGGTGCCGGTCGACGAGGTCGTCGTCGAGGAGGCGCCGGCCGAGGTCGTCGCCCCCGTCCGTCCCCGCTTCCGCGACCGCCTGGGCAAGGCCCGCTCGACGATGTCGGGCTACCTCGGGTCGATCCTCTCCCGCTCGGGCATCGACG